>OMIX01000094.1 GCA_900299195.1 Deltaproteobacteria bacterium
CCCTTACTCATGTACTGACCGGGGAGATCAGAATCTTCCCAGGCAAGAGCTAGGACGGTATCTTTATCTCTTGAGTTGCAGATTTCCAAAACAGAGCGGGCTTTGTGGGCCTGTTGTGTTTGAAAATGGTATTCAAAATCGCCACTGGCCGGCAATATTTGGCTGTTGAAGAGTTGGGTTTTCTGGTTGTTTAAATCGCAAGCCATTGTGGATGCGTTGGGATAACTAAAACCGTCGTAGTCATCGGTGCAAAGAGGTCGACTCCCTTTCCATTTCAAACGGGTATCCGTATTTTGAGCGAAAAAATGAAGGTTTTGGGCTTCGGGGTTTCTAGCAGCCTCGAAACATTTTCCAGCGGCGGCCTTAAACCAACCATTTACGGTGATTGATTCGTCGGTTAGTTTGCTCTGTGCGAACGAGATGTAGACGGCGTCATCGGTGTCATTGCAAAATTTGATACCACTCGCCACCCGCTGCGCTTCATCGAGCGTAAATTGATAAGTGGGAAGTTGGGTTCCAGCCTCTGAAATGAGATCGGCCAATGAAACTTCCTTGAATTTTCTTAAGGCAAGATCTGCAGCAGCGCAATTTCTGGTCGCCGCATTTTCAAAGTCGTAAGCATCGACAGTATTCACGCACAATGGATTTTGGCCTAACCATTGATAGACTTGGGAAGAGGATTGTGCGTGCACATAAAGTTTATCGCCGTAAATGGGAAAAGAAAGCTCTGAACAAGCCCCAGCCTCAATTCCCCACCAACCTCGAGCCATGATTTGGGATGGGTCTGAAGTTTGATAAGCCACCGACATAAATATTTTTTCTTCAGTCTTGTTGCAGTAGCGAATTTTGGTTTCCGTGTTGGTATTCACTGCAACGGCTTCTGCGCTACTGACGCTAAATACCACAGCCGTTAGCGTGGAAAATAATGTGATGAGTTGTTTCATGATGCCACTCCTTTGAAATAGTGTTGTTTAAACTCAATGGATCAAAGGGTTGAGCAACGCTCGTGCCATGCAAAAAAAACTAGGCGGTGTGATCTTTCTTAGGCAGAAAGTTAAAGAGTCGATTGGGGGCCGTCGCTAGAAAAATCCCAAAAAAGATGAGAGTGGTGGCAATGATGGCTTCTTGAGAAAAGTGTTGGCCATAAAAAAAGTAGGCGAGTGAACCCACAATGGCGGGTTGAAGATAAACGAAGAGTGCGACGGTAGAGGACTTAGTTTTGGTAAGAATGAAAGAGAGCAACAAGTAAGGAAGAAGTGTTCCACCGACTAGGCCATAAGCCATCGTCAGAAACACACTTTGTGTCGGCAACTGCAATGTGGTTTTAGTCAGATCGGACAGACTAAGTCCAATGAGTCCCAAGGAACCTAATAGAAAAACCCATGCCGTTACCCAAATGGGGGATTGGGTTTTCAAAAGAGGACGACTAAGAACCAAATAGGAAGAATAAGCGGCGACATTAATTACAGTAAGGCCATCTCCCAAAAGAGTTTGATTAGACCAAGTGAATTGACTCAACGGATGTAAACTCCACACTCCCAGTAAGGCGATCATAAAAGCTAAGGCTTGGCGCAGAAGCAGTTTTTCTGATTTTGTAAAAAACGCTACGGCTAGAGTAAAAAGCGGAATGAGAGTGTTAATGAGTGCACTGTTGTAAGGGGTGGTGAGTCTAAGGCCTAATAAATAACAAGATTGATTGAGGACCACACCCAAAAAGGCGAGCCTAAGAAGTGATTTTCTATGAGCCTTCACCTGTGACAGCTGTAGTTGCCCCTTCAGGGCCAAATAAAAGATTAACGAGATTGCAGTAAAAGAAGCTCTCATTGCGGCCCAAACCGAAGGCGGATAATGGATTAAAACATCCTTGGAAACTAAGTAATTCAGTCCAAATAAAAACTGTAGAAGAAGTATCCAAAAAAGAGTTGAGAGAGTCATGCCTGTGCCATTTAGGTCACCATCCTACCATAATTTGAATCAAATTCTGAATCAGTGCCCTTACTTGTTCGAATTCATCCCCATTACTCCTTCGATTCTTCTGTACTGGCCCTTGAAACCCCTCAAATATAGGGATAGTAGAATTGCAGATGCAGCGCGAACACATGTGGTGAACTGAGGTCGGCATGGCAGTGTTCAGTGTGGCTAGAAAGTCTCCCCCTAGAAATAGCCTGTTAAATGGTACCCACTTCCTTTTAGTCCCTCTTTGGCGTATCAAGAGACAAGGAAAGGCCACGTGAAATTTAATCGGATCAACATTGAAATTACCAATGTCTGCAATTTGAAGTGCTCATTTTGCGTTGAGCCTGAACGGAAGGTTGGCTTTATGACCGAGGCGCTATTTCGGAAGGTACTTACCGAGGTAGCTTCTCTGACACGCATTATTACCTTTCATGTCTTGGGGGAACCCTTACTTCACCCTGAGATTGGGAAGTTTATTTCCCTTGCTAATGATGCAGGACTTAAAGTCTTTCTTGTGACGAATGGGACCTTAATTAAGAAGAGGGCCAAGGAACTTCTCCATCCTGCTCTGAGGCAGATCAATTTTTCTCTTCACAGCTATGGTCACTCGGGAAATAAGGGAAGTCTACAGGACTATCTCTTTCCTATCTTTGCGTGGACTGAGGCCGCTTTTGAGCTCTACCCGCGGCTTTTCATCAATTATCGGATCTGGGATCTTAATGAAAAAGGAGAGACCGTTGGCAGTCACGAGGCCATTCTCACTGAAATAGAAGCGGCCTTTGGAAAAAAACTTCCGCGTACTTTGGAAGAAAAGAAGAATTTTATTATTAAGAACAGATTGTCCCTCCATTTTGACACAGAATTTGATTGGCCTTCCTTGAAGTCTCCTTGGGTAGGGGGTGTGGGAAGCTGCCATGGGCTTTCTTCCCACTTTGGCATTCTGACCGATGGGACTGTGGTCCCGTGTTGCCTTGATAAGGATGGCAATATTCCGCTCGGAAATGTGAACACGCGACCGTTAAAAGATATCTTACGATCCGACAGAGCGAAAAGGATCCGCGAGGGGTTTCTCGATCAATTGGCTATTGAGCCGCTGTGCCAGCATTGTAGCTACCGGGAGCGATTCGCGGACTAGGTACCGACTTACTTCCGGCCCCAGCGAGAGTGACAGGTCCCTCTCGGAAGAGAGGAACCTCATTCGATTTTTCTTAAATGTCCATTCCAAGTAACGAGTTCTCGGTCTCCATCGATGTGTGTGAAAAATGCTTTTTGCATCTCGGTGCCCTTGTTCTCAGAAGGGCAGATGGTGATCTTTGCGATTTCAGAAGTCATGATAGTTCCTTCCACATGGCCGCACCTTAAAACATGCTCCCCTAACACCATTGCCGCCTTGTCAGATCATAGGCATTGGAGCAAAAAGGAATTGCGTGATAGTAGTTTTACTATCATCTCAGTAATGTGATGAAACAGATTATTCAGCTAGAGACATTTAAGAAGGAAATTGCCGTCCGCAAAAGAATAAAAGGAATCTCAATATGAAAGAAAGAAAACACAAAGCTCAAACCCTAGAAGAACTGGCAGAGGATTGGGGAATTGATTTACAGGCTTTCAAAATTAAGAGTGAGCTTATCGATATTATTAAGGCTGAGTGCGAAGAACAAGGAATCAGCCAACGGAAGCTTGCTTCCATGGTTACTGGGCTCACTCAAGATAGGGTATCCAAAATATTTTCTGGACAAGTTGGTCATATGACCATTGATAAGCTGGTTGCCATCGCCTCAGCCCTCGAAATTAAGGTAACCATGAAAGCCGCCTAATTCTCTTCCCCATTTCACTGTGGGCAGAACCCATATAACACGCTATCACGGGCTATGTGCCCCACACTTACAAAGTTAAATGATTAATAAACGAACTTGACGTCAGGACAGTTCTTTTTAATCCATTCATGATAATCGCCTTCGCAATACTTTTTATCTTTTTCGGGGACAGGAGGTTGGCAATCGATAAACTTTCGATCGGGGCAAGTTCTGGCTATTACATATAATCATAGGCAAACGCTTGTACTTTAACATCCGGCTCCAGGAGTAAAACATCTTGATGGAGGAAAAGATCATGGATGTTTGTTAAAGAAATTTTGTCACAGTCATATTCGAAGGCGACAGCTGATACGAGTGGGATTACTTCTTTTGACTTAAAACCAAGTTTTTCTGCGTTCTTGATAAGTGAGTCTAGTTTTCCGGGTTCGAGCTTTGACATTACGATCACTCTTCCGACCCCTTTGGTGCAGGCCCCTTTTTCGCTTTTAAAGTCATTCAGCGTGTAACTGTAATTGTGTTCTTCATTGAATTTATCAATGAGGGTAATTTGAATGCCTCCTTCGGTAAGTTTCTTGGTATAAGTGGAGTCTTTGTGCCTGATCACCTTTAAGGAGTCCTCCGGTCTTCCTTTGTTAAGGTGAGGTTCCGCTTTTAAACTGGGGATTAAGATAAAACTAAAAAATAAAACGAGTACTAGGTTTTTAAAGGTTGAGTTGTTCATAAAAAACTCCTAACCAAGTCCAGCGCAAGGGTTAAAAGAAAGCGCTAAATCATTGAGTTATAAAATCAACGAAAACTTGTTCCATGCTAGAAGAGCAATTATCCAGCCAAGTAATATGAGCGTTGCAGTGATACGAAATTAAAACATCTGGGTTTGCAGAGCTTAAGAACAAACCCTTAAGTGTTTAAAAGGCAATGGTTTTTGTGTGTCTAAAATGTATGTACAGGGCTGGTGAAATTTTATCAATCCAAGTTCGGATAAACCGCCTTGGCTTAATTTGCTGTGGCCTTTCTGAAAGCAGGCCGGGAAACGAGTTTTTGCACGTAGTTTTGAAGGGTCGGAAGCTCCTCTAAAAGGCCCAGCCCTTTGGCGAAAACTAAATTGCTGCCAATCATGACATCTGCCGCAGAAAAACTTTTACCCAACACAAACTCGTTTTTTTCTAGGTGTTGTGTGAGTACTTGGGCCGCTTTTTGAAAGTTACCCTTTGCATCCATCACATTGGATGGAACGCGCTTTTCTTCCGGATAAAACTGAGAGTGGTAAAAATATTGTACGATAGGCGCATCAAGCGAGGTCATTGAAAAAAACATCCATTGGTAATAACTGGCTCTCTCGGGCGAGTTGAGTTCAGGTGAAAAACTGCCTTGACCGTATTTATCTGCGAGATACATGACTATCGCGGCCGATTCAAACATTCTAATCGCACCATCCTCAAAAGCTGGAATTCCTCCCATGGGATTCACAGCTAAAAACTCAGGCCGTTTTTGTTCTCCTTGTCTTAAATTAACGTAGGACAATTCGTAGGGAAGGGCTAATTCTTCAAGCATCCAACGGGGGCGAGTTCCTCGGGTTTTGGGGCAGTAATAGAGTTTCATTTTCTGTTTCCTC
>OMIX01000095.1 GCA_900299195.1 Deltaproteobacteria bacterium
CAGAATTCATCCCGCGACTCAATGGTGTTGGATCAACCCAAAATAAAATTAGTCGCGTTCATTTCCCCGGAAAAAAACTCGAATAGTTTGCTTTTTTAAACCGAGATTTTCCCGTAAAGCCCCGCCAATGTACTTTTGATAGCTTTCCGGCAAGTTGCGTTTTCGATTCATAAAGAAAACGAAAGTGGGTGGATCTACGCGAACTTGCGAGGCATATAAAATATTAAAGTTCCCACGACCCGCATTGGGGGGGGGATTTCGTTGGATAATTTTCTCAACCACTTCGTTAAGTTTAGAAGTTTTAATTCTCTTATTGGCCTGCTTGACCAGTTTTTTAGCTAGAGGCAATAGTTCCTCTATCTTTAGTCCAGTCTTTCCACTGATAGGCTGAGTGACAAAATGGCTTAAGTAATTTCTAAAATCCGAATTCTCGATATATTCTTTTTTCTCAGTTGAGCTCAATAAATCCCAAAAATTTAAGAGCACAGCAGCGGGTCTGCCTTCTCTTTCTAAAAGACTTAAAAGCCGCATATCCTGATCCGTAATTTGCTCAGAACAGTTGATCAAAAGAAAGACCACATCACTTTCTCTAATCGCTCGAGTCGTAGCTTGAATGGAAAAAGTTTCAATCGACCCCTTCTTGGCTCTGGGACGACGCATTCCGGCCGTATCAACGATTCTAACTAATCCATCTTCAGTTTCGAATTCGTGACTTACCGGATCTCGAGTCGTCAAAGCCACTGGGCTCACCCGTGAAACCTCCTTTTTACACAACCGATTCATCAAGGTGGATTTCCCTGTATTAGGTCTTCCTACCAAAGTCAGCTTAATCACAGGTTCCGCCTGCTCGACTGACGATCCCGCTTTAGCAAGGCACCACTCTTTAATAAAGTTAATATTGGTTCGATGTGAAACAGACACCGTAATGACTTCATCAAATTTTAATTTGGAAAACTCAGAATCCTCATAAGCTTTCTTCGATTCACATTTATTGATCACCAACAATACGGGCTTTTTACTGATATGAAGAATTCTAGAAATCCACTCGTCAAATGGAGTCATTCCGGCAATAGCATCCACCATAAAAAGACAGACATCCGCCGCTTCAATGATTTGATGGAGAACCTTAGTATCCCCTTCACTGTAAATTCCTTGAGAATCTATCAGTGCTAAGTTAGCCCAATCCACTTTTTCCTGAATGAGATCTAATGTGGTTCCAGGCTCATCCAAAACAATTGTTCTTCGATAGCCTAAAAGCACATTGAACAAGGAAGATTTTCCTACATTCGGGCGACCGACTAAAGCTACTTTCAACATGCTTTACTCCAACTCCAAATAGGCGTTTAACTGACGACTATTTTCTTTCCAATCTTTTTGAACATCGACAAAAAGTTTTAAACAAATTTGATGACCCAACAGGGTTTCAATCTCTTTTCGAGCTTCCATTCCAATTCTTTTTAACATCTCCCCGCCTTTGCCAATCAAAATAGCTTTTCGGGACTCGCTATCCACATGAATCACTGCTCGATAAGTTGGGACTTTGGGCTTGTGACCTTCTTCTTCAGGATCTCGCCATTCTTCCATTTCGATCCAAACCGAGTAAGGAAGCTCTTGACGAGTGGCTCGATAAATTTTTTCCCGGATAAATTCGGACATCAAAAAAGCCTGAGGGCGATCTGTCATCTGCTCCGAAGGATAAAGTTGAGGCCCTTCTGGCAAAGGTTGTTGAATTAAGTTAAGCAAACGTTCGACCCCATCTTTTTTTCGGGCAGAAACGGGGATGACTTCTCTAAATAGTTCAAGCTTAGTGATTTCTTCGATCATCGGCAGAAGTGACAACTTGGGAATCAGATCAATTTTATTTAACACACACACCGATTGTTCTTTCGGCTTAAACTGAGAAATTTTTGTCTTAAGTTTATAAATTTGATGCATAACTCTCGGGTTAGATACATCAAACGTCCATACCAAAACCTCACATTCACCTGCATTTTTGTCAGCTACTCGATTAAAAAGACGAGCCACTCGGTCGGGATGTTGCTGATACCCGGGCGTGTCGGTCAGGATCACTTGGGCATTTTTCTGATTTAGAATGCCCCGAATCCCGTGATAGGTGGTCTGAACCCTAGGAGAAACAATACTGATCTTCTTGCTCATTAGCGCATTCATCAAAGTAGATTTACCCGAGTTGGTCGGCCCCACAATACCTACGAAACCACTTTTAAATTCTTTATTTTGCATAATTAAAACCCTAACACTTCTAAAGCGGTTTGAGCCGCTTTCTGTTCTGCCTCTTTTTTACTTTTCCCTTCACCGCTAGCCACCGATTTTCCACCAATTTGAATCTCAACTTTGAAAGTCTTTTCATGTTCAGGTCCCCAACTTCCCACCAATTGATAACTAGGGACAGCTCGATAGAGCTCTTGGGTTTTCTCCTGAAGATGAGTCTTCATATCAAAAAGTTTTCTGGCCTCATTCTCTTTAAGCTCTGTGAGTGCCGTTAACCAAGGGTGATAAACTTCCCTTAAAAACTCATTCACTTTGATCAAGCCAGCATCTAAGTACAATGCCCCTACTACAGCCTCAAAAACTCCAGCCAGGATCGAAACTTTTACAGCCCCACCCGTTTGGCGCTCGCCCCTACCCAAAAGTACCCATTCGTTCATTCCTAGTGACAGAGCGATCTCGGCTAAAGTCTTCCGACTCACCAAACTACTTCGCCACCTAGATAACTGCCCCTCGGATGCTTTGGGAAACTTTTCCATCATGCTTTGAGCGATGATGAGCCCTATCACGGCATCTCCCAAAAACTCCAACCGCTCGTTATCTGCGCGCACCTCATCGTTTTTACAATTTCTCTCATTAAAGAAGGAGGAGTGGGTCAGGGCCTGAAGCAATAGTGAAGTATTTTTAAACCCGTGCCCTAATTTCCACTGGCTTAATTCAAGAACCGTTTGTTTGAGTGTAGTGGTTAACTGCTCTTGGGGTGAATTTGAGGTTTCCAGAGATTCCATAACTTCCTTTGAATCGCTCTGACCTCTGGATTATGGCGGGTCCCAAACCTCTCGTGTGGTACCCAAACAACTAGCAATAATCTAAAGGTCAATCGGTTAGGTTGGCTTCTAACATAGCCCGCTCTCAACAATCAATTAATTTGTTTTTTATTGTTTATTTTCAATGACTTACGCAACGGAACTCAAGTCTTTTCTAAGGGCTCTTCATTGACTTCATTTGGGGTTCCGGAGTAGAGTACCGACCGATTCAGGTAAACTTTATGCGAACCCCACCGATGGAATGGATAGAAAAAGTGATTGGAATAAACTCCGTCACTCACCAGAGCAATGCTGAAATTGTCCAATTCTTGATCCCTCTTTTGAAAGAAACGGGGCTTAAAGTGGAAACTCAGAAGGTTATGGAACAGGGGAAAGAATTCTATAACCTGATCGCCTACAGCCATAGCCTTTCGGCTCCTAACCTTTTGGTTCTCAACACTCATTTAGATACTGTTTCTGGTGGAGATTTCTCATCTTGGACCAAAACACAAGGAAATCCCTTCCGATTAACTAAGGTTAAAAACCGACTTTATGGTCTTGGAACCGCCGATGTTAAGATCGACTTTCTCTGTAAGATCTGGGCAGCTCGAGTTGCCAAACCTTGGAACCGGCCGTTTGCTTTAGTCGGAACTTACGGCGAGGAGAGAGGGCTGGTCGGCATTCAGCAGCTCTTTAAATTGAAATCCTTCAAACCCCGATTTGCCTTAGTAGGTGAGCCCTCGAATTTAGAGTTGATTTACGCTCACAAAGGCCATTTGATTTTTACTTTAGAAGCTAGCCTCAATGAAATTCAGAATAGCTCTGGGACCCTATCAAAAAAATGGAAGGGAAAATCAGCCCACAGTTCAACTCCTCATTTAGGGGAAAATGCCATTCAAAAGGCCTTAAATGATATTTTCAAAAGAGGTTTCGGGATAGTTTCTATTTCAGGAGGAACTGACTCAAATCGCATTCCAGATCAGTGCGAAGCTCAATTAATTAAGGCAAAAACTCCTCTGACCCACAACTTGTTTAAGCTCATTACAGAAATAGAAAGTTTATCTAAGGAGTTAAAAAAACTTAAGGACAACCGTTTCTCGCCTTCATCGAGCCAAATCTCTTTAAATATGGCACGAACAGCAAACAACAAACTTTATCTCACTTTCGATTGTCGGCTACTTCCGTCCATGAACCCCACAAAACTGCAGCAAAAACTAGAAACCTTGAGCCAAAAATTCGGTTTCAGGATGGAATCTTTCAGTATTGACTGTCCCATGAAAGGCAGCAGAAACAGTGCTCTGATCAAACAAGCCACCCAAAGTCTAAAACGATGCGGAGTCAAAGCCGTTACGAAAACCAAAGCTTCATCGACCGAAGCTGCGATTTATTCTCAACACGGAGCAGAAGCCATCGTTTTTGGTCCTGGCATTTCGATTGGAAATGTTCACCGACCTAATGAATATAATTCGTTGGACCAAATCGCCAAAGCGACCGATTTTTACGTTCAAATGCTTCGAATGCCCAGTCGAGGTCACGCATGAGCCACTTTATTATTCGAAGCGTGAGGGAGACGGATCTCGAAGAACTGCTCAGGCTCAGTCGTTTAGTTTACTTCATTAACCTTCCTGAAGATCGGGATATTCTGAAGGAAAAAATTGCTCTATCGGTCAATTCCTTTAATGGAAATATCGACGATAAATTCAAGCGAGAATATATTTTTGTAATTGAGGACACTAAAGAAAACAAAGTGGTGGGAACCTCAATGATCATTGCTAGACATGGTTCTCCAGACTCACCTCACATGTATTTAGAATTGAATGAAGTTCAAAAATACAGTCAAACTATCCATGCTGGATTTATCCACAAAGTTTTAAGACTCAAATTTGATCCGGATGGGCCCACAGAAATCGGGGGCCTGGTGATGGATCCAGCCTATCGGGGCCACGCTGGAAAACTTGGCCGTCAACTCTCTTTTGCTCGATTCTTGTTTATTAAAATGCGTCGGCGATGGTTTAAAGATCGCATTCTATCCGAACTGATGCCACCCCTGGACGAAAATGGAGAAAGCATTCTTTGGGAAAACCTAGGGCGAAAGTTTACTAATCTGTCGTATCAAGATGCGGATCTCCTTTCGAGAAAAAATAAAGAATTCATCACTTCACTCTTCCCCAAAGGTGATATTTACACCGTGCTTTTACCAGGAGAAGCCCGCGATGCCATCGGCCGCGTAGGGAAAGCGACGGAGCCAGTCAAACACATGTTAGAAAAAATAGGTTTCCGTTGGAAAGGACACATCGATCCTTTCGACGGCGGGCCACACTACTGGGCTGACACCGACAAAATTTCTATCATTCACAATTCAAAAAAGGTTTCGCTCAACAAAGAAAGTTTAAAACGCAGAAACAAACAAACAGCACTCGTGGGCTGTATTTCTAATGATGAATTTTTCTGTATGCAAAGTCCCTACGAATTGTTTCGTGGAACGGTATTACTACCCAAAAACACAGTCGAAACCCTTGAATTAAAAGCTCCTACTCAACTGTTTGTGATGCCATTAAACCTAAATGAAGAAAACACTAACCTACCATTGGTTCCCAAACGTTCCTCTGCAGCATTTTCTCAATTAGAATCTTTGTCGCATAGAATGCCCGGGCAGGAAATTTCTCCCCTGTAATAGGGCAAGTGCTCCATTGTTTTCCGTCGCCGACAGGTCGCAACTGAATCAATTCCTGTGAGTTCCCCAAATTAAAAAAATGGACCATGTCACCTGTTAAAATATTACTTTGAACATCTTCCCAAAAAGCTCGGATAGGGCCCACTAAATCTGGGTCCGATAGGTCTAAGGCTCCCAGCTGAACAGCGTAACACTCAGTTGGACTCACATGATGGACCCCCACAAAAACCAGTCGAGACAACTTTCTCCAAAGAATCGACTCTTCAAAACTTTCAGATAAAATTTGTTTAGGATTTAACTGAGTGACTTTAATGGTCTCTTTAGGAAACCATCGATTCTTTTTTAAAACGAGCGAAGTGGTTTTCAATTCACAATCAATTCCATCGGTAAGTTGAGCACTGCTGATCGATAACCCAGCCGCTTTTTCAATCGTTTGCCCGACCCACCCCTTATTTTTCTTACCGTCGATCTCAATCGGGATTTCATATTTTGCAGCTAAACTGTAGAGATTGGTTTCTGGTAATTCTAGCTTAAGCCTTTTAAGAATTTCATCGCGAGTTTTTCTTGGCTTCTCAGAATTCTCTTTAGAGGTCATTATCTTTTTGTATCACACCCTCCTTTCCCTGTTAAAGGGAAAGGAGGGGTTAAGTGAATAGGTTAGATTTATTGACACCTTCTCCATTGAATTCCATAGACGTGTTTCAGTTCCCCGTCGATGGAGTCAATAGTCATGAGAGCTCTTTGGCGTCCTGTCGCACTGACACGAACCTGTGTATTCATATTTAAGGCTCGGTTAACTCCGCAAGGCGACCAAACTAGAGCGTCGATGCCAAGAGTATCTCGAATTTGATAATCCCTTTCTGCCGGACCATAATAGGTGGTCCTCAAGTTCCCCGTTTTGGACTGGCCAGAAAAATAGTAGCTAGACACTTGTTGTCCCGAAGTTCCCGGATCGAGTCGAGCATATCCTCGATAGTCGACCGTAAAGATCGAGTAAGACCATCCCTGCGGAAATCGTAAATCCACCGCAATCTGACAGTTTTTTCTAGCTAAGGACAAGGGCATTCCAGGGCCAGCCTCCGCCACATAAGAATCAAAAAGTAATGTAAATGCCTTAGCATCATCCGACATCAATTGGGAAACCGATCCCGCAGGACATCCGCTCCCGGCATACGAAATACCATTGATTCGCACTTCCCTGGGATCAGGTCCAACTTCCGCCACCGAAATTGAAGACAAAGAGGCCAAAGTAAGAACCATCGCAGTGGCCCACCGTCTCATTTTGTAACTTCCTAACACTTTCATGATCTGCTCCTTAGTTGATGAACCGGTTCTTCGGTCCACTTGCCTTTTAGGAGAAAAGCAATCGGAGTGCCAATGGTTCAGAGCGCTAAATCAACCTTTTAAGCTTTCCCACTATGAATTTTTTTTACTTTCCAGATTTCATGGAGTCACTTTAACCCCATTTTTTTAAGTGCTTTCGAATGACGACACAACTAGTCAGTGACTCGATTGACCCCTCTACCTTCTCTAGGTACCATAGACACATCTAGGAGATCCTCGCATGAAAACAAAAGCTCGAGATTATCAGGGAGATTACATTCAAGGCCATTTTGTAAAAGTAGATGATCCCAATGGCGAAATCTGGAGTAAAAATCCAGGAGATCTCGATGCTCCAGCCCTCACCTTTCCTTTCGCCTACGAAAATATTCACGAGGCTGTTTCAGCAGCGGAAAAAAGCTTCAACAGATGGAAAAAGTTGTCTGTTCAAAACCGTGCTGAAAACTTAGTTCGATATCGAGAAGTCTTAAAAAACAAAAAAACTGAAGTCTGTTTCTGTCTTAGTTTTGAAACAGGGAAACCTCTTTGGGAGGCTGCTCGAGAATTTGATGAAACTATTTTTCTTATCGATTCCTTTATCAATCGAGGCAGTCAAACAAGTATTGAAGAGAAGTTATCTACTTCTGATGGGACTTGTGTGACTCGGTTTTCGTCTCGAGGTGTGGTTGCAGTCATTACCCCAGCATCACTACCCTCACTGTTTCCCCACTCCTATTTTATACCAGCACTCATGAACGGGAATACCGTCGTCGTTAAGACTTGCTCTCAAACACCGATGCTGGGACAAATTTTTTCTGAAGTAGCTCATGAATCTGGAATGGCGGCTGGAGTTTTGAACTTTATTCAAGGAGACGCGGAAAGTGCTCGACGATTGGTAAGCCATGCGGCAGTGGATGCTATTTTTTATCACGGACCTTTTGAAACGGCTTTAAAAGTAAAAAAACAGGTTCTTTCCGATTACTGGAAAACACTGGTCATAGAAACTGGCGGAAAAAACGCTCAAGTTGTTTGGAACGATTGTAATTATCAACAGGCTCTCTATGATGCGGTTTTCGCTTCTTATGTAACCTCAGGACAACGTTGTACCACCACCAGTCGAGTCCTTGTTCACGAGAAGCTCTTCACCCAATTTGTATCCGATTTTCATCAGCTCTCAAAAAAAATAACGGTAGGGTATGGGCTAGCCGAGAATATCAGTCCGTTCATGGGGCCTTTGATGAGCGAAAGAGCCGTCGAAGATTATTTAAGGTTTCAGGGCATTGCTGTCCGAGAGGGTGCTGAAGAGATCATGAGGGGAAAGACGCTAGAGCGAGACAAAAAGGGGTTTTACGTTTCCCCTTCCATCCACATCGTTGAAAAAGCAGATCCCAAAAGTATTTATCAGAAAAGTGAAATCTATGGGCCCAATGTGGCTGTGTTTAAAATAACCGATTTGGATGAGGCAGCTGAAATCATCAACCAACCTCAATGGGGTTTGGTGGCCTCCATGTATACTGGAGCTCGAGAAAACTTTTATCACTTGGCTGAAGAGGTCAAGGTTGGAATGTTACACTGGAACAGACCTACTACTTCGATTTCCTATCAACTCCCCTTGGGTGGACTAAACAAAAGTGGTAACGAAAGACCGATGGGAAGTTTTGCGGGTGTTCAATGTACCCAGATGACTAGTTGCCTCGAAGGGGAAATGATTTTTGATTCTACCCAACTCATTAAAGAGCTTCCTCGCTTAGAATCATGAGTTCAGTTTTATTGTTAAGACCCGATAAAGCGGGAGATCTCATCAAAACTCTTCCGGTTGTAAGAGCTCTCCACCAAACCGTAGAAGATATTACTATCCATTTGTTAGTCTCTAAAGCTAATGAGTCACTACTCAAATATGAACCTAATCTCACCTATTCCGTATTACCCGGAAATTGGGAAAATCTCGAGGACAACGAACTTGAATCCTTGCTGACAAAACTGATGGAAGGAAAAAACTTTCACACGGCGATCAACTTACTCTCAGATTCGTTTCCTCAGGTGGAAAGACTTCTTCAGTTATCCCCAGCGGGTGAAAAATTTTCAGTTTTTTCAGAGTCCCTTCCGATAGGCATCTGGCCTTTGACTTATAAAACTCGAACCCCGGTTCATCAAAATGAAACCGTAAACATTGCGGAGCTGGTGGGACAAGCTCTGGGCCTGGAACTGACTGAGTTAAGTTTAAAATCCCCACGAGCTCCTTTGCTAGGGGCAGAAGACTCCGAGGAAGCTCATAGAGTCCTTGGGCAAAAAACGGGAGATTGGATAGGATTATGTCCTTTTGCAGGAACTCAGCAACGAACCCATCCTTTGATCGGGTGGCAAAAACTCATCGGCAAAATATGCCGGCAAAAAAAATATGAAAAAGTTTTAGTGTTCGGAGCTCCTGGTAACCTTCCTGAACTTGAAACACTAAAAAAATCTCTAGGCAGTCCTACTTCTTTCGATATTTGTTCCCCTTCAAGCTTTCGAACGCTAGGAGCCTATCTCAAACGGTGTGATCGAGTCGTAGCTGTGGATTCAGGTCCCTTGCACTTTAGCTTAGCTCTGGGAATTCCATCCTTGGGATTTCTGAGCGGAGGAGACCGT
This sequence comes from Deltaproteobacteria bacterium, assembly GCA_900299195.1. Classification (GTDB taxonomy): domain Bacteria; phylum Bdellovibrionota; class FAC87; order UBA2466; family UBA2466; genus UBA2466. The sequence continues at coordinate 9,655 of OMIX01000095.1, forward strand.
CGACGGTGGTTCAGTGAGACGTCTCCGCACGATAGACTCGTAAGTCGAGGTCTATGGGATCGTTACCCCACGGCCTTCGAAATGGGATGGCACTTCTCTCGATGGAAATGATACGTTTTTCTTTATTTTTGCAGCGCATTAAGCTATGTGTTTAGAGTGTTTAATGATGCGAAAAGAACCCTAGGTTTGGATATTGGAACTAAAAGGACAGGTATCGCAATAGCCGATGAGACGCTCACTTTAGCAAGCCCTCTAACCCACATTGAAGCCCACTCGCACAAAGATTGGCTCAACAAACTTTTAAAATTTTTGGAGAATTATGACATCGAAAAAGTGGTTGTTGGGATCCCGCTCGACCATCACGGTGAAGAGGGAGAAGATGCAGAAAGAATTAAAAAATATATTGCGCTGCTGCGAGAGAAGGTCAACTACCCTGTGATAGAATGGGATGAAAGATTCACGACCGCTCAAGCTGAAAGAACTTTAATATCAGCTGATATGTCTCGAAAAAATCGAAAGCAGGTCATCGATAAAATTGCAGCTTCTATTATGCTACAAAGTTACTTGGACCGTTTAAGATTCGAAAAGGAGTCTCTTTAATCGTGGCAAAGAAACCCCAATCTCCTTCCTTTCTTGTCTCAACTCTTTTTACCCTGTTGGGTCTCGGGCTTATGGCTTTGGCCGGTACGGTTTACCTACTCTATCAAGGAGCCCCCGAGGGAGAATTCAGAGAGATTCTTATTCAACGAGGCAGTTCAATAGCTCAAGTGACTCAAACTTTGAATGAAAGCAACATCATCACCCATCCCGTTCTTTTCAAAATTCTCTTAAGAGTCACCAAAGGAGAAAAGAGAGTTCGAGCCGGGGAGTTTCGATTTCACTCGGGTATGAGTGCGATGGATGCCCTTAAAGTCTTGTACTTTAATGAGCCTATCGTTCACCAAGTTACCATTCCCGAGGGATATTCCGTCAGACAAATTGCAGAATTGTTGGCCGCTCAGAAGTTGGTCGACCTTGATACGTTCACAGAAAAAGCCCTATCTTCAGGCTACGCCAAAAAATACAGTTTTGCTTCCCCTAGTCTAGAGGGCTATTTATTCCCCGATACTTATACTTTTTCTCGAGTAGACCGTGAAGATAAAATTATTGATCAAATGGTTCAAAACTTTGTCAAAAAAACTGGCCCTGGTTTAAGAGACTCGGCCAAACAAATGGGCATGACCTTAGAAAGTGTCGTTACTTTAGCCTCGATTGTGGAAAAGGAGACTGCAGACCCTAATGAACGCCCTCTGGTAGCTTCGGTATTTCACAATCGATTAAAAAAAGGGATGAGGCTCCAAAGCGACCCTACGACGATTTATGCCATCCCAGATTTTAAGGGAAATATCACCAAAGCTGACCTTCTCCGATATCATCCTTATAACACCTACACCATTCCTGGATTGCCACCAGGGCCCATCGCAAGTCCTGGACTGGCGGCTATTCAAGCCGTACTGAGTCCGGCTCAAACCGAGTACTTATTTTTCGTGGCAAGCCCTCAGGGCAACCACATCTTCTCCAAAACCTACGGTCAGCACTCTAGACAGGTGACTGCAAACCAGGTCAATCCCAACAAAGGAAAACCTCTGGGGAAAGTCTTAAAGAAAAATGGCAAAAACTAAAATTTCAAAAATAAAAAGTCGTCAGCCCGTATTGATGACTGAGTTGGTTTTACCCTCTCATGCTAATGCTCTTGGGACTATTTTTGGGGGCGTAGTGATGGGTTGGATCGATATTGCTGCCGCTATCGCTGCTCAACGGTATTCTAGAACCCAAGTGGTTACAGTCTCTATCGACTACTTACACTTTATCAATCCCATCAAAGTAGGTTACACAGTCAACATTAAAGCCCAGATCAGTTATGTGGGAAGAACTTCGATGGAAGTCGAAGTGGATGTGGAAGCTGAAAATGGAATCACGGGCGAATGTGTTCCTGCTACTAAAGCTTTTCTGACTTTTGTGGCCGTCGATAAAAACGGAAAACCCACCCCAGTTCCTACTTATGTTCCATCTACCCAAGAAGAAAAAGCCAAGCAACAACAAGCGGAAAAACGAAGAAAAGCGAGACTTCAGGCTTTTTGATTAAAAAACTCGATGATGAGATTGAGTCCTAATTTTTCGTGGAGATTTTCTGAACGTATTGAGTGATCTCAGCTAGAGAATTGGCAGAGGTAAACACTGCATTAACCCCAATTTTTTTGAGGGCATCGACATCCGTTTCTGGAATAATCCCACCTGCTAAAACCGGAATATCGGTAGCTTTTCTTTCAGTTAACAGCCTCATGATTTCAGAAAAAACTCTTTGATGAGCCCCGGACAAAATACTGACACAAATGACATCCACGTCTTCCTGAATAGCAGAATTCACTATCATTTCTGGAGTTTGATGAAGTCCCGTATAGATGACCTCCATCCCGCTATCCCGTAAAGCGGCGGCCAATACTTTGGCCCCGCGATCATGTCCATCGAGCCCGGGTTTCGCTACTAAGATTCTGATTCTCTTTTCAGTCACTGCAACTTTCCCCATCTTTTCGGGAAAACACATACTACTTTCTTTTTGGTTTCTAAGAAGGCTTTGATGTGTTCGTGCATCGCTTTGACGTTGTCATCTGTGGCCGGAGCTGCTGCCAACATTAAAAAAACCATCGCAAAATTATAGTTTTCTCCGATAATCTTTCGAATAAAACTTCGCCAGGGCAAGCTAGGATATTTATAAATTCTTTGATCTCCATTAGCTGTAAGCCACTCCGAGATCCATTTCATTTCGATTTTAGATTCGTTTTGAAGAATGTTCTGAAACTCTTTAGGAACCCACTCGCCACATATTTCTAAGAAATTGTGCAAGAACAATTGATCCCAATCTCTCATGAAAGAGAACAAAAAGATAATTTCATCATCATCCAATTGAATTCCACCTTTGATATGGAGAATGGGGGATACGTTAACAGCTCTGAGACTGCAAAGAGTGTCTTTAATTTTTTCCCACGATTGAACCGATCCTGTAACATTAATGAGAACTGAGCCCGCTTGCTCTTTCTGAGAAACACTTTGAAGAACCTCAGAAAAGTTTTGAGTACCATCTACGTTAATTTCAGGCATCGAATCAATAGACATAGACTCCCTTTCCGGTTTTTCTTCCTAGCCACCCCGCTTCTACATATTTTCTCATGAGGGGAGCTGGACGATATTTGGAATCGCCTAAATCACGATAAAGCACTTCGCAAACAGCCAAACAGATATCAATCCCTACAAAATCGGCAAGTTCTAAAGGGCCCATAGGGAAATTACAACCCAATTTCAAGCCGGTGTCTATGTCTTTTGGCGAAGCAAGCCCTTCGGCAAGAGCAAAAAAGCCCTCATTAATCATGGGCATCAAAATTCGGTTCACAACAAAACCGGGAGCATCTTTAGCTTCGACAAAAACTTTTCCCATAGTTTCCGCGACACTTTTCACCCGTTTGAAACAATCATCACTTGTCTGTAAACCACGGATTCCCTCGACCAATGTCATAATCGGAACAGGATTCATAAAATGCATCCCCGCAACACAGTCAGGACGTTTGGTTTTTGAGGCAATTTCAGTCACCGATATAGAAGAAGTATTCGTAGTTAAAATAGCACCTGCAGGAAGAATCGCATCTAGATCTCTAAATAACTTGAATTTGACTTCCCTATTTTCAGAAGCCGCTTCAATCACGAACTGACATGATTTAAAATCTTCGAGTCGGGAAGTCTTTCGTAGCCTTGCTAAGATAGCCTGGGACGATTCTTTCAACTTCCCCTTTTCCTGTAATTTATTGAGACTCTTTTGAATAGTAGACAATGCTTTATCGAGTTGAATCTCACTGATATCAAAGAGAGTCACCTCATAGCCCGCTTGCGCTGCTACTTGAGCAATGCCATTACCCATACTCCCTGCCCCAACAACTCCAATCGATGTCATTTGCATAACGCACCTCAGCCAAAAGTTTTGAACTATAAAAATAAACCAGTTGGCAGAGAGTCGTCAAACAGGGAGAAAGAAACCACGAAAAAACAAGCCCCCTCACAGCTCTTGCTGAGAGGGGGCCATCAAATTATCTAACCCTACAAACTAACGTCTGATAGATGAGTTATTTCCTAAGTGGGTTGCGGTGTTGCTACCAAAGGGCTGAGAGCCCAAACTGGAAGTAGAAGGGTTGCTTCCGCTTCTAATCGTCGAATTAGACCCAGTTCTTGGTGCTCCACCACTATTAGCCTGAGCAACGATAGGTTGAATTCTCTGTTTAACAGCCTCTCTAGCATTAGCCGCGTCTTCGCAGTTGTTCATGAGTGGCTGGAGTTCTTCAGAAATCGCAGCGTGCATGTTAGCAACATCTTGCATAGCTCCCACAGCTTCGCTCATCAAAGTCGCAGGGTCCTTAGCCGCATTGATGCTATTAATTCGACCATTGATATTGGTGCCAGCAGCTCCCTGAATAATAGCTTGGACTCTATCGCTGACGTCTTCACACTGAAGCTCAGCAGCTCGTTGCAATTGAGCTTGAGTATCTAATTGGGCAACATCAGGAGCGACACCCCATCGAACCATCCATTCGGTAGACTGCATAATATCGTTGTCTAGATTTCTTTTTTCACTGTCACAGTTGGATAACAACTGAGAAGTCTGCTCTTGAGCAGCTTCACTTGCTTGACGGCGAATATTCTGGATCATTTTTGTAAATTCAGCGCCTAATTGACTCACTCGCTTGTCATTCTCTTTAATTTCTCCTAACTGACCCATGAATTTCGAAAACACATCCACCATGTCACCCTTCAACTCTTTATTGAGGGCTTTTTGAGCTTTGTTTTTAGATTTCAGCTCCGCAATTCGTTTTTCTACACCGATGTCTCCCTTGACTCCTTCGTTAGCAAGAGCTTCCACGGAATCATCTTTCTGGCTAAGTTCCTTGAAGTATTTCATGACCTCTGCAATTTTTTGAACTTGCTTCTTCTTGAGCTCTTCTCGTTTTTCACCAATTAAACCCTGTGCAGTTCGCTTTAAATATTGTCCAGGCTCAGTACTTAACTGATCCAGCAAACCTCGAACCTGAGAAAAATTGACATTTTTCTGACAAGCTTTAGGTAAATTTGAAGTATTAAAAGTTGAGGTGCTCGAAACAGGAGCCTCTCCCAACTGAGCAGCAAACTTATCTGCTTTATCCAAGTCAACTTGACGTTTTTTTAGAGCCTTTTGAAGGAGAACATCTGGCATCCCCTTTAAATTTTTCAAGTCATCATTCTTTTTAACCCATTTCTTAAGTTTCACCCTTTGCTCAAACTCTTCTTTGTCTTGGCTAAGGACCTTTTCGTTTCTTTCTAATGTGGCCTTGAGTTGGTCAGTTAAAGAATCTGAACCCGTAGCCGAACGAGATGTAACGGAAGATAAAGCCGACTCTGCTTTATCAATATCAGTTCTAAACGAGTTAGAGTAGTTATCATACTCATCAGCTAGACCCGATTGACTCAAAAGAAGGGCAACCGATACTGTGACTTTAATCAGGCCTTTTTCAAAACTAAATTTCTTCATCTCTTTCAACTCCGCTTGTTAGAACTCTACATCAACTATAAAAACTCATTTGAAGCTAACTCTTGCTGTTTCAACCTGAAAGCCCTCGAAGTGAGTGGACCCAGTCCGCGAGCTCTCCGACCCGCTAAGAGTGCAACCCTTAAGCCAACGAAGATCTTGAGTCAATTTAAGCACAAACCTTTTCATTTTCTGGCTCTCAGTGCCCATTTTTGCAGGGACCCAATTTAAACTTTCCTGTATTTTTAGATACTTAACTGGTGCAAAACTTTTAGCTACTTTGTACATATTTTAGACAGCTCCTAAAAATCGAAAGTCCAAACAAATATTCCGGCAGAAACACTGCCTGCGACGTTAGCTAAAATATCTTTAGAATCTGGATTTTTATCGATAGCGGTTTCTTTAACCACCCCAAGAGCATTGACAGCCAAGGCTGATATTAACCAAGACTCTACTTTCCCTAACTTTAATTTTCTACCAATCCCATAGCCTGTTTCGGTCGCAATAAATGCTATTCCAAAATGGGCTGCCTTATCGGTTGAAAGCATTGAGCTTTCAGCTTTGCAAGGACCCGCACCTATCGAAAGCAATAATACAACTAAAAATAACCACCGCATGAGTTAAACCTCCAGTATACCGTTGAAGGTGCAAATTTCTCTCCCCAAGAAACCAAAGCCTGATCTCGAACCACTTTAAGATTTAAATCTTTGAAAGGGCAATTTTTGTAGATCACTTGTCAAAAGTTTATCAATTAAAACCGTCTGCATTATTCCCAAAGGATTCATAGCCCCAAGAGAGTGAATTTATATTTCCTGGTATTTATCAGTGACTCATCCGGAATTAAAGGTTATGAAATAAAAGAGCTTTAGAAAGAAATAGCCTCGAAACAAAACCGCAAATGGCGGATTAGTTTTTTATGAGTTCAAAGTATATTCATAAGTTTCACTCAGAAGATTTGACAATCCGAGCCTCTTCTGTGGTCACCACGGAGCTTGTGAGAGAAGTTCAAAAGATCCATCAATCCTTTCCCATAGCCACCATTGCCATGGGTCGTTTGTTAACAGGGGCTCTATTGATGGCAAGTGGTCTTGCCGAAGAACAACAGGTTAGTATTCGAGTCAAAGGGGACGGCCCTATCGGTGAACTTACCACTGATGCCTCATTTGAATCGGAAGTTAGAATATATTGTGGAAATCCTAAAATTGATCTTGCCCCTATCGATGGCAAATTACCGATAGGTCAGGCGATTGGAAAAGGGCTATTAACCATTACTCGGTTTCATAAGTTTCACAAACATCCGCAAGTTAGCGTCGTTGAAATCCAGTCTGGGGAAATTGCGGAGGACATTAGCTACTATTACCAGCAATCTCATCAAATTCCTTGTTTTGTTGCATTGTCTGTCTCGCTGGACAGAAACGGCGATGTGAGAGGGGCCGGAGGGGTTATTTTAGAGTTAATGCCCGGTGCACCTGAAAGCTTGGTTCCCATTTTGGAATCCAAAATTAAACGGGGTAAACCACTTTCAGAGCTCATTGTGGGTGGAGCCAGCCCACTTGAAATCGTCAGCGAGTACTCTCACACAACCCGCCTTAAAGAAAGCCAACATCCTTTTCCCATTAAATATTCTTGCCCTTGCTCTCCCGAAAGAGTGGATCGAACTTTAAAACTCCTGGGAAAGGCTTCCATCGCTGAAATGATTTTAAAAGGCACTCCTTGTGAAGTGAAATGTCAATTTTGTGGGCGAGCTTTTAGTGTTGAGGTAGAAACCCTTCGCAGACTTCACGACGAACTTGTGACCACGGACAATTAACGCGCCACCCCTAAAAATCTAACCATTCTTTCAAAGACTTTTTAGTCCCTTAATGGTTAAAGTCATGGCGATGAAAAGACTACTCATTATTTTTGCCTTATGGATTTCAGGGCTTGTTTTAGGTTCGTCTGAGATAGGCTTCGTATTTTTCGGAGATGCGGGAACCGGATCCAAAGATCAATACCGAGTGGCTCAGTCCATTCAAAAGTTTTGCGAACATTCGCAATGTGATTTTGTAACACTGCTAGGAGACAACTTTTATCCTTCTGGAGTTTCTGGGACCCAAGATCCTCTTTGGAAAAAAGCCTTTGAAATTCCTTACTCGGCCCTTGAAATTCCCTTTTATGCGATCTTAGGAAACCATGACTACCAGGGAAATATAGAAGCTCAGATCCGATATTCACAGAAATCAAAACAGTGGAGAATGCCGCGAGCCTACTACTCACTCACCCGGGGTCCAGTAGACTTTTTCTTTTTAGACACTAACGAATTCGATCAAAAACAAAAAAAATGGTTAAAAGAAGGATTGGCTAAGAGCCAGAGCCCATGGAAAATTGTGTGCGGACATCATCCTATTTACTCTTACGGAGACCACGGAAATAGTGAGGAACTCCAAGAAGACCTATTACCTGTTATTGAAGGCAAAGTGGATTTCTACCTCTCAGGCCACGACCACAACAAACAGGTCATTCAAAAGAAATCGAGTGACATCACTTTCATTGTCAGTGGAGCTGGAGCGAAAACAGATCCTTTGAAACGATCACGAGGTGCATTATATACTTCAGAAGAATTGGGATTTAGCCATTTTCTGATCTCAGATAAAAAAGCGGTTCTTACCATTTTAGATAAATGGGGAAATTCAGATTACTCGACCGACTTTTAACCACAGACGCCCACCCTTCAACAAAATAACTCGACGCTCTCCATAAAATATTGGAGAATCGAGAAGAAGCATGAATAGCCCTAAATCAAATAGACTACCCTACTCACCTCGAACATGCCTTCTGCAAGATCATCTTCAAAAGAAGATATTGGTGATCGATGGAGCTATGGGCACTGCTCTGCAGCAAAAAAACCTAACCGCAGAGGATTTCGGCGGAGAACCCTTCGAGGGATGCAATGAATATTTGGTGATTACAAAACCCTCGGTAGTCAGAGAAATTCATGAAAGTTATTTAAAATCAGGCTGTGACATTATTTTAACCAACACATTTGGGGGAACTCCCGTAGTCCTAGACGAATACAGTTTGGGAAAACGGGCCCATGAAATTAACTTTGCGGCTGCTCAAATGGCTCGAAAATTAGCCGACGAATACAGCACACCCGACCAACCACGGTTCGTTGCAGGCTCCTTAGGCCCCACGACCAAAGCTATCTCGGTGACAGGGGGAATCACCTTTTCTGAGTTAATTGAAAATTTTTATATTCAAGCGAAAGCCCTCATGGAAGGTGGGGTCGATTATTTACTTCTTGAAACCTGCCAAGACACCCGAAATATCAAAGCAGGGCTTTTAGCCGTCGATCGCTTATTTGATGAAGTCTCTTTTCAAATTCCAGTCGCAGTTTCTGCAACCATAGAGCCAAGTGGAACCATGTTGGCAGGACAAGCCATTGATGCCTTGGTTGCTTCATTAGCTCATCGAGATTTACTCTATCTTGGAATTAATTGCGCTACCGGCCCAGAGGCCATGACGGATCATATTCGAACGTTAGCCCAGCTTTCCCCTTTTCGTGTGGCTTGTGTGCCCAATGCTGGGCTCCCGGATGAGTACGGACAATATCTCGAAACCCCTAAAATGATGGCTTCGGTTTTAAACCATTTTATTGAAAAAAAATGGATCAATTTAATAGGCGGTTGCTGCGGCACTAACGCTTGCCATGTGGAAGATTTTCATCGCTTGGCCCAAGGAAAAACACCGAGAGGGCTCAATCCACCTTCTCACTCCTTTTTGTCAGGAATCGATTACTTAGAAGTTTCGCCCGATTCACGCCCTGTTCTTGTAGGAGAAAGAGCGAATGTGATCGGGAGTAAAAAATTCAAGGATCTGATTTCCACAGATAAATTTGAGGAAGCCGCAGAGGTTGCAAGAACCCAAGTTAAAAATGGGGCCCATGTAGTTGATGTTTGTTTAGCCAATCCCGACCGCAATGAAATGGAGGACATGGAAAACTTTCTCAAAATTGCCATTAAAACGGTCAAAGCCCCTCTCATGATCGACTCTACCGACAGTGAAGTCATCAAGATGGCTCTCACTTATTGTCAGGGAAAAGCCATCATTAATTCCATAAACTTAGAAGATGGAGAAGAACGGTTTGCCTCAGTGGTTCCCCTTGCAAAATCCTTTGGGGCTGCTTTAGTCGTGGGTTGTATCGATGAGAATCCTGAGCAGGGGATGGGAGTAAGCCGAGAGAGAAAACTTGAAATTGCGACCCGTTCCTATCAACTCTTGACAGAGAAATATGGCATAGCTCCTACAGATATTTACTGGGATCCTCTGGTTTTTCCCTGCGGCACTGGGGATGCCCAATATTTAGGATCCGCTTTAGAAACAGTAGAAGGGATTCGTTTAATCAAAGCTAAGTTTCCCCAAACCAAAACGGTTCTGGGAATTTCAAATGTCAGCTTTGGTTTGCCCCCTCGCGGGCGGGAAGTACTAAATGCTGTATTCCTTTATCATTGTGTATTAGCGGGGTTAGATTTGGCTCTAGTCAACACAGAAAAACTAGAAAGATATGCTCAAATTCCTGAAATTGAGAAAACCCTGTCTGAAGATCTTTTATTCAATCGGCGCCCGGAGGCTCTAGCTCAATTCACAGAACATTTCAGGAATTTAAAAAAATCTAAAACCAAAAAACCGACCGAAAGCCTTCCTCTGAATAAACGATTAGCTAACTATGTCATTGAAGGAACTAAAGAAGGGCTGGTTCCAGATCTCGATGAGGCGCTTAGAAACCTACCCCCTTTAGAAATCATTAATGGACCTTTGATGGACGGCATGGACGAGGTGGGGAAATTATTTAATGCTAACAAACTTATTGTTGCCGAAGTACTTCAATCTGCCGAAGTCATGAAAGCTGCAGTTACCCATCTGGAACCTTTCATGGAAAAAACCGAGGAAAGTATCCGCGGCAAATTACTTCTAGCTACGGTTAAAGGGGATGTTCACGACATTGGAAAAAATTTAGTGGATATTATTTTTTCTAATAACGGTTTTAAAGTCATTAATTTAGGAATCAAGGTTCCACCCGAGCAACTGATTCAAGCTGTAGAACAACACAAACCCGACTTGATTGGTTTGTCCGGTTTACTTGTCAAATCGGCTCAACAAATGGTGGTGACCTCAGAGGATTTGAGTAAAGCCAATGTTTCAACTCCGATATTGGTGGGGGGCGCCGCTCTGTCTGCTAATTTTGTTGATAAAAATATAGCCAAAGCTTACACCACAGGATTTGTTGCCTACGCAAAAGATGCCATGTCCGGATTGGAATTAGCTAAAAAAATAGTTGATCCCGAAAAATTCAATCAGATCAAACTAGAATCCGAGAGTCGTCGAAAAGCCATCAACTCTATCGATTCCAATGGAAAGAGTAAAACCATTCCTATCTCTATTGCCGAGCGTAGCAACAAAATTGAGAGGCTCATTCAAATTCCCCAACCTCCCGACTTTAAAAAGCACACTGCCATCAACAATCCTCCGATCGAACTGATTTGGCCCTATATCAATCCCATGATGCTTTTAAATAGACATCTAGGAATTAAAGGCCCCACCGTAAAAAAACTTATCGAAATGAAAAATTCACCCCAGTTAAGAAATGAGCTTTTGCATTCCGAACCTAAGGCTCTGGCCATTTGGGATACTCTAGAGGAATTTAAACACACTCTTAAGCACAGTCCGCTCATGAAACCCAAAGCCGTTTGGAGATTTTTCAAAACTTTTTCAGATGGGAACACTCTTCATATTGACTTAAATTCAGAAAATGGAGGCTCGTTCAAAAAAGAGATCATTTTCGAATTCCCCCGCCAAACAGCGGGCGACAAACTATGTTTGTCTGACTTTAGCGACCCGTCATTCGAAGCCAAAGATAACCTTGCTCTTTTTGTGGTTACGGTAGGTGAAGGGGTTCGAGAGGCTGCCGAAGGATTCAAAAACTCTGGAGACTATTTAAAAAGTCACATTCTCCAAGCTCTAGCTTTGGAATCTGCCGAAGGGTACGCCGAGCTGCTGCACAGCCAGATTCGCAGAATGTGGGGATTTCCAGATTCGCCCGACACTACAATGCTGGAGAGGTTTCAAGCAAAATATCGTGGGAAAAGATATTCTTTCGGGTATCCCGCTTGCCCTGCTCTAAGCGATCAAAGAAAATTATTCCAAGCCCTTCAACCTGAAACCATGGGGATAGAACTCACCGAAGGTGACATGATGGAGCCTGAGGCCAGTGTCAGTGCCATGGTGTTTCACCACCCTCAAGCCTGTTATTTTTCGGTTAACTCAGAAACCTTAACTTCAGAAATCCCGGACCTATCCCTGAAGTTTCCAGAACCGTATTAGAAAGATAGCCTAGGCAAATTTTTCAATGGCTTGTATAATACTCGAATACTTCCCTTTTTAACGTCGGTAACTTTTCAGGAGATGGGCCCTTGCTTTTTTCCAGATTAAAACTGCATCAAATGAAAGACCAATTCGATCGGGTAGTAATAGTGGGGAGTGGTCCTACTCATTTTAAATACTACGACTTAATCAAGTTTCAGAAAGAGCCCATTTTTTTTATCAACCAAACTCACCAGCTTAGCCATTTTTCGCCCTCACCCCACAAATATTTTTTTACCCATCACATTTCTGAGTATTCTAATGTCTTACCCACCACAATATGGATTCGAAGAAGATATCTCTCTCAGCACAGTTACTCTGGTGTTGTTAAAACTAACATTAGACCCAAAAATAAGTACCTAACAGTAGATTGCCGTGTTTTGGGTTACGTTGGGACCCCAGAATTGCTAAAAAGCCACCCCTGGGTCTTAAACAAAAATGAGATTCTCAAACGAAAATGTTTTCTTGCCCTTTTCGGAACCATAACCACTGCGATTCACTTTGCTTGGTTCTGTGGGGCAAAAAAAATCACCTTTATTGGCTGCAACCCTTCAAGTGGTACATTCGAACATGATCCCAGAATGGGAGGAAAAATGATTTATGCACCGGAAAGGGTCCATGAAAACACACTTTTACTACCACAATATTTCGATATTCAAGTAGAGCACTTATAGGGGATTGAATTGAGTAGTTGAGGAATACTTATCCCTGCTTGCCTCTATACAATTGTACGGATTTTCACAACTCAATGTCTTCAAGTGGATAGGCAACGCAAGTCAATACTAACCCATCGCGACGTTCGGCCTGGGTTAGGCCACTGTCGGTCAATGTGTGAACTTTTCCTTTGGCTCTGGATTTACATGTTCCACAGACTCCCACGCGACATGCAAACGAGGGAGAAAAACCCTGAGACTCCAAAAACTCTAACAACGTTTGCTTCCCATTGTATTGGAGAGTTGCATTGTTGTACCTCACTTTAACTTCTCGAGTGGGGATCTTTTCCGGGTCAAAAGCTTGAGGTGAAGCGAATTTTTCCGAGTGGATTTGGTCGATGGAAACTCCTTCTTTCAGCAAATCCTCCATGATGGGATTTGTCATAGGGGGAGGGCCACAAAAGAAATAATGTGTCTGCATGTTTTTGCCAGTCAGCTCCTGAATCATTTGCGCTGAAATCCTTCCCGTTTTTCCGGTCCAGCCTTCTGCGCTTTCGCCTAGTACGGGGTAATAGTGGAAATTAGGGTATCGTTCCGAGAGATAATTCAGCAGACTATGAAAAGCGATGTCTTTTTGCGATCGTACCCCGTAGAACAAAAACATGGGGAAGCGTTTCACTCGGTCAAGATTTGTCGCAATCATGGATAAGAGAGGCGTAATTCCGATTCCCCCCGCCACATAAACACGAGGGACCTCAGTCAATTGCGAGTCGGTAAAGAGTCCGCTCGGGGGAAATCCCCAAACTTCATCGCCGATTTTTCGATCATGAAACCACCCCGAGCCCAAACCATTGGGCAATTTTTTTACAGATATCTGTAGAAGCTCTCGATGAGTTACAGAAGAAGATATCGAGTAAGATCGAAGGGATTTCTCGTTTTCACCGATCTGGAATGATAGAAACTGCCCAGAAGTAAAAGCTGGAAAACTTTTTCCCCCTTTTCGCTGGAACCGAAAAGTTTTGATATCGTGAGTTTCACTGACGATATCGACGATTTCTAGCTTTTCTTTATGCTGCCAAGCATTATCTTCTTGAGTTGCCTGAGTTTTCAAAGTGGGATTTAGAGCTTTCTTGTTATTCGATACAGCCCTTAACCCAAGCAACAACGTAAGAAAGCTTCCCAAACCAGTGCTTAAGTGGAGTAAGCCTATTAGTTGTTCCCGTTCTAAACTGGCCATTTCAAGTCCGAACATAGTAAACCTTTCGCGTAAAAACTATGGATTGAGTATTTTTTGAAACGTAAGAGCTTGAACCGGACAAATGTCCACGCAACCTCCACATCCGATGCAAGGGGTGTTTTGAAGCCCGAAACTGCCTCGTGTGGGAATACGTTTTTCATGAGCATAGCTTGCAACATCGATCCCCATGGGGCACTGGGTAGTGCAAAGATTAATACCTTTGCATTTATCACTGGCCACCACTTGAAATTTTGACTTTGAAAATTTTCCAAACAATCTCATTCCACCGGCTAAGGGACAGCCGAAACGGCACCACATGCGAGTTCCAAAGATGGGATAAGCTCCCACCCCAATGAGTGCGCCAAACATAAGGTCGACCACAAGATCTTGTCCAGATCGCATTGCGCTTAAAAAATTTGAAGCGGCAATAATTTTCCACCCGTCGAGAAATAAGGTGAGTCCAAAAAGAACCGCAAAACCCAAAAAGAGGTATTGCAGAGATTCCCACTGTCTTGCCTTTTGACTGCGCGGAGTTCTCTCGGTCACCCATCTGTTTCCCCAAGGGGTGACGCCAATAGTTTCAGCAAGATTTCCACAAGCACAAAACCACGAACAGTACCTCTTACCCAAAAACCAAACCGCTACAGGAACGAGCAGAAAGATATATAAGAATCCGCCCAAAGATGTGAACCCGTTATAAACATAAACATAGGCATTCTTATTCACGGGGGCATATGAATCACTCCAAAAAGCACTTTTACCCGTTAAATAAGGAAGTAAGTAGGGAACAAAATAGAACAGAATGAATTGGGAGAAAAAAATACTGGTGAATTTTTTCCTTTGGTAGGGGCTAAGTTCCAACTTTTTGTTTTTCCCATAGGGGGTTTTCCCGCGTAATAAGACCATTCCAGCAATGCCACATACGATAGCTGTGTACAATGTGTTGTACCAAAAGCCGGTCGATTTACCGAACCAATAAAAAGTTGAAACTACCTTTGATTCTTCTACGAACCAAAGCGGGTACTTATAGATTAAGTAAAAACCTATAATGACCGGAAAATAAAACACCAAAAAAAGTTTCTCTAATGTGGATCTTGTCTTAGTTTTCATAGAATAATTATATCAAACTCAGTAAGCCCCTTTTTGTTTCAATGCGTTGTGCATTTGTACACAGTGAACCAAGGCCATACCAGCTTCCATAGCAGCTGCCACATGAACCGCCTCAGTCATTTGCTCGGGATTGGCTCCAGTTTCGAGGCATTGGGTCGTATAAGCGTCAATACAGTAGGGACACTGCTTGGCATGAGCCACTGCCAAAGCAATTAAGGCCTTTTCTCTCTTGGTCAATGCCCCTTCAGTTCCCGTGGCTTCAGTGTAATAAGCGAAGAATTTTTCCATTAATTTTGAAGCAAATCGCCCCACCTCGCCAAACCGTGAAAGATCTTTCGATTCATAATAATTCATAACGCCTCTTTTTCTCTTGTCTTGATGTTTTCAATTTAGTTTAGGTTTATACTTTACCTATGACTTCTCTATATTCTACACAAACAACGAATGCCTTTTCTAAAAAAATGGATACTGAGGGAATAAATCTAGTTCCTACTAGTATTGAAACTCTTCAGGTCAATATCACAAAGCTTTGTAACCAAGCCTGTCGACATTGCCATGTAGACTCTTCTCCCTCTCGTACGGAACAAATGTCTAAATTAACAGTGGATCAGTGCCTCAGAGTTTTGGAAACTCATCCCTCCATTAAAAATTTAGATATTACCGGCGGAGCTCCCGAATTAAATCCCCATTTTGATTACATGGTTCAATCAGCAAGGGCCCTCGGCAAAAATGTCATGGTTCGTCATAATTTGACAGTCACTTTTGATGGAAATCCGCAAACCAAGGAGAGTAAAGAATATCTTCCAGATTTTTTTGCAAAACACCAAGTAGAGATCATATCTTCTCTTCCGTATTACCAAGAATTTTTCACAGATAAACAAAGAGGCCGCGGCGTTTTCAATAAAAGTATCGAAGGATTAAAAAGACTCAATGCCTTGGGATATGGAAAGGAAGGTTCGGGAAAAGTTCTAAATCTAGTTTACAATCCAGTGGGCCCCTTCTTACCAGCAAGCCAAACCACCCTCGAAGCGGATTATAAAAAGGAACTTCATAGTAAGTTTGGAATCTCTTTCAATCATCTCTTTGCAATCACTAATATGCCTATTCACCGATTTAAAGAAGATCTGGAAAGAGCTGGCTCTCTAGACGAGTACATGACTAAACTCATCAATGCATTCAATCCAACTGCGGCCCAAGGAATCATGTGCCGTTCTTTGATTAGTGTGGCCTATGACGGCCGCTTATTTGATTGTGACTTTAATCAAATGTTAGAGCTTCCATTAACCGAAAACAACCACAACACCATCTTCAAGTTTGATCTCCGTAAGCTTCTTGAGCGAAAAATAGCCTTCGATAATCATTGTTTTGGTTGTACCGCAGGAGCGGGTAGCAGTTGTGGAGGAAACACAGCTTAAACCGAGTTCACTATGAAATTTTTGATTAAACTTTGGGTCGTAAGTTTGTTTTTGTTGAATTCTGTTCCTTCGTGGGCAGCGGGTTGTAAATGCCTTTGCAGCTTATTCTACACCCGAGGTGGAGAGAAAAAATTATGCTCCGATGTCTACACAACTCGAACCAAATGTGAAAACTGGTATCACGATATTTTCAACATATCCAACGCGCAAGATTGCCGCAAATTAGGGGAAAGTATTAATGAGTGCAAAGGAAACTTCAAAGAAAACACAAGAAATGCCGATTGGACACTCATTGAAGGTGGAAGATTCCACAGTTGTCGACTGATAGAGAAGTAATCACGAAATCACTTTTATTTTAAACTTACAGCCCCAATCCTCTTGATAAGGGATGCTTAAAAACTTCTTGTTGCCGGGAAAAACAACCGACCATTGGTCAGATTCCAAAACGACACTCTTAGCATTTTTGGGCAGATTCACCACAAGAGAGGTAATAGCTTCACAGTTATCAATTTCCTGTCGAAATTTGGACACTTTTTTCTTGGGATCAATGTGATCCAATACTGCGAGATGCTTCTCGGGTCTAAACACATATTGATCAACGCTCTCGGTCCGATAAAGCTTAAATTCCTTGACCCCGTCCAACCAAACAATGGGAAATAAGTTAAAAACCTCAACAGGAATTTTTGAGCTTTCAGAATCAAAACGAAAAACTGAAGGCAAAAAGGTTTGTCCATCAGGATTATTTTGCCCAATCTTCCCGAAGGTTTCTGAAAGCCCCACTTTTCTTTCAGAGTAAGTAGCAATTTCAAATCTTCCCTGTTTTGCATCCCAAAAAACAATATCTTTTGGAGAGGTGTTTTCTTTCATTAAATAGACTTTTCTCAATTCGGGCCGGTAGTCATGAACTATCGGGGAATAATAAACTTTTAATGAAAAAGCCTTGTAGATGGCCATTAGAACCATTACGGCACAAAGAAGTTTTGCATGGAGTTTGGGGCTCTGACACAAATAATCCACTCCCATCGCAACCAACCAAAACAAATAAGGCATAGTGGCTATCAGGTAATAGTCGTGAAATGTTTGAACCTGAAAGAAAACTAGCGTGTGAAGAATGAATACCGTTGAAATCAAAAAACCCCAAACCTTAGATTTTTTAAAAATCAAAAAGATTCCCAGAACAAACGGAAGAAATAGCCAATCAAAAAACAAGGATCGAATACTAAAATTCCAAATAATTTTTTCCCATCTCCAAAGTTCAAATCTTTGATACCACTTCCCTATAAGCCAGGGAGTGTCTGCCGGAGAATGCAAATGAACCGAACGGTGATAATTCCACAAAACGATCAAGCTCACCTGTAAAAGTAAAATCATCAACAACCCAAGTACTCGCTTAGGCTTCAAAATCTGCCCTTTAAACGACTCATAAAAAAGAACCCCAAAAGCGGCGACAGTAGGGAAAAACCAAATATTAATTTTGGCTAACCCCGCAATAAGCCCCCCAGCTCCGAAAAAAATCCAATTTTTCCATTCGACTTGACCACATCTAATTCGATGCAGACCATAAACAGAGGCCAAAGTTGCACTCAAAGCAAAATAGTCAATCAAGCAAACTCTAGAAAATACAACGCCAAATGGACTAATCAAATACAGAAATAAAAACCAGTTCGCCACTCGCTTTCCAAAAAAATCCCGAGCCAAGAAAAAAGCAAATACCGCGCTCAACAGAAAAGAAGCCAAGGTGACCAACCTAGAGGTCATTTCAAGACCTCCACCCAATAGCATAAGTCGACTCACCACCCACTGATAAACGGGAAACTCGTAAACATTATTCCAAAGAATTCCATTCAAAGGAGAACGATAATCCCAAACCGATCCTGTACCTTGAAACAATTGCATCACAGTCAAAGCCGTTTGAGTTTGTCTCCAGGGGTGCGGCTCCAACAGAGCATTTTCTAGAAAATATCCTCTAGCCCATATGGCTAGGGGTGCATAAAACAAAAATATCACCCAGAAAACGAGAAGTTCTCTAATGTTTTGATTCAGTTTTTTAAAAAATCCCATACAAGCCTTTATCGTAACAGGGGCTTAAAGCACGGTAAAGAAGAGCTAATCTCCTTAACGCAACCGGCTATAGAAAATGTTTTATTTTACCGAATAGACTAAGTAGGAGACTTAGTCGCCATGAGATTCAATAGAGATTATTTTATTCCATCTTTCACCACTATAGTTATTGGTGGCATGATTGCATTCCTCTCTTGTTCCCATCAGTTTCGAAATGTCAGCAACGAGGAAGATAACGAAAGTGATAACCTCGGCGAAACCCTTGTTGAAGAATCTACTGAATCCCCACTCCAAGACAGGGTTCAAAATGATGCTCCCGCTGCTCAGCAACAATCCGAGTCCATGGTTGAAAACAACGATGTAAGTCAAAACTCGGGCAATGTCCTAGCCATGGACAGTTCTGAATATGGGAGCCCGTCTGGAGCAGATGCCTCTCAAAGTTCACCCCCCCCAACACAATCTGGGCCTAGAACCTCAATAAATTCTAAACCAAGATTTAAACTTCCCACCATTCCTCAAAAAGCTTTCAAAGCAAAAGTCTCGCTACTTAATCGATTTTATTTTGTTAGACAGGGTGATACTCCCAGTAAAGCCTCTGAATTGATTTATGGTTCAACCTCAAATGAAAATAGACTCAAAAGCTGGAATCGTGGGCGCTGGTCGCCCGGCCGAGTCATCTTCTATACCTCACCCAAAAATCCAACCGACATTAAAATGAGGTCCTTATATTTTGAACAGCAAATCGGTGGAGAGCAATACACTATCAAGCGTGGAGATTGGCTATCAAAAATAGCTCATCGTCAGCTAGGAAATTATCGAAGCTGGACTGAAATTGCTATCATGAACAATATCAAATCCCTTGAGGATGTCAGAGTAGGTAAGAAAATTTTGATATTACCTGTTGATTTGACTCAAAACAGTCTAGTCGCAACGGCCAATACTCCTACCTCAACACAACCCACTCTACCGATTGCCCCGCAAGTTCAACCTCCGGTAAGCCCCGCCCAAGAACAAGTCAGAGCCCCTTTGAATATTACTCCAGAACCTTCCAAAGCATCCCCAGAAAGAATTCGCCCAAAAAGTTATTTTCAGACTATAATTGAAAGAATAACTAGATACTTTTCTAAATCAGAGCAGTAATTTCATCTCACCATGTCCATTTATGATTTTATAAAAAGCCTACTTCCCAAGGGAACCTCCATGTCGATTTATGATCTTATCAAGTCTATCAATCCAAGCCTGCTCATTGAGATTGGATCAAATGTGGGTTCAGACACAGAGCGATTTAAAAGCTTAGCCCCAAACGCGAAGATCATTGGCTTTGAACCGGACCCTAGAAATCTTGCTGTTTTAAAAAGCCGTGGGATTTCAAAATTCGCCACTATAGAACCTTATGCGATATCCAATGTAACCGGGAAACAAACGTTTTACTTATCAAGCGGGGAATATTCAGGCGTAAAAGACTGGCCTAACTCCTCTTCGTTGAAAAAACCCACAGAACATCTCAATGTTTGGCCCTCTATTACTTTTGACCAAAAGATTGAAGTGGATGCCTTACGTCTTGACGACTACCCCGGAATACAAAATCAAACGATCGATTTTATTTGGATGGATGTCCAAGGAGCGGAAGAATTGGTTTTTTCTGGAGCTTCAAAAACTCTCAAAAGAACCAAATGGATTTACACTGAGTTTTCCAACCGTCCCCTCTATGAAAACCAAAAATCTCTAGATCAACTCATGGATCTCCTTGGTAAGTCATGGTTGATTCACACCATTTATGAAAGCGATGTCTTATTAAAAAACATTACTTTCTGACTTATCAAAATTAGTTTTTGACCTAGAAAATAGATCGGCATGAGGAAAAAAGCAGAGGTGGTTGCCCTTTGATTTTCAAAAATCTCAATGTTAGAGTAAATTAATCTGTTGGTCTTGTGCAGCGCAATTAATTTTATAGTCTCCGAAATCATTTTTACTTAAAAAACCGTTTTTTAAAACACATTGGGAGCTAATGTGTCTGTTCTACTAGCTAATAAACTGAAACGTATTGCCTTAAATAAAATTGAAGCCTGGTATGGATCGATTCGCTATGATTTGGAGGCGACTCTTAATTCTATGGCTAAACGGCCTTTTGAACTCCATCTAGAACTCACTAACATCTGTAACGCAAATTGTATTTTTTGCCCCTATCAATATTTGAAAGCCCCCAAAGAAGTAATGACAGATCCTGTTTTTTATAAAGCTGTTACGGAGTTTGGGGAGATCGCAGGGGGCTCGGTGGGGTTAACACCCAGAGTGGGGGATGCCTTAATCGATCCCAATTTCCTGAGAAGAGTTCGATATCTAAGAGAACAACCGTTTATCGATCGGATTTTTCTTACAACCAATGGTATTTTACTAGATAAAGTTGGCATTCGAGAAATCCTGATGTCAGGTCTTTCAACGATCAACATTAGCACCTCTGGGTTCGATAAAGAGAGCTACGAAAGGATTTATCGAACGAAACAGTACGATAAAATGAAAAATAATGTTTATGAATTATTGGAGCACAATGAGGCTTTGGGTCGTCCGGTCAACATTTGCCTTGGGCTAAGAGTGGATCGTCCGGCTTCTGAAGTGGTGAAAGATGCTGACTTCCAACCGATTTTTAAATTTAATCCCGACATCGATATTACCCTCGCCTTTTCCTCAGGGGGAAATAAAATTAAACGGAAGGATCTTAGTGGAAATATGAAACTCCGATCACCCAGGCTCCCTAAAGAAACTTGTGCAAATCTCTACAATGGAGCGGTGATATTTCCTTCTGGAAAAGTGGGAGGCTGTGCCTGTTTAACTGCTATCGACTCGGAAGATTTGGTTATCGGCGATATTTTAAGTGATAAACTCATCGACATCTGGGTGGGTAAAAAGATGAAAGAGATCAGGGAACAATTCGAAAAACCAGAAAAGCTAAATCCCACTTGCCTTGCCTGTGATGTGGGGCAACCCTTAGATATCTACCGAAAGAAGGAAGGAAGAATCAGAGCCGAATTAAACGAACAGCGAAGCCAAGGCACAGTAGTTAAACGGACCGATCGCTCGCGAGGTATTTTTGCAGGTGGCTAAATGCCTGTGCCTAATTACTTTTTATCGATTACCCACTACGAAACGAGAAGAGCCTAAATTGGGCCCCCGGAAAGAATAACAATTACTTTTTATTGGTGCCGCAGGAGGGACTTGAACCCCCACGCCCAAGGGCACTGGCTTCTAAGACCAGCGTGTCTGCCATTTCACCACTGCGGCACAGAGCCCTACTTTATAATGTTAGGCCCCCTAAAACGCAAACTAATCTTCTGGGTTTTCCTTAACATATTCATAAAACTGGGGAACAGTTTCACAAAGCCGACTTACCGGAGGTTGGTTGTCATTAAGAACACAAACTTTGCCCTTATTAAGTGAAGTGACATACTCATACGTTTTGGATTGTTCACAAAACAAATTCATGTAAACCCTAGCGCACACAGGCTTTTCCATATTGGCCCGAAGCGGAGCTAAATAGACATAAGTATCAGGAAACTTCTCACAGACATCTAGGCCGTCTTTTTCAGCATAATGTCGAACACAAATGGGATGAGCTGCCCAAACAGAAGCTGCGAACACAAATAAACCCACTAAAAACTTTGCCATTTTATTCCTCCCTAGAATCTGTTGTAGATAAGATTTGAATAGATTATTTTCCCCACCAATAAAAAGCAAGTGGAGTAGACAATTGACCAAGAATCCCCCCCGCAAATCCAAGATTTCTCAAAAAGAAGCATTGGCTGTTTTCGATACATTGTGTGAACTCTACCCCAACCCCAAAACTGAACTTATTTACGATGGCCCTTTTCAACTCCTCATCGCAGTTATTCTTTCAGCTCAATGCACTGACGCCCAAGTGAATAAGGCCACCCCTGCTCTGTTTCAAACCTTTCCCTCTCCTGAAGCCCTCATGAAAGCTCAGCTCCAAAAAGTGGAAAAGTTAGTCCATTCTTGTGGCTTTTACCGGTCCAAGGCCAAAGCCATTATCAAAACCGCTACCGATATCGTTGAAAAATTTAATGGGAAGATCCCGAATACGCTCGAAGAACTCACCACTTTGGCTGGAGTAGGAAGAAAAACGGCAAGTGTCGTTCTAAATCAAGCTTTTGATATTCCAGCCATTGCCGTGGACACCCACGTTTTGAGAGTCAGCCAACGATTAGGGTGGGCCCTTACCGATACTCCGGAAAAAGTAGAAATGGAGCTACGAGCTCTGTTGCCAGAAGAATTGTGGGGAGCCGTCAACGGAACTTTAATCCTCCATGGCCGAAAAATTTGTAAAGCACGCAAACCTCAATGCGAAGCCTGTCCTGTAAGAGACGATTGTCGATTTTACCAAACTTCTCCTCGCTAACGCACCGGGCATGACAGGTCAAATTTTAGTGATTAAGAGCATAACATGGGGACTAAATTTACTCACTGGCACGCAAGAACTGAAACCCACCCTCAAAGTTTTGAAGCGGTGAAATCACTTCTACTCTCAAATCGTTCCTTTGCTCCTGTGGATAAACTTCAGTACGGAGACCACGGACTTGAAAAAACCTTAGATTGTATTACCGAAGCCTTGAAGGGAAACAAACGAATAGCTCTTTACGCAGATTATGATGTCGATGGCACCATGAGCTGTGTGAGTTGGATTTGGTTTTTTCGTGCCATAGGTTATGACAATTTTATTCATTATATCCCCTGCCGATTCAAGGAAGGCTACGGAGTCAATTTAAACGCAGTTAAACACCTCATCGATGATGAAAAAGCCCAGGTCATCATTACTATGGATACGGGCATTACTGCCAACGATGAAGCCAAATACTGTAGTGAAAGAGAAGTAGATTTCATTTGCACCGACCATCACAAAATTCAACCCAACAAAATCCCCAATGGTATTGTTTTAAATCCTAAACTCCACCCAGACCCTCTTTATCAAGAACTTTGCGGATGTGGCATTACTTTTGTTCTGCTTCGAAGATTAGCTGAACGATTTCCGGTTCCCTCAAACCTTTGGACCGATCTTCTCGCTCTAGCGGGCATGGCCACGATTTGTGACGTGGTTCCTTTAAATAGCGTTAACCATAAGCTTGCAAGGTTAGGGGTCGAGGCTCTATTAAAAAGTCAGCGCCCCATTTTAAAAAAACTCAGAGAGTCAGCTGAAATCTCTTCAAGTTTAGATGAGAAAGATGTCGGGTTTCGTCTTGGTCCACGAATCAATGCAGTAGGTAGATTGGGCCACGCCGATCAGGTCGTTGCAGCCTTTTTAAGTGAAGAGCCGACTCTTCTCATCAGGCACATGGAGCAATCCAACTTAGAAAGAAAAGAAATTCAAAATAAAATTGTGGCTGAGGCTCGAGAAAAAGCTAAAACTTACTCGGGTGATCCGGTTCTTTTTCTTGGGGGAAACTGGCATCCTGGCGTGGTAGGCATTGCTGCGAGTAAACTGTCAGAGGAGTTTTGGAAACCGACTTGGTTGTTTCAAATCAAAGAAGACTCTGCAAAAGGATCCGCTAGATCTATTCCGGGTTTTGACGTAACCGAAGCTATGAGCTCGGTCGGCCATCTGTTCACCAAATTTGGTGGCCACCGCGCCGCTGGAGGCTTTAGTTTTTCTGCTTCTAATGAAACTGAAATTCGAAAACAGCTCAACCTATACGCTGAAAATGTTCGTCTCAAATCCCCCAACCTTTGGGAAAGTGGTGTGTTTTATGATTGCCCCCTGCCTAAAGAGTTGGTCGATCTTCCTCTGGCTGAGATCATGGATGATATGAAACCCTTCGGTCATGGTTTCGAAGAACCTAAATTTTTGATTGAGGGAGAAATTATTGATTGCCAATTTTATAAAAACCGTCATACCGCAGTGACTGTAAAAACCGAGACTCACAAAGCTCAAAAATTGATGTTTTTTAATGAAGTTCATGAAGCTTTAAGCGAAGCTTCAAGAGCCAGATTTATCGTCACTGCCAGCAAAAATTTTTTCCAGGGAAGAACTTCGCTAAGTTTAATGGGCGTCGATTTTGACTTAACTTAACTCTGGCTTTTCATTCAATTATTTTGGGGCTATTCTACAGGTCTTTTTACAGGGAGATTTCTTATGGCTGAATTCAGTTATCAACCCCTTTTTGAACCCATGAACGACTCTACGACTTACCGTAAACTCCCTATCGAAGGAGTCAAAACCCAAACTTGGGGTGACAAGAAGTTTCTTCTGGTAACTCCAGAAGCGCTCACTCAGCTCTGCGAAATTGCTTTTGACGATGTTTCCCATTTGTTAAGGACTTCCCATTTAGAAAAAGTGGCCGCCATTCTAAAGGATCCTGAAGCCAGTGGTAATGACCGTTTTGTTGCCATTGAATTACTCAAGAATGCAGTCATTGCGGCCGAACGAATTTTCCCCTCATGTCAGGACACAGGAACGGCTCTTATCATGGGAAAAAAAGGAGAATCGGTTCTTACTTTTTCGGATGATGCTGAGGCTTTAAGTCGAGGAGTTTTTAATATCTATCAAAAAAGAAATCTCCGCTACTCGCAACTAGCCCCCATTTCAATGTACGAGGAAAAAAACACTGGGACCAACCTGCCTGCTCAAATTGAAATTTATTCGAATAAGGGAAATCAATATGAATTTCTTTTTATTGCAAAAGGGGGAGGAAGCGCCAATAAAAGCTATCTCTTTCAAAAGAACAAATCCCTTTTAAATCCCAAATCCATGGAAGAGTTTGTGAAATCCACTCTTCTTTCGTTAGGCACAGCGGCTTGTCCTCCCTACCACTTAGCGCTCGTCATTGGTGGAACCTCAGCCGAAGCCACCCTAAAAACAGTCAAGTTAGCCAGTTGTGGTTACTACGACAACCTGGCTACGACTGGAAATAGTAAAGGTAGAGCTTATCGCGATGTAGAACTCGAAAAGCTGGTTGAACGTTGGGCGAGGGAAACAAAAATTGGAGCTCAATTTGGTGGGAAATATTTTGTTCACGATGTTCGAGTCATTAGGCTTCCTCGACACGGAGCCAGTTGTCCGGTAGGTCTCGGGGTCTCTTGCGCTGCAGATAGACAGATTAAAGCCAAAATCACTGAGGACGGTATTTTTCTAGAGCAGCTTGAAACCCAGCCTGCACGATTTTTGCCGGGCGACGCCGATAAAAACAATCAAGCTGTTTCAATTGACCTCAACAAACCGATGGCTCAAATTTTAGCCACCCTAAGTCAATATCCAGTTTCAACCCGGGTTATGCTGAACGGACCTATGATCGTAGCCCGAGATATAGCCCATGCAAAACTTCTGGAACGATTAGAATCAGGAAAAGGGCTTCCCGATTATCTAAAGAACTTTGCCATTTACTACGCAGGCCCTGCTAAAACCCCAGAAGGTCATCCTTCAGGCAGTTTTGGCCCCACCACATCTCAGCGTATGGACTCTTATGTTCCTCTATTTCAGAAGGAAGGAGCCTCTCTGATCATGTTAGGCAAAGGCAACCGTTCCAAAGAAGTTGCCCAGTCCTGTAAAAAATATGGAGGGTTTTACTTGGGCTCAATTGGAGGTCCAGCTGCTCGTCTAGGTAAAGACTGCATCACCAAAGTTGAAGTTCACGAGTACCCCGAATTGGGAATGGAAGCGGTTTGGAAAATAGAAGTTAAAGATTTTCCAGCTTTTATCATTGTTGACAACAAAGGGAATGATTTCTTTGCCGGTCGTGCAGGAGAAGAGTAAGCCTTTTATTTCTCCCGCCCTCCCCTAAACTATGCTACATGAGGGGTGTGAAACCACCAGAAACCGAACCGATTTGTCTTATTAGCTATGAAATCACTCAAATTCTTTTGGGGGGCGGCCCAGAGGAACGCTCCAGTTTCTGGAAGCGCTATCGTGAAGAGCTCGAGCTCAACAAAAAAACCCAGTACAACAACTACCATGTTCAGGTTTGCCGAAATCATCTGGTTTCTCTGACTCTCGACTTAAAAAACCCTGTTTTCTACCGAAACAAAACATTGACCCTGGAAAAAGAATTAATCGCTAAAATCTCAAGCAATTAAATCGTGATCCTCTAGAACCCAAAAATCAAATTAGGATTCCCCAAATCAAGGTTTCTTTACGCAAAAAGGACCTAACACCTAAAAATCTTTGGGAAAGGGTAGACGTACGCAAATCATTTATGGTAACACTCTCAGCAACTTGAGATTCAAGTTCTTGCGGGAGTAGCTCATTTGGTAGAGCATCAGCCTTCCAAGCTGAGGGTAGCGGGTTCGAGCCCCGTCTCCCGCTCCAAGTTTAATAAGTCACAATACATTCGAAATGGCTCTTACGAATCCTCTTTCATCATTCATCATTGTGGGCTGCGGAAAATTGGGAACTTTAGTGGGCTCCCTAAGCCAAGCCAACCCTGTAGCTGAAACACTAACGACCCGCACCCATCCAGAACTGACTCAGCTGGGGCTCATTCCCCGTATCAAAAGCCAAACGGGCCGCTTCGACCATGTGCTATTTGCTGTTCCCCCATCGAATAAGGAAGATTACTTAAAAGAGATCCGCCGAGCCCTTACTCTTTGGAGCCATGCGGGAGCGTTCGTTTTTATTTCAAGCACTGCAGTTTATCGCGAAGACTCAGGTAAAACCGTCACTGAATCTTCTGCGTTAGCCGATTCGCCCCGAGCCCAGCTTTTAATCGAGGGAGAAAAATGGGTTCTAGCCGAAAAAGGCACTGTTTTACGATTAGCCGGCCTCTATCACCGTACCTCAGGCCCTCACATTTATTATTCGCAGCTCGCGGAATCTCCTCTAAGAGGAGACGGTTTAATCAATTTAATTCATTATGAAGACGCAGCCTCACTGACTCTCAAACTATTTCACACCCGTTATCCGGAACAAGTATTTCTAGGAAGTGACAACTCTCCCATTTGTCGAAACGAACTCGTTCAGATTTCGCAAACCTTTTTGAAGCAAAACACCCCACTCTGTCGATTTTTAGGAAGTGAGGGACCGCTCGGTAAAAAAGTTAATAATGATTTTACCAGAAAACAACTCGATTGGAGCCCCACCTACTCTAGCTTCCAAGACTTCGCCCGTACTGTTGCCAGTATCCATTAACTGACTTTGAAATATTTTTTTATTTCCTGACACACTCGACTCGCAGTTTTCCCATCCCAAAGTGGAGGAGGGGGCTGAGATATCACAGGCTTTCGTAACATGGTTTGCAACAAATCAGGCAGTTGTTCCGGCTCTACCAAAAGATTAGTTCCCTGCTTAAGAGTGATCGGACGTTCACTATTTTTTCTCACAGTTAAACAAGGAATATTAAGATAAGTGCTTTCTTCTTGTATCCCTCCCGAATCGGTGATCACACAGAGGCTTTGCTCTAAATAACTCATGAACTCGATATAACCCAGAGGACTTAAAAGTTTTATTTTCTCCACGTTCTTTTGGAGTTTTTCAATCAAGTTAAACTCCGTCAGTTTGTTCAAGGTTCTAGGATGAACCGGGAAAACCAACGAAACGCGGTTAGATGACTCTATCAAACTATGAACGATTGACTCCAATCGCTCCCTAAAATCAACGTTGGATGGGCGATGCAACGTCACTAGGGCAAACTGTTTATTAGAAAATGGTAACTTCGATTGTCGACTCAACTGAGAAATCTTATGCTTTAGCATCTCATAAGTGTCGATCATAATATTTCCCACCATGAATATCGCAGCGGGATCACAGCCTTCTTTCTCTAGATTTAAAACAGCGTCTTGAGACGGAGCGAACAACAAGTCGGAAACTTTATCGACTTCGATACGGTTTCTCTCTTCTGGCATGGAACAGTCTCCACTCCTCAGTCCAGCTTCCACATGAGCAACTCTAACTCCCCTTTTTTTTGCTGCCATACAGCCTGCCAAAGTTGAAGTTACGTCTCCTACAACCACTACCAAATCGGGTGAAGTTTCACTTAAAACCTTATCGTATTCCGTTTTTATTTTTAACAACTGAGCTTCAGGGGTTCCCTCCCCTGCTCCGAGATAAAAATCAGGGTTCGGAAGCGAAAACTCCCTAAGAAACACTTCCGAAAGTTCTGGGCTATAATGTTGGCCAGTTGCAATTAAGTACACTTCGCACCAAGACTCCTGCTTAAGCTGGTGATAAAGTGGGGCCACTTTCATAAAATTAGGCCGAGCTCCAACCACTAAATGAATTTTAAAGATTTTTTTCATCGGAAATGATTCCGAACTTATTATCGTTAATTTTTTTTAGTTTGGCGAGAACTAGTAAAAAATTGAATCCAAATTGAAATCCACCGCAATTTGGGTTTCTACTACGGGCTGAATGGGTCTTTCCTGAGTTAATACTTTTTGAGCCCCTACTCCCAAAACAAAACTTCCCGCGTACTCTTTGGGTCTCCACCGCCAGCCCACTGTAGAAGAAATGGCGGTATCAGAGGAATACCGTTGATGACTGATGTCTTCTCGATACAGATGTTTCAATGCAGCTATTTTCAAAACAGGTCCTCGGTACAATTGCCAGCCATAAAGCTCCAACCCAGCTCCGAAAACCAGCGAAGGAGCAGCTTGAAGCGATTGATAAATCTGCTCAGAATTCACTCCACCAAAACTCAACGCTAGAGCCATCTTATTCAAAACACCCAACTCGACGAGGATGTTGGGCACAAATGAAGTCCTCTCCCTAAACTTAGACCATCCCAATCCCGCACCGATGCTGTATCTCCCGGTAGAGCAACCCCAAGCTCTCGTCGGGCAAGCAACATAGGTCATCTCCTGATGAGCCGACAAAGATGAACTAAAAACCACAAACAAACAGATAAACAAAAATGGGATTCTCATATCATGGCCATACAACAAGATCGGGGACAAAGAAACCAATTCTCAGTTCTTATCCTGCCGAAGCGCAGCAAGTGAGACTTCCAGAATCCCTGTTAAAGTTTCAAAAACGGTAAAAATCGGCCTTTTTTCAAAAAGAGTTCTAGACACTTAAATAGGTTGCGGCTAAAAATATGCGGTCAACTGTGCATAGCACGGGAAGGTTTTACCGAATTATTACAAAAAGCCCAGGTAGCTCAGTCGGTAGAGCACGTCCTTGGTAAGGACGAGGTCGGCGGTTCAATCCCGCTCTTGGGCTCCATAATTATTTTTCAGCGGGAGGATAGAATGTCGAAAGCTAAGTTTGAACGAACAAAACCCCACGTGAATGTGGGTACTATTGGTCACGTGGATCATGGAAAAACCACATTAACTTCGGCAATTACCACAGTACTTGCTAAGAAAGGTTTTGCAGAAGCTCGTCGATATGATCAAATCGATGCAGCTCCAGAAGAGAAAGAGCGGGGAATTACC
>OMIX01000096.1 GCA_900299195.1 Deltaproteobacteria bacterium
CCTTTGAAGTATCATGGAGTCACTTCATTTAAAATTAATGATGGAATCCAAAGTTCCGGGGTCAAAACCCCTAATTACCAGGACATCTTCGCTGACACTTTGATCAAATTAGCTAAAGAAGATCCTCGTATCGTAGCGATCACAGCGGCCATGCCAAGCGGAACTGGTATCAACAAATTTCAAAAAGAATTTCCCAATCGAACCTACGATGTTGGAATAGCCGAAAGTCATGCAGTTTTATTTGCTGCTGGATTAGCTACTGAAGGTTACCGCCCAGTCGCGGCCATTTACTCAACTTTCTTACAGCGGGCTTACGATCAAATTATTCACGACGTAGGAATTCAAAACCTTCCAGTGATATTTGCGATGGATCGAGGAGGACTTGTAGGCGCCGATGGAGCCACTCACCAAGGAGCTTTCGATCTTTCTTATTTAAGAGCGATTCCCAACTTTGTGGTCATGGCACCCAAAGACGAGAATGAACTTCAAAACATGATTAAAACTGCAATCCATCACCAAACCGGACCAATTGCACTCAGATATCCCAGAGGTGAAGTAGCGGGCGTTAAAATGGATAAAGAGCCTATCTGCCTTCCTATCGGTAAAGGGGAACTCATCTCTGCCGATGGGGATGATATTGATGTGTGCTTGATCAGTGTGGGATACAGTGTGCAATCTTCTTTAGAAGCACAAAGATTGTTGCGCGAAAAGGGAATCAAAACAGCTTTGATCAATGCCCGCTTTATCAAGCCCTTAGATGAGGAGCTTATTCTCTATTGGGCAAATCGATCCCGTCTTTTAGTCACCGTAGAAGAAAATGCCGCTATGGGTGGGTTCGGATCTGGAGTTTTGGAACTTTTACAAGCGCGACACCTTCAAAAAGATTGTTTGATTTTGGGTCTTCCAGATCAATTTATTGAACATGCCGCACCCAAAGCACAGAGAGCTATGACTTTCTTGGATGGACCGGGAATTTTCCTTAAGACGTTTGAAAAACTCCAAACTTTAGATTTAGTTCCCAAAACAAAACCCAAGGCTAAAAAAGCAGAAAAAGAATCATCTCTAGCCCTTCAATAATTGAAGTAAAAACCCACTTAAAAGCATTGGTCTAAGGTAATAGGGCGCTCTCCAATCTCATCTCCAGCACTCGCGCCTGATTGAATTAAGGAAACCTCTCCACAGGTTGACTTAAATACAACCTCTTCGGTATCAAAGTTCTTTCTACGCACCGTGGGTAAGACGTAGAGCGTATTAAATTGGGTGGTAATCTTTCCTTGGGTCGGCCAACAACAGTTGGGATCTTCAAAACGCAGATCTTCTGAAATGGTCGTTAAACTGAGACTGCCTTTGGAGTTATATTGAGTTCGGATTTTTCCCCCCGCCAGAATCACAGGTGTAGTTCCAGAGAACTTAACTACCATTGGATGACTCTCTCCCCACTGAAAATCTAAATCGGCCTCAGTTCGTTCAAACATTCTATCTCCAGCTTCGATACTTGAAATTGTTTTGTCTGAAATTAACTTTAGAACCTGCCCGGCTCCCAACGAGGCGATATCCACATAGAGGTCGACTGGATTATTAATCTCCTCGTTATTGGGAATGAAATTTTTAACTTGAACACCCTGAATATTGATTTTTCTTTCATTAGCAGCAGTGAAAGTTACATCCATTCCACCTATTTTTGATTCGAGAAAACCTGTTGGAAAATCAGTCCACAAATATTGAACTAGCCCCTTCTGCGAAAAGAAAATATTCTGTTCGTCGGCATTAGCCCCCAAACCAAAATTGATTTTGATGGTTTGTCCGACTAATGAATTAGAAGCTATGTTTGCCGTAGTTAAGCCGCCTGAAGAGCCTCGAATCGCCTCGCAGACGGCTTGGGAAGGAAACTGAATTCGGTGATAGGTTCGCCACCAAGGACTGCGTTTAAGACCCGGGAACTGACACAGTCCAAAATACCGTCTCAAATTAGCGCCAGGATTTGTCGTAATCTTATCATTTGAGAACTCCAAACAGTCTGCAAGATTATCTTCTGCATTGATAAGTTCAGGACACTCGACGGTACTCGCGGGCAAACTATCCCCGCCTCTAAGAACACTTCCCTGAAAATTTCCCTTACCTTGACTCGCCCAAACGGCCCCGCTAATCACTCCAACGAGCCCATCGCTCCAAAATAGGTAGGTGTCTTTAGACCCGCATGAACCTAAATTTAAAATTAAGAAAAGACACGAACCCACCAAAAGGGCTGAGGAAAAGAAAATTTTGGGCGTTTGGTTTTTCACGAGATAACAGTATATTCTCCCATAAAATAATCACTTTCAACATGAACAATTTTTAAATAACGCGAATTGTCTAATCAATAGTAGGGAACATACTGCTCTTTGGGCTCTTCGAAATAATCAACGCTACATCCCAAAACCACAAATCCAAATACGCCGTTTTTGTGGAATTGCCCTTTATGAAGAAGAATGGGGGCTACAGAAAGAACTCGATGACTGCCTTCCAAATTGGAGGCCCGAAAAATGTCCACACCGGACTGTAAAAACGAGCGATTTAACAACCTTTCAAAATAAGATTTTAATTTATCGCCACGATAGGCTCGAATATTAATGGGATGAACTCCCTCCTCGGAATCAGTCATCATCGGAGTGGCCCTATTCCCATTGAGGGGATCGATTCCCATCACATGCCAAAACTTTGGATGAGCTATAAAATCAAAGTCACTATCTAAAAGATAGATGTAGTTTCCATTATGGTACGAATGCAGGAGGTTTTGCTTCCGCTCATAGGGAAAAGTAGGCAAAGTTAAAAGTTCTTTGATATAACGATAATCAATACCCAATAAAAATATTCCACCTGAAGTTCGAAAGACCACAGGTAGGTATCCGCCTTCTACTTTCTCTTTTTCACTTTCTTTGGAATACCACCGAACCAGTTTACCGAAAAACAGTTGCCCCTCAGTAAGACGAGTTGCTTTTTTTATCAACTCAGAATCACACAGATTAAATCCAGAGCAATCAGATAATCGACGCAATCTTCTTTCAATTTGCCCATTTCTCAGGCGCAATTGTTCATCTCCACTTGTATTTAGGTAAATCATCTCGTTGTAAATGGGCAATGGAATGGTCGTAATCGAATCGTCTCTCGGATCCAATTGAGTCAATTGCCCCACCCGAGATAAATACATTTGCATAAACCGTTCAGACGTTGGGGAAATCATCGAAAGCGCTTGAACGTCTCTAGCAGCAGATTCCAACAAATGCGAAACTTCCCTGGCTACCGACATAGCATCGTGGGCTAGAACCTGATTTTGTCTCTGCATAAACTGACTGGTAACTCGTTTATAGTTGGAGCGGGCAGTCGACCAGTAATAAAAAAACAAAGAAACGATCAAAATGGGTATAGGAAAAACAAATAGAATAATGGCCCAAGGGTTCATACTAGAAAGTTTTTCATTTAACTTTCCTATTTGTATTTGGCGCTTCATTAGAGCAATCTATAGCATAGAAATCAGAAATTGACTTGTTCCAGTCCCAAACCCATTGGAGGAATGCTGGATAAACTTTAACTTAAACTCATGAATTCAGTTTCGAAAATCAAAAAAAGAGTGGACACCTTATTGGTCGAGCGTGGACTAGCTTTAAATATTCAAGAAGCTAGAGCCTTTCTCATGGAAGGGATTGTTTGGAGCAATCATCAAAGGA
The DNA here is from genome assembly GCA_900299195.1 of Deltaproteobacteria bacterium. GTDB lineage: Bacteria > Bdellovibrionota > FAC87 > UBA2466 > UBA2466 > UBA2466. The sequence goes on from OMIX01000096.1 coordinate 3,705, forward strand.
TTGATAAAGCCGGCACTCAAATAAAACTGAATGACCCATTAGAAATCCGGGGAAAAAAGGGCGAGTTTGTCAGTCGAGCCGGGGACAAACTCAAACATGCCTTAACTTTGTTTGCGGTAAGCCCCAAAAACAAGATTTGTTTGGATGTAGGAAGCTCGACAGGCGGATTCACCGACTGTTTAATTAAAAACGGAGCTAAAACTGTTTTTGCTCTGGATGTGGGTTACGGACTGTTAGATATCAAGCTTAGAAATCACCCCCAAGTCATTGTTGCCGAGAAAACCAATGCCCGTTTAGTCACTTTAGATCAGTTAAAAGCCCTTTCTCCTGAAGCTCCCCAGATTGAACTCATTGTTTCAGATGTCTCATTTATATCCTTGAAAACCATTGTTCCCAACTTAGTTAAGCAGTTCACCCAAGCAAAACAGTGGATATTGTTATTCAAACCTCAGTTCGAATTGGGTCCAGAAAATATTTTACAGGGTGGAATCGTCAGGGCCGACGCCGATGTCGAAGGGGCTTTGACAAACTTCAGTCACTGGATGAAATCTCAAGGGCTCGATTTAAAAGGGGGACCAGAAATCTCTCCTCTGACCGGGAAAAAAAGTGGTAATGTTGAATATCTTTTATTTTATGAACGTAATTAAAAAACTTTTTCTTATTTGGACGGCGGTCGTAGTTCTTGCCAGTTGTTCTTTTTTCCAAAAACCAGTTGAACCCCAAAGCAACTCACTACCTTCGGCGCCTACTGCAGATTCGCCCTCTGGGTTACCCTCCACAGAGCCCACAAAAAATTATCAAGACAGAAAGAAGATCACTTTGGTTCTAGGGGGTGCAGGGGTGGCGAGTTTTGCCACTGTAGGAATTTTAAAACGTCTTCACGAGGAAGGAATCATCGTTGAAAATCTCATCACCTCTGGGTGGCCATCCCTTTTCGCC
>OMIX01000097.1 GCA_900299195.1 Deltaproteobacteria bacterium
ATTCGAGTTTACTGGGCCCAATAGGTGGAATTTTGATAGTAGATTACTTTTTTATTCGAAAAAGAGTTTTATATGTAAGTGAACTTTACTCCGACAAAGGCCGCTATTGGTATAGAAACGGATTTAATCGCGCCGCTATTGGGGCCTTACTTGCTGGAGTTCTTCCCAATGTTCCTGGATTTTTAACCACGGTTAAGTTAATTCCTGTCAATTCTGTCCCCCCTTTGATTTCTGGACTCTACCACTATGCTTGGTTCGTAGGATTCTTGGTTTCTGGACTGTGTTATTATTTTCTCCAAAGAAATACTAATGAGCAGCAAGTGAGTCGCCCAACATAAGGTTTTCCATGAAAATTTACTTATCGGGAATATTTAGTGAAGATTCTTTTGCAGACAATGTTCATCATACACTTAAGCGCATGGATTATTCGGTTTTCGTCTCTCAAGAGGCGAGAAACAGCCAGTTTTTCAATTCTGGCCTCTTGTGGAGCGTCGAAAGAGTCATCAAACCTAATTCGATTTACCAATTTGAAAAGACAATTCTTAAACAAGTAAGGGCATTCAAACCGGATCTTTTTTTCTCATTAACTCAACAATACTCCCCCTCTTTCCTAGAGGAACTAGCCTCCCTAGTTAAAACTCGAATTATTTGGTGGGGTGACGCGCCCGCTGAGGACAAAAGGCTCACTCTTTTATCTCAACATTGGAGTGCTATTTTTCTCAAAGACCTCAATGGAGTTAACAAGTTGAAAATTGTGGGATGTCCTGCATTCTTATTAGATGAAGCCATGAACCCCGATTGGCACAAACCGCTTGCACCCCAAAGTTCAAATTCTATTATTGTTGCTGGAAATTTTTACAATTTCCGACAGGTACTATGCCAAACTTTAATCGATCACGGATATCAGCTTGATTTGTATGGTCCGAAGTATCCGCGTTGGTCCCTGCCCACTATCAAAAAATATCACTCCGGGAAATATATTGTTAAAGAAGACAAAAGCCGAATTTTTGGTTCTGGGTTAGCGTGCCTAAATTCATTCAATTTTTACGAGGGAGACAGCTTAAACTGCCGAGCCTTTGAAATTGCAGGAGCGGCAGGTCTCCAATTGATTGAAGATCGCCCTGCAATTTCTAGATGCTTCGAGCCTGGAACCGAACTTTTAACTTTCAGCACCAAAGACGAATTGATCGGTTTAATTGAGCGTGCTCAGAAGAACCCCTCTCAAATGTTAAAGATACGCGAGGCAGGTGCAAAAAGAGCCCTAAGCCATCATACCTATCAACATCGTCTAACAGATATTTTCAAAACTATTGGTGTGTGATCTTTCAGTTTGCGTTTGTTTTTTAGGGGCTCACATTCGAGACAAACCCTAATAACAATTTAAACCCCGATGTCTTCATTCCAAAGTTCGGGTCGTTCTTTAATAAATTTTTCCATTAGGTCAATACAACGAAGATCTTGTAATACTTCAAGTTGGATTCCTCTCGATTGGGTATAAGTTTCCGGCCCCCGAAAAGTCTTATTTTCTCCGATGATAATTTTCGGAATTTTATAAAGAAGTGCAGTACCACTGCACATATCACAAGGAGATAAGGTCGAATATAGAGTGGCTTTTTGGTAGTCACTAGCTTTCAATCTTCCAGCATTCTCCAAACAATCCATTTCAGCATGAAGAATCGCACTACCCTTTTGAACCCGACGATTGTGGCCCCGCCCTACAATCTGATGATTAATCACCAACACAGAACCTATGGGAATGCCACCTTCTTTCAGCCCCAGTTCAGCCTCTTCAATAGCCACTTTTAAAAAGGGATCCATAAATAACTCCTTGATGTTTGAAAAAGTGTATCAACGCACCTGCTGTATGCCAAGCTATTGACCTTAAGAAAAAAAATGGGAGACTCAGGACGGAGGAAATTATGCCCCAACTTTTTGACCCTTATTCTATCAAGTCCATCACCCTGAGAAATCGAATCGGGGTATCTCCCATGTGTCAGTATTCTTCGGAGAATGGTCATGCGACCGATTGGCATTTGGTCCATTTAGGAACCCGGGCTTCGGGTGGAGCAGGTCTTGTCATGATGGAAGCCACCGCAGTTACCCCAGAAGGCAGAATTACCCCAAAGGACAACGGTCTTTACTTAGACACCCATGTTTCGAAACTAAAACAAATTACTACTTTCATTAAAACTCAAGGATCAACCCCAGGAATTCAATTAGCACATGCAGGTAGAAAGGGGAGTCGTGAAGTTCCTTGGGTGGGAGATTCCCCTGTTGAACTCAATCAAGGAGGCTGGCAGATTGTGGGAGCTTCTGCTGTTCCGTTTGGGGATGGGTATCAAACTCCTCATCCTCTCAACCCTAAGGAAATCACAGAAATAGTTGTTGCTTTTAAAAATGCGGCCAAACGGGCTTTAGAATCTGGTTTTGAATTTCTTGAAATTCATGCAGCTCATGGATATTTGCTTCATAGTTTTTTGTCACCCATTTCTAATCACAGAACTGACAACTATGGAGGTTCTTTTGCCAATCGAATCCGATTTCTTTTGGAAGTTATCGAATCGGTTAAAACGGTTTGGCCATCTCATTTACCCTTAGCAGTCCGGCTTTCCTGCACTGATTGGGTAGAGTCAGGTTGGAATTTAAATGATTCCATCTTTCTTTCGATAGAATTGAAAAAATTAGGTGTGGATCTGATCGATTGTAGCTCGGGAGCCATTGCTCCTAACATCAAAATCCCAGTCAAAAAACATTTTCAGGTTCCTTTTGCTGAAGAGATTAAAAAGAAAGCTGATATTGCTACTGCAGCTGTGGGTCTTATCACCGAACCCAAAGCAGCAAACAACTTAATTTATAAAGAACAAGCTGACATGGTTCTTCTGGCTAGAGAACTTCTTAGAAACCCCTACTGGCCTATTCAAGCAGCTCAGTATCTAAACCGAGTGAATCCTGGTTTAATTCCTTCTCAGTACTTAAGAGGTTTCTGATTCCTAGTTTCTAGGGCACTGATAGTCTGCGCCTTCACTGGAAGCCTTCACTAGAGACTCAATCACGGAGCAGAGGGGATATCCATTTTTGGAGCCTTTAGCAGCCACTTCAGTAAGCGCTGGAGGAACTACCGACGAGAGTTCGAATTTGGAAATCTCTTTATCCCATCTTCCCGTAGCAACCGCATGATTTTGAGGCAACCACAAAAAATCAGGGTGGGCATTGCTGTGCCATTCTCCTCCTAAAGGAACTAAGGCACCTTCTTTCTCATGTAATTCGAGATCGTAAGTATAAGTAACTCTCTCAGTTACATTTTCTTGGGGTTGAAGTTTGGAATTGGCTTCATATTCAGCCAAATAAACCAGGGTAGTCTGAACTCCCACAATGGCTTTCACTGCTCCATCAAAATACTTTTGAGCCCGCCGGTAACCGCGCGTGAGTGGTTTTTGAAATCGGTCTTTCGTCTTAAAAGCTTCATCATAGGGAACTGAAACATCGCTCCACTTAAAACTGCGCTGACGTGGATTTAAAGGGTTAAAATATCTGATTTCATAAGCAAGAATAGGTTGATTCCACACTTCAGCATCAAAACTAGCATCCATAATGAAAGGGATTCCTTTTTTACCCAGTAAAAATCCTAGAGCTAAATGAAAAGTGGCGGGATTGGTGTCCGCGCAATCTTCGTCTGATATTCTTCCATTTTTGTAAACTTTGGGGGTGGTAACCTCACACCTTCTTCCTACAAAGTTATTTGGATAGTCTCCATTGCTCCACGCTAAACTTGCAAGCGCGCGAACATCATCAGGATACCATGGAATAGAAACTCCCCGGGCACCTAAGGTTTTAATCGACCGATTTGGTGTTGGAACAAAAACCGAAGCTGGAGCCCACCCATCACAAATACCAAACCAACTTTCAACTTTACCTTCCGAATTAACAAAATCAGCCCCCTCACCTTTTTGTTCCTTTGTTAAAGTAAAATTCTCATCTCCCACCAAGAGATCATATTTCTCGGAGGGAGACCATTTTTGTACCTCTTCACTCCATTTATTTGGAGGCAAACTCCCCCATAATTGACTCCACTCTTCAGGTTGCAAATAGGATGTTATAGCGTCCTGATACAATTCAAATGCTTTTTCGGTGCTGTATCGGTACGAAGTTAACCCCGAATTCATCGACCAATAATCGCCTGACCAATAACTTCTAGAGATCTCTCCACGATTGGGAATTTTATCTAAGTCATAACTAATTTCACTCTCATCAAAGTAAGATTCCAACAAATCCGAAACTCTATCTCCCCCAGAATAACTCGACCAACTTTCATTCGCTCCGTTCCTCGGAAATCTTTTTTGAAACCAATGCTTTCTCATCTGAACAAATTTAGGAGAACTCTTAGCTCCAGCGAGTTCTTTCAATGAAGGGTTCCGAATTAAAGAACCCTCAACTGAAATCTCACCTCGCCCTCCAGCTCTTCCAGTAGCCACATTCACTTTGGGTATTTTTAGGGACATGACATGGGGGCTATCAGAGCCATAAAAAAGCTCTAATCTAGCTTGTAGTTGGTCTTGCTCGTCCAAGGTAAGCTCAGTCGATAGTGAGGAGTGACTCATAGCCATCAAAGAGCAAGAACCTGCAACCAAAAGCCACACCAGAAAGATTCTCAAAGGTTCGTAAACTCCCCTTAGAATTCTAAAACGATCTAATCTCTGAACCTGTTGCATCATACACCTACCCATTCGGGACCTTAGCACTCCAGCCCCTGGGGTGCAATCAAGGGGCCTTTAAAAAAAGACAAAACCTTGATATCAAGAGCCTATGATTCAACATACTCACGACGAAAGTCACTTTAATGCGTCAGACACTTTGAAGGACATGGTAATTGGAATGTCAGACGGACTGACAGTTCCCTTTGCCCTAGCTGCGGGACTTTCAGGTGCCGTTTCTAATAATCAGTTAATCGTCACCGCTGGACTGGCAGAAATTGCAGCGGGGGCGATCGCTATGGGCTTAGGTGGCTATCTGGCCGCTAGAACCGAACTTCACCATTTTGATTCAGAAAGAAAAAGAGAGGAAAAAGAAACAGAGGAAATTCCTGAAGTTGAAGCCGAAGAGGTCGCAAGTCTTTTTCGAAGCTACGATCTAGACGAACCCACCGTTGCCACTTTGGTGAATGCTATTAGAGCCGATAAACAACGCTGGGTTGATTTTATGATGAAGTTTGAACTTGGTCTTGAACGACCTGATGCTAATCGAGCGATTCGAAGTGCGCTTACCATTGGGTTAGCCTATATTGCTGGTGGACTTATCCCGTTAGCCCCTTATTTCTTCTCCGAACAACCTCAAGTGGGTTTAGAGTTTTCTGTTGCAACCACACTTATTTCTCTTTTTGCCTTCGGATATGTAAAAGGCAAATTTACCGTGGCAACCCCATGGAAAAGCGCTTTTCAA
>OMIX01000098.1 GCA_900299195.1 Deltaproteobacteria bacterium
CACCAACGCGCGAGATGATGCCCTGGGGTCATCAAGTCCTCCTTTTAGATTTAGTCCGAAACCAAATCTTATCAGGTGACTTGCTTGACCCTCTGCATTCCACTATCTGAGTTCAAGAGCCAAATTTTATTAGTCTCCTTGGAGAAACCCGAAACCCAACACTACGCGGTAAAATACCGGCTATCACTACTCAATCTTTTTCTTCGCTACGATCCAAATTGTGTCATAGAGATTTTTACCTAATAACCAATTGAGGCAGGAATAGATTCCAAAACGTAAATAGCGTCTCACCTTCCGGATGCCCGAAACGGCAAAATAGGGATCCAATGCTGTATCTACGATTTCAAATCCTAACTGGTTCAGTTTTAGTGATAGAACTGGAGCCGTAAAATGAGAAAGGTGAATTTCAGAACCGTTCAGTGTTAATTTGGGTAGTCCGAGCTTTCCTAAACTCTTGTATTTTTCAAATCCTCTTCTTTCCATCAGTCGATTCCTACGAGTCAAAACGGAGTCGACATCATTAGGAACAGCTAACACAAGGATGCCCCCAGGTTTTAATCTCTTCAAACATTCCTGAAGAGTTTTTTTAGGTAAAGGAACGTGCTCCAAAACATGAAATAGCGTAATGACATCATATTGGGATTCAAGAGGGACACTCTCAAGAGTCCCCTGTAATAATACAACACCATAATTCTCTCGGGCTATTTTGACCGCCACCGGAGATATCTCGGTTCCGGTCACCTGAAAATATTTCTTAGCATGAAAAAGAAACTGGCCTATGCCTGATCCGACATCTAAAAGCTTCCCCTGTGGAATGTATTTACGAACGAGTCTAAGGCGTCTTTTCCAAAGATCGTCTCTGGCTTTTTTCTCTGATAGCCATTCGTCGTACTGGGTTTCTTTAGCATAAAAAGCAGTGATCTCTGTCCATTCCGGCCTCGGATTATCAAAGATCAACCCACATTCACGACACCGGCTAAAGTGATTCTCTAAACAAAGAGTTTCAATCTGCTTACTCTCACATAGACTACATTGAGTTAGCCACTCCACTCAGAAAACTCCTCCAAATTCAATTTCATGCTCGCTCAGGTTAAATGAAGTTGCACAATCCTTAAACCGCACTTCAACTCTCTCTCAATGACCCGTTTTGGGCCGAGCATTCCAAAGCAGAATCATCAAAACAGCGCCTAAACCGGAGAAACCGATCATACTAGGGCCCCACATTCCCCATCCAAAACGATCCAACATCCACCCCATCCCAAGCCCTACCACGCTTCCTCCCATATATTGCATTCCATCAAAAATTCCGGCAGCTGTCGCAGCGGCTCTCTTGCCTCCAAAATCCATAGAAGCGGTACCCGACAACATAGAATGCACGATACTGATAGCAAAGGAATTCAAAATGAAAGCTGCTATCACCCAATTCATGCTAGGAGCCTTCCACACACCCCCCAAACACAACACTTGCACCAAATCCCCCAAGCAAGCCACTGGAGTTCTTCGGCCCTTAAAAACCCAATCTGAAATAGTCCCAGCAAAAAAAGCGCCCACAATCCCTGCTAATACAACCGAAAGTGCCCCTTTTTGAAAAACCGAAGATTCTAAACTTAACTGCTGAACCTCTATCATGTAACGAGGAAACCACTGCTCAAAACCGTGCCGAACAAAACCGGTACAAAACTCGGCAAAAGCTATCGTTAAAGTCACAGGGTTTTTGAAAACTTTAGACAATACATAACCTACAGTGATAGGTGCCGTATCACCACTACTAGCATCTTGAACATCTAACGCGGGAAGGGAACAATCTTCAGGATTGTTCCTCACTACTTTAAAAGTGCAAAAAGCCATCAACGCCACCAGCGATGCCGGAACAAAAAACACCCATTGCCAAGGAAGAATCGCAACTAAAATACCCCCCAAAACAAAAATAAGGGCCCTACCACTTTGGATCATGGAACCAAAAATCGCAGAAAAAACTCCCCTCTCTTTGATATGAAACCAACCCGCATTCACTTTAATAAGCGCTAAAGCACTGAAGGATTGGAAATAAGAATTTAAAGCCCAAACTGAAGCAAAATAACCAAGAAGATAAGTTCCCTTTCCAAGAAATCCCAAATAAGCCCCAAGACCAAACAATAAATTAAAGACTACAGTTCCAGTGGCACCGATTAACATGGCTCTTCGTCCGCCCATTTTGTCCGCAATGGGTCCATTAAAAATGGCTGAAAATCCATAAATTGAGAGGCCAGCGGTGATAATAGCTCCGATTTGTGTCTTATCCCATCCAAAGGCTTGAGATAGAGACTTATTAGCAAAAGACAAATTGTAACGACCCATGTACATCGTCGAATAGGTCAGGCCCAAAGTTAGCCAATTTAAAGTCCGGCGTTTGCGAAATTCGGAAGAGTGATTAGGAATGCCATCCTTCGATTTGATTCCCTTAAGAACAGGAAAGCGGATGAAATAACGCTTTAAAACCTCGGTTGCCATAATTCCCCCCAATCAAAAAGTTATATGGGGGTTGGACACCTAAAGTAAAGTCATTCAGAAAATTTAAAAAATAGATTCTAGTATCCACAATTCTCTTCCGGAAGATCAATTCCGGTATAGATTTTAAATTGCTCTAACGCTTGCCATCTCGCAAATTGTTTCCCATCGAGGAAAAACAATTGATGCTCTTTAGCTTCTCTAAAAAATTGATTTCCTTCGGGTCGGTAGGTGAGATCGATTGCAAGCTTCATGTTTTTCCACCAATGATCAGGAATACACAACTCGCCACCGGGAATCATTCCCAAGGGGGTGCAATTGATCACCACTTGAGGAGATTCCATAGACTCTTGACGTTCCCAAGATTCCCAACTGAAATCAACCGATTTTGGGATTTGATGTGAACCCATGTTGCGGGAAAAGACCGTCAATGATTCCACCTTTTTTTCGCTGGCTGCCAAGGCAACTGCAGCTGCAACGCCACCAGCTCCCAGCAAATAAACTTTCCCACAACCCAGAGGAATCGCTTTAAGGGCCGCTAAATAATCAGTATTCCACCCAAGAAGCTTTCCTGAAGTTTCTCTGCGAAAGGTATTAATAGTTCCTATTTTGGCCGCTATTCCCTGAACTTCATCCACCCAGTGAAAAGCCCGCTTCTTAAAAGGCATCGAAATCGCACCCCCTGCAATTTTAAGTGCTCTCACTCCCTCAAAGGCAGATTTAAACCCATCACGTTCAACCGCGAAGGCCTTGTAAACAGCATCAATCTTTTTTTCTGTGAACATCTTGTTGAACCAAACTGTCCCGGTGTTTCCTGGAATTTCAGCAAGCGAGACAAATAATTGGGTGTCTTTAGAAATAAATTCTGTGTTTCTCAATCTACTTTTTCTCCTGGTGTTTGGGATACTCAGACCGGCTATCGACGCAATAATCAATCGCAATCGCTAGCCCTTTACGGTTAGGATGCGTTATTACAAAAACAGAAAGTGAAAGAATCAGTAAAATAATTTTCCCCAACAAGACGTCTGTGGGAATCACAAAAAACATAATTACAATGAAAACTCCAGTCAGCAAACCGGTGGACATGTACATGAAGAAATAGGTGTCGTCTTCTCTTTGTTGAAATAAACACCCACAGAAAGAACACTGGGGATGCAAAACAAACCAACTTTTAAACAAACGACCTTCGCCACAGCCAGGGCACCTTTTCCTAACCCCCAACCAAAGTCTTTCGACAGGCCTTAGCTTCATTTCAAGAAATTTCTAAAGTGTGCAGTTAATTCTCTGGGTACGGCAAACCGATCCGCCGCAAATAAAAAGTCCCCAACCAGAATTATCATTTCTTAATAGCCTTGTTTCGCCTTTCCAAGGCGGTAAGGTATAAGAATAATTTTTAATGTCCCCTACCACTTTTGTGGGTTGCTCAATTTCACCGTCTTTTTGAACCAAAACAATCACATAACTAGGGCCTCTTTGCACCAATCTGATTTGTAGCAAATCCTCTTGAGCAAGTTGGTTACACACCAATAATTTTTTTTCGGTGTAAGAGTCCTCTGATGCGAAAAGCGTCGAAGAACCCCACGCAAAAACCAAAAGACCGAGAACTTTTAAATAAGACTTCATCATTGCCCTGTCTTATCTGAATTTAAGATTGAGATCAACGAATCTAAACCCCATCCCAAACACCTAGTTTAAACTAATTATTTCGGCAACTTACAACATTCATCAAGAGGGATGTAATCTTTGGGTTCTATTTGGATAGTGACATGTTCAATATGAAATTGATCCTCTAAAAGCCGAGTGACTTGCTTGAGAATTAAACTAGTCTCCACGACTTCACTCAAAGCTACATGCACCGTTAACAAAGGAACCCCGCTAGTCATGGTCCAAACATGAAGGTCATGAACCTCTTTAACGCTAGGTAAAGCCTCAATGGCTCGTTTGATTTCAGCGATGTTCACACCTTTAGGAACAGCTTCAAGCAGAACATCTACACATTCCCTAAGCAATCTCCAGGCCCCAAAAAGAATGAAAAGAGAAATAACCACCGAGATCACAGGATCCGCCCAAAACCAGTTCAGCTTCCAAACCAATAGGCCTGCCACTATCGCTGAAACAGAACCCAAAGTGTCGGTCAAAAGATGAAGCCAAACGCCTCGAGTATTTAGGTTATGATCTCCGTGTTTGTGGATCAACAAAAGTCCCAACAAATTGACCACCAATCCACCCGCGGCCACTCCAGTCATCAGTTCACCACGAATGGGTTGAGACAATTGAAATCGGTTCCATGCCTCGTAACAAATCCACAAAGAAATTGCGATTAATGTAGCGCCATTAATCAAGGCAGCTAAAATTTCAGCACGGTAATAACCATAAGTTTTGCCTTCAGTTGCGGGTCGTTTTGCAACCCACGAGGCAAATAGTGAAAGCGCAATAGCAGCAGTATCAATAGCCATGTGACCCGCATCCGCTAGAAGAGCCAACGAGCCGCTAAAGATTCCACCTAAAATTTCAGCTACCATGTAACTCGAAGATAGAAGTAAAACCCCCATTAACGAACGGTGAATAGCTCTACGATGATTTCCCTGAGGATGTTCATGAAAATTTTCTGAACCGTGTGTGTGTTCGTGATGTCGGCCCATGTTTACTTCCTAGGTAGCTTGTAAAAGGGAAGAAGTATCTCTTGTCCAGCAAGCGTTTGTTGTACGGCGATTTCGAAGTCTACTATTTTATCTTTCATCAAATCGATATCAATTTCAGGGGCCTCTGAACGCCCCCTCTCAAGATAATCCATGGCGCTAGCCAACAATTTTCTCGTCCCCGCCCAATTCTGATTTCGTGCATGATGCAAGGCTACAGCAGCTTGTATCAACCCCTGCAAAAAATACCTTCTTGGACCATAAGCGTCGTTCCAAATCTCTTCCCAAACTTCGTGAGCCTCGAAATACTCTTCATGATCAAAGTGGCGACAAGCCGTTTCAAAAAGTTCCTTTTCCATCTGTTTGAGAGTACCTACACTTTAGTTTTTCGTCATTACAAGATTCAATTGCCAATTTGTCCTCGTTTTTAAAAACTTAAACCATCCCTTTGACTTTCGATCCATGATTTTTTGCGTCACAATCCTCTCGTATTTAATTTCATTGAAGTTTTTATAATTCTAAATTTGGTACTCCCTTTGCACATTGCTTGGTTGGGATCCTGTGTAAGCCCATTCGCTCCGAGTCAAAACTTAGATTCTCATGCACAATGAAAAAATTGATTAAAAAATTTTTTAAAAAGCGTGGACCCGATGGCAGTCGCCTCAGAAAGCCACGTTCTGGGAACCCAATATTGGGTGCGATCAATCAAAAAATTCCCAAAAAGATTGACTTGAACACGGTTCAAGAACACTCCCTTTTGTTTCGCTTGGGATTAACCGTGCTGGCGGTTTTCTTAGCCAGTGCAATAGCCTCTCGCATTATCGGAACCTACTTTGTCCGGCCCACTTACACTCCGATTCCCCCTAAAAAAACAAGATATCAAAAACCCAGCTTACCCTCCGAAGACTTTGGCTCCATTGAAAATAGAAATATTTTTAACGTCGAAAATAAAATTCCGGAACCCTTCGATCAAGGTCTACTCGATTGCTTTTCACAGGCAAAACTTTCAAGCCAAAATATCAAATTGTTAGGCACCATTGTCATGACAAACGAGGACTTATCCGTCGCTCTTATTGAGGAAAGCGGAAAGCCAAATAAAACCGCGGTCAAAAAAGACGAAAGCTTTGGGGATGGTCGATTCCAAGCTCTCAAAGTCGATCGAAAGCGGCTTTGTTTCCAAGTTAAGCTCTCTCAAGAATTGGAATATATCGAAATTCCAGACGACACAAACGGACTTTCCCCATTTCGAGAGGGCCGGCTTGCAGAAGGTATTAATCGGGTCGGAGAAAATAACTATGCGGTGAAACAAAACTATCTCGAACAACAATTAAAAGATATCAACAATGTCCTTCAAACGGCGAAAGCCGTTCCCTATACGATCGATAACAAAATGAAGGGATTTCTCATCCAGACCATAGAGCCAGACTCCCCCTTCGCGTCTCTGGGATTGACTCAAGGAGATGTCCTTCTCGCTGCTAATGACGTCATTTTCGATAATTTAGGAAAAGGGGTTGAGGCCTTCCAAGTTTTAAGAAACGCAAGAAAAATTGATTTGAAAGTACTTCGAGGAGGACAAGAGGTTCAACTCTCCTACGAAGTCAAGTGAGGTCACTATGAAAAAATCCTATCTCATCTTATTGATAGTCGCATGGCTAACATTAAGCCTATCCAAATTCAGCTACTGTGAACCTCCCTCGAATGATCCAGGAGGCAATCCATTTGGAAATGTTCCCGAAGCTCCTCCAGCTCCTCCCGGTTCAGAATTTCAAGAAGATGACAACTTTTTAGATCCTGGAAGCAACTTTGGATTTCAGCCCCCTGTCGCTCAGCCATCTAATCCCGAACCCTCAGCTCCCCCCTCTCAACCCCCAGCAAAACTAATCCCTCCCAGACCCTTGCGCCCAGCCCCGTCAACCCCTACACCCTCGAACGCAAATAAAATGCCCTTTTCGCCTCCCATGGGAAAGGTTGCCACAGGTAACGCCAGTAAAAAGAAAGAGTCCCCCAAACTCGCAGACTACTTAGAACTTGATCCGTCGATTAAATCTCTCGAAGTCAAAAACTTTGATCTGCCCGATAAAGAGATCAAAGATGTGGTCACTTTAATTTCCAAATGGACTGGAAAGAATTTTATTATTGATCAAAAGGTGAGAGGCCGAATTACTATTATGGGCCCGTCGGCAGTTTCTCTCCAAGAAGCCTACCAGGCCTTTTTATCATCCCTCGAAGCCAATGGCCTGACCACAGTTCAATCTGGAAAATACATTCGAATCATCGATTCCGCAGAAGCACGAAGGGCTCCGGTTAAAACTTACGCCGGAGACTACGCCCCTAAGGACGACCAATTCATCACACGAATTTTTCAATTGAAATTTATTAATGCTGATGAAGTTCAAAGAGAGTTCAGAGATCTAACGACCCGACAAGGAAAACTTTTTGCCTATGAACCTACGAACTCTATTATCATCACCGACACCGGCTCAAACATTCAAAGAATTAAAGAAATACTAGAAACTTTAGACGTTAAAAATTACGAAACCACCCTTCACGTTTTAAGAATTAAAAATGGAGCTGCCAAATCGATTTCAGATATGCTGGGAGAAATCTACAGCGAAGGAAAAGGATCCTCGGGGCAGCCAAGATCTTTTAGAAAAAGTGCTCTCGAACGTACTCGAGGCGGTGGTGTCATTTCAAAAATTATCCCAGATGAACAAACTAACAGCCTAGTGATTCTCGCCAATTTGGCAGGATTTGAACAACTCAAGCAGCTCGTTGCAAAATTAGATGTTAAAACTACCGATTCGGGTAGAATCCATGTGTATTATTGCGAGTACACCAAAGCAGAAGATCTAGCTTCAACTCTCTCCTCTCTGGCTAGCGGTGGAAGTGCAAAATCTGGAAAACGAAGTTCATCTGCTCCTCCTATTCCCGGCGGAGCTCCAAGCCCAGTCAGCGCCGGACCCATCTCCGCTGAACTCGAAGGAGGGGTTAAAGTCACTTCCGATGCAGCCACTAATGCTTTGGTTATTACTGCTAACTCGGTCGACTACCAAACTCTCAAGAAGGTTATCAGAAAACTCGATATTCCTCGACTACAGGTTTTTGTAGAAACCGCAATCGTTGAAGTAGCTATTGATGATTTCACCAAGATTGGAACTAATTTAGCCACTGCTTCTCCAGGCAGAGGATTCTCAGGCGGATTTATTGGAGACTCTGCCTCCTTATTGTCTGCCATTAGTGGTGGGTTACCTGGAGAGGGAGCTACTATCCCATTTGCAGCTGGAAACACCTTTAACTACAACGTACCGGGAACTGGAACATCCTCAGGAACCGCTGTAACTTTGAGCAGCTTTATGGGACTGATCAATCTTCTAACCAAATCTACTAAATCCTCACTTCTCTCAACCCCTCAGATCATCGCCCTAGACAATGAAAAAGCTGAATTCCAAGTTTTGGATGAGACGCCTGTTCAAACCTCTTTAGTCGCAGCCGTAGCCCAAGTGGGTGGAGCTACCGGATCTATCGAGCGATTAAAAACCGGAATTACTATTAAACTTACACCTCACATCAATGCTGCCAGCAAAAACATCCGTTTAGAAATAGAACAAAAAGTAGATACCTTTAAACCTAACTCTTCCGTACCAGCCGCTCTAGCTAACTTTCAAGTTGCCACTACATCTCGAGTCACGAATACCTCGGTGGTTGTTAAAGACCAGGATTTCATCATGATGGGTGGACTCATGTCAGACAAAGTCGAAGAAAATGTCGCCAAGGTTCCGCTGCTTGGAGACATTCCTGTATTGGGCTGGTTATTTAAATCTAAAACATTTAAAAACATTAAAACCAACACTATCATTTTAATGCATCCTAGAATCATCAGTACAAGCCTGGAAGCTTCTAATCAGATTAACCAAAGCTTAGAAGAGCGAGAGAAATTTGTGGGCCGTCACTTTGGCTCGGAAGATCCCAATGAAAAAGAGGTCCAAGAGCTTAAACAAAAACTCGAGGATCAAAATCAAAGAGGAGTCAAAGAGCCTACTTTCAATTATCGAAACAACGATGATGATGCAGGGGAGGAATCGCAAAGCACTCCCGAACCGACTTTGAAAGAGAAACCTAAGGGAGCCCAAAAGTTTGATTGGAATCCAGCAAAACCCGAGACCCCCAAACCAGAAAAAGCCACTGAACTCATTCCCCAAAAAAGCGAACCCATCAGGTTAAGGGAATCTGAGGATGTTAACTCCTCACTTGATACGGCGCCTACAGAACCTCTGCCTTTAGTTCCTGAGACAGATAGTTTAAACTCGAGTTCGTCGGACATTCCCATGCAATAGAAGTTAATCGAAATACTTCAATTTATGGTAAAAGGAATCCACCGTGATCAATAACCCTGCACAGCTTGCTAAACAAGCTTTAAGACAAGATACCAAAATTGGTCAGATCCTTCTGACACAAACTTCTTTGACTGAAAATCAACTCAAAGAAGCGCTAGAGATTCAAAAAGAAAAGGGTGGCAAGATCGGTGAAATCCTAGTTCAAAAGAAGTTTCTGCAACCCCAAGAAATTTTGGTAGCTCTTAGTCTTCAGTTGGGTATTCCTAATATCAAAGATATCGATATCAATGCTATCAATTCCGATTGGGTCAAAGAGCTACCTATAATGTATGCTCGTCAATTTGAAGTCATGCCAATAGCAATGGATGACCACTCCGTTACCGTCGCTTTAAGCGACCCTTTCAACTTACAATGTATCGACGACCTTCGTGTTATTTATCAAAAAGAGGTCAAGCCAGTCCTTTGCGAGAGTCGCATTGTTCTAGATAGCATCAATCGAGTCTACGAACGAGTCCGTCAAGATATCATGCCGGACATGGATCAACCCGAAGCAGACGAGTTTCAATACGATCTGGAAGAACCGGTAGATCTCCTAGAGGCCTCGGAGAATGATGCTCCTATTATTAAGTTTGTGAACAATCTAATGTTCCGAGCCATTAAAGACAAAGCTTCCGATATCCATATTGAACCGTACGAAAAAGATATGGTGGTTCGGCTTAGAATTGACGGTGTCTTGTACGATGTGGCGCGTCCTCCAAAAGGTCTTCATGCTGGAATCTCCTCTCGTATCAAACTGATGGGAGAGCTAGATATCGCTGAGAAACGCCTACCCCAAGACGGTAGAATCAAGATTAAGATAGCAGGGAAAGATGTGGATTTACGTCTTTCGGTAATTCCAACCGCTCATGGAGAAAGATTAGTTCTTCGGGTTCTAGATAAGAGCAGTGTCCGTTTGGATTTACCCGACCTGGGTTTTGATCCAGATTCAATCAAAGTGATTAATCAGCTCATTCACAAACAACACGGAATTATTTTAGTTACGGGCCCTACCGGTTCCGGAAAAACAACCTCTTTGTATGCTGCCATTTCTAGAATCAATTCGATTGATAGAAATATTATTACTGTCGAAGATCCCATTGAATATGATCTTAAAGGAATAGGGCAGATACAGGTGAATCCGAAGATCGGTCTCACATTTGCCTCCGGATTAAGAGCTATTCTCCGTCAAGATCCGGATGTGATCATGGTGGGAGAAATCCGGGACAAAGAAACAGCTGAAATTGCCATTCAAGCATCTTTGACGGGTCACTTGGTTTTCGCCACCATCCACACCAATGATGCCCCGGGAGCAGTCACCCGCCTCGTTGATATGGGAGTTGAACCCTTCTTAGTTTCCTCTTCTTTGTTAGCCGTTTTATCCCAACGACTCATGCGTAAAGTCTGTATGAAATGTTCTGAACTTTATAGCCCTACCGAGGTCGAACTTGATAACTTAGGCCTCGAGAAAGACGTTTTCGGTGGTAAGAAGATTGTTCGCACCAAGGGTTGTCATGAATGTGGTGGAACAGGTTACAAGGGTCGAATGGTAGTCCATGAACTCATGGTTTTGGACGACGAACTTCGAGCTTTGATTATGCAGAGAACTGATGCCGCCGTTCTGAAAAGAGCCGCGCAACAAAAAGGCATGATTACTTTAAGACAAAATGGCATTGATAAAGTATTAGCTGGAATTACAACCGCAGTTGAGCTCGTTGCCGTAACTCAAGAATAATTTTCTATGGCTATATTTGAATACAAAGGTGTTTCAGCAGGTGGAAAGCCAACAAAAGGAACTGTCGATGCCGACTCTTCCAAGTCGGCTCGCCAAAAACTCAAACAGCGTGGCATTTTTATTTCTGAAATTAAAGAACGAACAGGGGAAAAGAGAAGCCAAGGAAAGTCAGCAATCTCTTTTGGTGGATCCGTAAGCTCTAAGAATCTGACTTTGATGACCCGGCAGCTTTCCACTATGATCAAAGCCCGCATTCCGTTGGATGAGGCTTTAGAAGCTGTAGTGGAGCAAACTGACGATCCCAAATTAAAATCAGTGATGTCTCAGGTTAAAGCTACCGTGAATGAAGGAAAATCCCTTGCTGACAGCTGCAAAATGTTTCCCAAAGTCTTCTCCCCCATTTTTATAGCTATGATCCAGGTGGGTGAGGCCAGCGGTAATCTCGACCTCGTATTAGTTAGACTAGCTAACTTCGCCGAGGCCAACCAACAGATGAGACAAAAAATTATTGGCGCTCTAACTTATCCCATCTTCATGATGGTGGCTGGAACAGCTATAACTATTTTTCTTTTCGCTTTTGCAGTACCTAAAATTACTGAGGTTTTTGCGGGTTCCAACATGGCTCTTCCTCAACTTACCCAGATCATGCTAGCGATCAGCAATTTCATTTCAAACCAGTGGTTTTTTATGATTGCCCTTCTACTAGGAAGTTTTTTTCTTTTTAAGTGGTGGATTGGAACAGAGAAGGGACGTGCCAAATGGGACGCCATAGCTTTAAAAATTCCAGGTGTCGGAAAATTGGTTCGAATGATTGCAGTATCTAGATTTGCTCGAACTTTAAGCACCATGTTAGGCAGTGGCGTTCAACTATTGGATGCTATCGATGTGGTAAAAGAAGTGGTTGATAATGCTGTTATCAAAAAGGCCTTAATTCAATCCCGAGACAGCATCAGCGAAGGACACTCCATCGCCGGCCCCCTAAAAGCTAGCGGGGAATTTCCACCCATTTTGACACACATGATTGCCGTAGGCGAAAAAACTGGCGAACTAGAAGAAATGCTTAACGTAGTGTCTGACGCCTACGATTCCCAAGTCGACACTGCAATACAATCGATGACAAGATTGCTCGAGCCGCTTATGATTGCGGTCATGGGTGGAGTTATTGCTCTTGTCGCATTATCCATCTTTATGCCGTTATTAGAATTAAACAACTTAGCAGCCTCACCGGGCTAAGTTTTATGTAGAGAAGGAGCCTCAGAGTTATGAAAGTTAAGAGTAAAAAGAAAAACAACAAAGGTTTCACCTTAGTTGAAATCATGATCGTGCTAGCCCTCGTTGTTATGTTGGGAAGTTTTGCCGGAGTTAAACTGATCGATCAATTTAAGAAGGCTAAGGGAGATGCCACAAGAGCGCAGATTGCCAGTTTTAAACAGGCTCTCGATGCTTACTACTTGGCACACAACTCGTATCCCGAAACTGGACAGGGACTTGAAGCTCTAATTAGCAAACCGACATCTGGAAAGGTTCCTGAAAATTACCCTGATGGCGGCTATTTAGGAAAAAAATCGATTCCAAAAGACCCTTTTGGGGGAACTTATCACTATGCTTGCGATGATGGACAAACTTATACCATCACGTCTGATGGCGCAGATCAAAAGCCAGATACCGCCGACGATATTAAGTCAGAATAAATCTTCGTTAGTAGATCCGGCTTCAAAATCGGCGAGAAACGATGGCTTTACGTTAATCGAGATTCTTCTCGTACTGTCGATTATCGTTTTGGTGCTATCCTTCGGGATGCCGGTGGTTTCAAGAATTACAGGGCAGAATATTAATACTTCTGCCCGTAAACTTACCTCTCTAGTTCGAGGAGTAAGAACCGATGCTATTTTACTCAACTCAATTTATCGACTAAGCCTCGATTTAGATAAGAATACCTATCTCGTAGAGAGTCAGAAATTAGGGGAACTGCTCAATGAAAGCTCCACCCTTAGCAAAAAGAGAGATCCCAAAAACCCCGAAGCTACAGAGACCTCAGACGGTTTTGCCCCAGTAGAGAAATACTTTAAAGAACCGAAGCCCCTACCGGCTGGAGTAGTCTTTAATGGGATTCTTAAAGAAAAAGAAGGCAAGGTAACTGAGGGAATAGCGTATATCTATTTTTTCCCCAACGGTCTCAATGAAAAGGCCATGGTATACCTAAACTCGCAATCCGCCAAAGAAGGAGGGTATTCTTTGTTGGTTCACCCTACTGCTGGAAAAGTCGAGTTTTTCAAAAAACGGGTTGACCAATTTTAGTATGAAACATCTTCTTAAAACTGACAAATCTGGATTCACTTTCATAGAAGTTTTATTAGCTATCACGCTATTTGTAATTGCAGCAGTAGTTGCGGTTGATCTGGTACGCGGTTCTGTCAGAGCTACTCAAGACCTCAAAGATGTAACGGTAGCCACCTGGCTATTAAAAAAAACCATAACTGAACTTGAAACCAAAGTGGAGTCACAAGGATTTGATCGCGCTTGTGATAAAAAGAAAGAGGGCAAATTCGATCCCCCTTACGAAAAATTTTCGTGGATTACCAATTGTCACCAAATTGATTTCAAACTTTCCCAAAGTGCCGCTGCACTAACTTCAGGCGGGGACGACAAAGACTCTGATAGACCCCCACAGGAAAATCAGCTTCAAAAAATGGTCCTTAATGTCGCAGGCGATTATATCAGTAAATCAATGCGAGAAATTCATGCGGAAGTTAGGTGGATTCAAGGAAAAACAACGCCCAGAGTGGTTGATGTTACCACTCATCTGGCCCGTTTCGATCAACCTTTAACTCTGCCAGCGCTTGGAGTGCCAACTAACTAATCATGGCAAAACCAAAAACAATCCAGTCAGGTTTCACGCTCTTAGAAGTGCTAATTTCAATGGCACTATTCAGTATTATTGCCCTAACAACTATTAAACAGATCACTCTCATTAGAAACACCAAAGACGCCGCTTTCAAAGATATTGATGCTTATTCCAATGCCAGAGCCGCACTCAACGCTATCGAAACTGATCTGCGACAAGCCTTTCATGTTTTGAGAACCGATTTGGGCGAAGATGCCCAGCAGGCCTTAAGTCAAAACGGAGCTGCAGCCCACACAGTATTCGATGGAAGGCGATCGGAAATTATTTTCACCTCTTTATCCCACCGCAACTACTTTGTTGGCAAACGGG
Organism: Deltaproteobacteria bacterium; assembly: GCA_900299195.1. GTDB lineage: Bacteria > Bdellovibrionota > FAC87 > UBA2466 > UBA2466 > UBA2466. Next base: position 14,446 of record OMIX01000098.1, read on the forward strand.
AAAGTGAGCAAACTGAGATTACCTTTTTTTTACAGACCTCAAGGCAAAGTAAATACAGCACACTAGTAAAAAGAGAATCCGAACTTATTGATGACAATCTTTACGAGGGCGGAAGCACTTACACTCTGCTCGAAAATGTTGTTTCTTTGGAATTCCAATATTTTGATCCAAAGACGGAAAAGTGGCAGGACACCTGGAATTCCGATGGCGGTGCCTTTCGGGATAAATTTCCTTCAAGTGTAAAAGCAAAAATTGAAGTTGCCGGTGAAAAGGGAAAGCCGCTTAAAGTAGAGACACAGTTCAAACTATCTTTTCCCAATAACGAACCCCTATTGGTGACCTTCTAATGAACCGACAGAACCTAAGAAACCAATCACGGAACAATGAGCGAGGAGTTGCTCTGCTTACCGTTTTGGTTTCTATTTTAATCATGAGCCTTCTCACCATCGAGTTTCAATATAGTGTGGCCATTGAGAGAAAACTGGCCTACAGCGAGCTCAATCAACTACAAGCCCATTATCTTGCAAAATCTGGGGCTCGATTTGCCCTTCTCCGTTTGGCCTTATTTTCAAGAGCAAATAAAGATAAAAACTTAGAAGCTGCCAAACCCTTTCTTTCTTCTATTTGGAGCCTTCCTCTGCCGGCCTTTCCCCCAGCTCAATCATCCTTAAAGAAACTAACCAAGTCAGACAAAGATGCTGCCGAAAAAGTGCTTGAGGAAACCAAGATCAGTGCCGGACAGTTTACTCAAAGTATTAGCAATGAATCATCAAAAATAAACCTCAATTACCTTATTGTTCCGAAAGAAAAACGAGATGGAAGCCAGCTTTCGCTTAACTTAGCCAGTGGTGCTCCGCCCACATCACTATTTGAGTATGTGGCTCGCCTCCTTTTTAACACAGTCTCCGAAATTCTGAAAAAATCTGAAAATCCGATTGATGAATTTGGTAACGTTAGGGCCGAAGAGGTAGTCTTTGATATTATGGATTGGGTGAATCCAAACAATGTTAACTTTGGCACTAGCAACAAAGATGCTTTTTACGAGCAGCAAAAGCCTCCTTATAAAGCCAAAAGGGGTAGATTCTTTACACTAGATGAACTAAAACTAGTGAAATCTGTCGAAGACAATCTCTTTAAAAAATTAAAACCTTATGTCACCGTCTATTCCTACGATGGAAAGATTAACCTAAACGACGCCACAAAAGATGTCTTAAAAGCAATATATCCTGACTTTACTGAAGATGACCTAAACAAAATTCAAGAAGAAAAAGCCAAGATCGGAAGTTGGTCTAGTGAAGATGCTTTCGTTAATTTCGTAACAAAAACCCTTGGAAGGAGTGGGTTTACCGATTTGTATCGTGACAAAAAAGAATATCCCTTCACCGTAAATAGTTATAGTTTTTTAATAGAGGCCCTGGGAACAGTTCCTAAGAACAAAGTTTCAATTCAAAGAAAAATTAAGGTTGCAGTAGCTCTAACTACAGCTAGCGGTTCTGCGAAAAAATCAACCGCAACTAATCCTCCAGATTGTGAGAAGGACCCTGACTTTTTCTGGTATATTGCAGCTAATACGTGTTTTGCAAGACCCACTAACGAACAAGACTGTGTAAATAATTTGGTGGGTCAGTGGGTTCAAGAGAACGGAAAATTGGGCTGTAGGTTAAATAACCAGGGGACCATTTTCCCACCTACAAGCACAAAACAGGCTGAACCCAATGCATTAAAAATTCTTTACTGGATGGAAACCTAAGCGAGGAAAATATGCGAATTTTGGCATTCGAATTAGGAAGTCGAAGCGTAAAAGCGGTTGAGCTAGAATCACGCTTTCGTAAGTTTGAAGTTTTGGATTTTCATGAAGTGTCATTGCCACTTAAGGTTAGCGACCCTATTGAAATCTACAGAGAGGCAATTTCTGAAATTTTCGCCAAACTACCTAGCCATCCTGACAAAGTGGTTGTTTCTCTTCCTGCCCCGAATATTTCAATGCGCTTTTTATCTATTCCTGTGAAACAACGAAAAAAAGTTGAGCAAATGTACCGCTTCGAATTGGAGGATAGCCTTCCATTTAAACTAGATGAAACTGTAATCGAACATGAAATTTATACACTCAAAGATTCAAGCCTTGTATTTACCGCTATTGCTCCTAATCGATTTATTGCCAATTACCTTGAATATCTAAGCAAAATCGGACTCGATCCCGACTGGTTAACCTTTGAAGGTATGGGTTTGATCAATTTGTTTATCGCTTCTAGAAGAACCGAAGAGACCCAGGTTCCTGGCCCCGTGTTATTACTTGATCTAGGGCACAATCGAACAACGCTGTCGATTGTTAACGAGTCTCGTATCGAGGCCTTCCGAAGTTTTAACTGGGGTGGCTCAAATATAATTAAGAGCCTTGCAATAACGACTGGACTGCCCATGGAAGATGCCGAATCCGAAATGCAGAAAGTCGATCTTTCTCAGTCAGGACAAGAAAGAATTCCAACAGAGATAATGGATGCAGTAAACCAGGCGATTTCTCTTTTGCTAACGGAAATTAATCACAGTCTCATTGCTTATCGCAATACCACAAAGCTCTCAGTGACTTCCATTCAGATATCGGGTGGGGTTTCTTCAATGGGAGGATTATCTAGTTTTATTAGTAAGCAACTGGGAGGGCTTCCATGTTCCGTCTTCAATCCGACAGAATATTTTCCGATCAAGGAAGAACTCAAAAAGGCCATCGATCCGCCTAAGTTTGCCGAGGCATGGGGTAGAGGAAACGTTTTTTCAAGAAAATCTCCGCTACTATTTAATTTTAGGCGGGGAAATTATGGCAAACAGACATCCCTTAATGAGATTTCAAATATCATCAAGAATCCCAACATTATAAAGTTAGCACAATACGGAGCTGTTTTAGGTCTTATGTTGTTTGTCCATGTTTTCGTAAGTTCCTATCTTGCCAGTCAGGAGAATACGAGGGCCCACGAAGAGTTGAAGAAGGTTTTTCAAGACACTTTCAAAAACGCACCCAAAGCCCTGAAAAATACACTTCTGTCCAATCCAGAAAAACTGAAGGATTATATCGATCAAAAAAACAAGGAAATGGAACAAAAACTCAAGATGGTTTCTAAATCCAGAGAGTCCATGATTACATTAATCAAAAAAATTACTTCGAGTTTTCCTAGCACCGTCCGAGTCGATGTTAATCGACTGGAAATCAACGATCGAAATCTTGTGTTGGAAGGCGTTCTTTATGAAGGAGACCTGAATCAAGTGGGTGAGAGTCTTAAAAAAATAATCACCCTTAATGAGGTTAATCTTTCCCAAGAGGGTCCAAGATTCACTTACCGAGCTAAAGTGACAGGGAGATAAAAAATGGAAGGCACTAATAAAATTAGGAACTGGATTAATGAAAAGGCCCCCGCTCTCAACGCTATTTATCAGAACAAATACGTTGGAATGGTCTACGATCGATTTGCGAGTCTTCCACCTAAAAAGCAAAAAAATGTGCTTTTTTGGTCCCTGGGTGGCTTCCTAGGGGTAGGCTTTGTTTTTCTGCTAACCTCTTACCTATCTCTGTGGTCCACAAGTTCCGAAACTCAGAACATTTATGCTATGAATAACCTGATTCTACAGTACCAAAAATCTCGAAGAGATAGGGGAGATGAATTACAACTTTTATCACGAAACTCTTCACTCGCAGCCCCAGGAGCGCTAAAGCAAGTTCTTTTGCAAAGCGCAGCCTCATCTGGAATTTCCCCCAGAATGATCCAAGTTGAGGAGCGTGGAGAAGCAGGAGTGGGCGGGGGAGACCCGAAAAAGAAAGAGGTAAAAATCAAGGAAAGCTCAGTTTCGCTTCAAAGACTGAATTTAACTCAAGTGATGAACTATTTAAAAGCAATTGAGTATGGAAATTATAATCTCATCGTCTCTTCAATTAAAATAACCAACGATGAAAAATTAAGGGGCTATCTTAATGTAGACCTCTCTGTGATGGCTCATATTTTCGAAAACGATGAGGGATAACAATGAAGCGGAAACTTATTGTAAAAATTCTTGGGTTTTCCACACTTTTTCTCATCATGGTCTTCATATTTTTTCCCGTGAACAATCTGAAAGGTTATATTTTTGAACGCGTGTATTCACAAAGCGGTATTTTGCTTGTTCCCGAATCCATCTACTTCACACTTTTTGGACTGCCTGGAGTAGGAATGAAAAATGTGGGTGTCACTCTTCCTTTGGGGGATCAAGAACTGGATTTGTGGAGCAGGAAAGTAACTCTACGAAGTGCCTTTTCTGGTTTCTTTCCGCCACTTCCCGGCGTCTCCCTTAACATTACCGATTTAAAAAAGGGAGGAGATATTTACACCAAAATTGGCAAAGGGTTGAATTCGGTGGCATTTAACCTTGAAATGAATCAGGTAAATCTAGAACAAATAGGTCCCCGTAATGGCGCTTCCCCACTCAAAGGGCTAGTGGATATAGATTCTGATATCCATCTTAACGAAACTGATGTGTCAAAATCTTCAGGCTACTTTAATGTGAAGATCAAAAATATGATGGTAACGCAACAAAATGTCAGTCCTCCAGACCCCGCGATGGCAGCCTTCAGTTTTATTATACCCGCAATGAACATTGGGCAGTTAAATGGAGCATTGACCATGAAAAATGGACTTTTAGAAATTAGTCAGTTCAAGTTTGGGGAAGAACCTTCTTCAGATTTCAAAGGCTCTTTGAATGGAGATTTTAAAATAGAAAAATCTTTCGAGCAGAGCACACTCAACATTGCGCTTCGATTGAAGCTTTCGGAGCGAATTCTACAGAACCCTGATGCTAAGACATTCATTAGTTTTTTAAGTAGTTATCAAACTTCTCCAGGGGAATATGGCTTGAAATGGAACGCAACTGTTTCTGACTTTACTAATTTCTCTATTAAGGCCATTCCGGAACGTCTTAATAATTAGGCTTCTGTGCTTCTCGCGGGATTGGGGTACCGCACTTTAGCCCAGAACAAAAGCGAAAACAAAACCAACCAAACCACCCAAAGAATTAAATTCTCAAAAGGAATTCGACCGCTAGACATTAGTTCTTTGAGATCAAAAACGAAACTGCCAAATGGTGGAAGTTTCAAATAAAGCCAAACCAAAATTCCCTTTGCGGAAAAGTAAGACTCCTCAGCAGCTTCTTTAAAAAACCTAGCAAAAGTTCCAACAATCTGAAGCACAAAAAGCAAACTACCACTGATAAAAAAGGTAGCTACTTGACCAAACATCAAAGAGCTCAACGCCAAACCCAACATCAAGACTTCCAAACAAAGCCACTGAAATAAAAATGTCTTTAGGATAAAAATCCAAGGGAACAGTTCGGGATTCAGCGATGAAAAACCAAACACTGATACGAAGGTAACAATCATTACTATGAAATTAATCAATAAAAGTAATCCGCAACAAATAATATAACAGATGGGAAATTGAATCTTTGGAACAGGTAAAACATGGGTCAAAATACTTTTTTCTCCGCGATGAGCATAAGGAGCCATCCAAATTCCATAAACTGAGGCTATACTCAAAGAACTAAAGACCTGAAGAAAAAGCGCAGTATAAACTGCTTCTTTAGGTCCGATAATGGAAACTACTCCCTGTATGGAAAGGGTAAGGTGATTCAAAAATTTCATTCCAGCCAGATGGACTAAAGAGGAGAAAACGAGAATCAAATAGATCATTTTAGAACGAAAAACATATCTACAGTTTTCTTGAAGCAACACCAGCACAGCTAATTTCCTCCCACATTCGATGAGAATGCCTTTTCGACACTTCCATATTTCTGAATGAGATTAGGTATAGATTCTCGCAAAACCACTTTACCCTTATGCATCATTACCACGTCGCTACAGGTTGTTTCTAACTCCGATAAAATGTGTGAGCTATAAATGATGCTAGCTCCTTTTTGACGATACTCTACAAGCTTTGTCCTGAGTTTTTGAATCATCAATGGGTCGAGCCCATTGAGCGGCTCATCTAATATAATAAGCTCCGGTCTTCCGACAAAGGCCTGAGCAAGTACCAAGCGCCGTCTCATTCCTTTGGAATATTTTCTAACAGGTTTGTTAGGGTCTAGATCAAACCAAGTTAAAAAATCTTCTACTTGTCTTTTCATCTCTGAAATATCTTGTTTCTTAAGTTTCGATAAAAACGTCAGGTATTCTCGTGCATTAAGATATTCAGGAGGAGTAGCTTCTTCAGGGGCAAATCCAATACGATGAAAAGTTTTGGAGGTACATCGCGATTCCCCAAACAAAGTGACCTGTCCCTTTCTTATCTTCAACATTCCCAAAATGGCTCTAATGGAGGTTGTTTTGCCAGCTCCGTTAGCCCCTATTAAACCCAGAGCCATTCCAGGCAATAAATTAAAGGATACTGAGTCTATGGCACGGTAAAATCCATAATTTACAGTAATATCTTTTAATTCGACCACAGGACAGGTTGTAGGATTGTTTGTCATAGAGGCACTTTCTTCTTAAGTATTTTAAGGGTATATCAACTTTGTGATTGCGACTAGATCAAATAAAACAAGATGCGGACTTGATATTGGTGGAACACAAATCAAATCTGTTATTTTGGACGATTCATTCACAGTGCTCGAGGAAACTTCCACTCCATCTAACGCCAATCTAGGGCCCGAACACGTTCGCGAGGCGATTTTAACTTCACTGAAAAAGCTCAACCAGTCTGGCCATCAGATAACCCATTTGGGAATAGGTTGTGCAGGCTCTGTCGATTCAAAAACTGGCACTGTTCGTAACTCGCCCAATTTCTCTCATTGGAAAGACATCAACTTAAAGTCCTGGCTCTCCGATTTTCCTGATATTAGTGTCCGGGTAGATAACGATGCGAATTGTGCCACTCTGGCTGAGTGGCGATTGGGAAAAGGGCAGGGGACTACTAACTTAATTTTATTAACTCTCGGAACTGGCATTGGGGGCGGCCTTATTTTAGATAACAGACTTTATCGTGGCTCCACTGGAACAGGGGGAGAACTAGGCCATTTCTCCATAAATACCCAGGGTATTGCCTGTCCTTGTGGAAACATCGGTTGTTTCGAAAGGTACTGTTCAGCCAGCGCGCTAAAAAACCAGTTACCAGAATTTACGGCAAAAGAAATTTTCGACAACCGTCATTCTAATGAAAAGTGCAATATCGCAGTTCAAGCTTTTCTTAAAAACCTAAAGATAGGATTAACGGGGCTAGCTAATATTTTTGACCCTGACTTAATTCTTTTAGGAGGTGCTGTTAGCGAGGGGCTTAAACCTTTTGCCTCTGAAATCAAGGGCTGGTTAAAGGCTTCAGCATTTCCAGCAGTTGGCGACCATGTCAAAATTGACTTCACCCTATTTGGCAATAATAGCGGTGCAATTGGAGCGGCTTTGCTGCACGATAGTTAAATCAATTCTTTTAGGAGATTAATTTAAGACAACGTGCCCATCTTATTTTGCGTAAATTATTCCACGCTCCTGCTTGTTCTAAAGACATCCAAATCAATTTAGCCTTTCCTCGAATGTTTTCCCTGGGAACCAGTCCCCAACTTCTACTATCCGAGGAGTCGTCGCGGTTATCTCCCATCACAAAATACTGATTAGGAGGAATGACCTCTTCTATATTTCTAGATTCATGGCCAGGCCATCTTTCCTTATGATGTCGAATCAGATGAGAAACCGACTCGATCTTTTCCACAAAAAAGATCCCATCGTCATCTATGTCATCACTTAGTTCTTCACTTTTTTTGTCTTCTGGAAGATTGGTTTTTACCACCAACTTATCGTTAATCAAAATATCTGGGCCCTTAATCTGAATTTTATCCCCTGGAATTCCCACCACGCGTTTGACGTAATGAAACGACTCATCCCTGGGCCACAAAAATACAATCACATCTCCTCGCTGGGGTTCAGCAAAATTCAAAAATTGTACTTTTGTAAAAGGAATAGAAAATCCATAAGAGAACTTAGCTACAAAAATATGATCTCCAACTCTCAATGTTGGAACCATGCTACTTGAAGGGATTCTAAAAGGTTCGACAATAAAAGATCGGATGAGCACAACCACGAGCAAACAATAAAAAATCGCCCGGATCATGTCTTTCTGAGCTTGCTGATTAGGAATTAGCGACTTAGTTTTTGTACTGGCGGAAGTTTGTTCGTCTGGTGTTTGCATTGACCAATATAATCTAACAAAAAAAAACCCAGACAGCTATCAACTAGCTATCTGGGTAAATTTTAAATGGGGCATCGTGCTACTTTCCCAGGAAGTTTCCCTCCAAGTATCATCGCCGATGAGCGGCTTAACTTCTGTGTTCGGAATGGGAACAGGTGCTTCCCGCTCTCTATAGACACCCCAAACCGACTCCTTTAAGCAAAAACTTATTTTTACTTATAGGAGTCGTTACGACTATTGACTGCGTTCCAACTTTTACAGAAAAGTTAAAACGAAATCAATGTCGCAATGACTTTTTTTCGACAATGCATAGGGTTTCAATGCGTGAAACTCTCTTAGGACAGAATTATGATAATGATAAAGTTAAGCCTCACGGCCAATTAGTACTGGTAAGCTAAACACATTACTGCGCTTACACATCCAGCCTATCAATCTCGTAGTCTACGAGCGGCCTACAGGAGACCGAAGTCTCAGGGATATCTATTCTTGAGGTTGGCTTCCCACTTAGATTCTTTCAGCGGTTATCCATTCCAGACTTAGCTACCCAGCAATGCCCCTGGCGGGACAACTGGAACACCAGCGGTCTGTCCATCCCGGTCCTCTCGTACTAAGGACAGATCCTCTCAAATATCCTACGCCCACAGAAGATAGGGACCGAACTGTCTCACGACGTTCTAAACCCAGCTCGCGTACCACTTTAATCGGCGAACAGCCGAACCCTTGGGACCTACTACAGCCCCAGGATGTGATGAGCCGACATCGAGGTGCCAAACCTCCTCGTCGATGTGAACTCTTGGAGGAGATCAGCCTGTTATCCCCAGAGTACCTTTTATCCGATGAGCGATGGCCCTTCCATTCGGGACCACCGGATCACTAGTACCTGCTTTCGCACCTGCTCGAGATGTCTCTCTCGCAGTTAAGCTCCCTTATGCACTTGCACTCTACGGTTGGTTTCCAATCAACCTGAGGGAACCTTTGTACGCCTCCGTTACAATTTGGGAGGCGACCGCCCCAGTCAAACTGCCCACCAGACACTGTTCCTGGGCCGGGTAACGGCCCTAGGTTAGAATCCCAAACACGCAAGGGTGGTATTTCAAGGACAGCTCCACAAAAGCTAGCGCCTCTGCTTCAAAGCTTCCCACCTATCCTACACATGCGAATCCGAGATTCAATGCCAAGTTACAGTAAAGGTTCATGGGGTCTTTCCGTCTTTCTGCGGGTAGACTGTATCATCACAGCCTGTCCAGTTTCGCCGAGCCTCTGGTTGAGACAGTGGGGAAGTCGTTACGCCATTCGTGCAGGTCGGAACTTACCCGACAAGGAATTTCGCTACCTTAGGACCGTTATAGTTACGGCCGCCGTTTACTGGGGCTTCAGATCAAGGCTTCACCTAACGGTTGACCTCTCCCTTTAACCTTCCAGCACCGGGCAGGCGTCAGACCCTATACGTCGTCTTGCGACTTTGCAGAGCCCTGTGTTTTTAGTAAACAGTCGCTACCCCCTGCTCTCTGCGACCCTGTTCTGCTTCCGCTGTTAACGGTTACATACTAAGGGCACACCTTCTTCCGAAGTTACGGTGTCAATTTGCTGAGTTCCTTAACCAGAGTTCTCTCGAGCGCCTTAGGTTTCTCACCTTACCCACCTGAGTTGGTTTACAGTACGGGCACATTAAACATTGCTACGAGGCTTTTCTTGGAAGTATAGGATTTGTTACTTGAAGAGAACCGAAGTAATCTTCTCGTCCTGGCTCTCGGGCATATGTGCTGCGGATTTGCCAACAGCACTCCCTACGACCTTTCAAGTCCGATCCACATGGACTCTAACATACCTTTCTCCGTCCCCCCTTCGCTGATTAATGTGGCGCAGGAATGTTGACCTGCTTGCCATCGCCTACGCATTTCTGCCTCGGCTTAGGACCCGGCTAACCCTGGGAGGATTACCCTTGCCCAGGAACCCTTGGGTTTCCGGCGGACGGGTTTTTCACCCGTCTTATCGCTACTCGTGCCAGCATATTCACTTCTATTTCGTCCATCAGTGCTTTCGCTCTAACTTCGTCCTACAATAGAACGCTCCCTTACCGCTGATATTTACATATCAACCCGTAGCTTCGGTATTGAACTTTAGCCCCGTTAAATTTTCGGCGCATGTTCGCTTGACCAGTGAGCTATTACGCTTTCTTTAAAGGATGGCTGCTTCTAAGCCAACCTCCTGGCTGTCTATGCGCTCACACAACCTTTCCCACTTAGTTCAAATTTTGGGACCTTAGCTGACGGTCTGGGCTGTTTCCCTCTCGAATATGAAGTTTATCCCACATCTTCTGCTTCCCGAGGTCCAATAGAAAGGAATTCGGAGTTTGATTGGGTTTGGTAGTCTTGTAGGACCCCTAGCCCATTCAGTGCTCTACCTCCTGCTATTAATTCTCGAGACTCTACCTAAATAGATTTCAGGGAGAACCAGCTATCTGCAGGTTTGATTAGCCTTTCACTCCTAGACACAGGTCATCCGTGTTTTTTTCAACAAACGTCGGTTCGGACCTCCATAGGATATTACTCCTACTTCATCCTGCCCATATCTAGCTCACGCTGCTTTCGGGTCTACTCCATGCAACTAATCGCCCATTTAAGACTCGCTTTCGCTACGGCTACAGCTCCATCGCTTTAACCTCGCTACATAGAGTAAGTCGCTGGCTCATTATACAAAAGGTACGCCGTCAGGCGTGTTCCGAAGAACATAGCCCTTCGACTGTTTGTAAGCTTATGGTTGCAGATTCTATTTCACTCCCCTTATCGGGGTTCTTTTCACCTTTCCCTCGCGGTACTTGTACGCTATCGGTTACTGAGTAGTATTTAGCCTTGGAAGATGGTCCTCCCGGATTCCCACAGGATTTCTCGTGTCCCGTGGTACTTGGTGGCCTCTCGAGAGAGAAAAACCTTTGCTTACCGGACTATCACCGTCTTTGGTCTGACTTTCCAGACAGTTAAGCTCAGTTTTTCTTTTGTAACTCTCTGATATATTAGTAGTTATATCTGAAAGGCACCGCTACCCCGTACATACAACGCCTACTAGCTATAAGTAGGTACGGTTTGGGCTGTTCCCCGTTCGCTCGCCACTACTGGGGGAATCTCTATTTGATTTTTTCTCCTAAAGGTACTTAGATGTTTCAGTTCCCTTTGTTCACAATTTAAACCTATGAATTCAGTTTAACTTATTAGAGGTTTACTCTAATGGGTTTTCCCATTCGGAAATCTCCGGATCACAGCCTGTTTAGCGGCTCCCCGAAGCTTAATGCAGCTTACCACATCCTTCATCATCTCTCAGTACCAGGGCATTCACCATAAGCTCTTAGTAGCTTAACATTGTTAACCATTAATTCACTCTAAGAGAATTTTTTACCAGTTTAAGAAACTGGACATTTTCTACCCTATGCAATTGTCAAAGACCAACAAGCTATCTCTCAGCAAGAGACTACTTGATAAACTTTATGGTGGGCCCAGGAAGAGTTGAACTTCCGACCTCACGCTTATCAGGCGTGCGCTCTAACCACCTGAGCTATAGGCCCTTATGGGTCCTACGGCCCTCATCTTCCATGTCTAGAACCCACAAATCTTTTCAAAAGACCAAACTCATAAAAATGAGTCTCTCAAAACTAAACAGCAGTAACAGAAACTAAGTACGACCATTGACCATTAGTTTCATTTTTAAATAACTAATGTCATTAAAAATTACTCCTAAGAAAGGAGGTGATCCAGCCGCAGGTTCCCCTACGGCTACCTTGTTACGACTTCACCCCAATCATCGACCAAACCTTGGGCGCCTCCCTCCTTGCGGTTAGGACAGCGACTTCTGGTGCAATTGACTTTCGTGGTGTGACGGGCGGTGTGTACAAGGCCCGGGAACGTATTCACCGCGGCGTTCTGATCCGCGATTACTAGCGATTCCAGCTTCATGAAGTCGAGTTGCAGACTTCAATCCGAACTGAGATCGGCTTTATGAGATTAGCTCCCCCTCGCGGGTTGGCTTCCCTTTGTACCGACCATTGTAGCACGTGTGTAGCCCTGGATATAAAGGCCATGAGGACTTGACGTCATCCCCGCCTTCCTCCGGTTTAACACCGGCAGTCTCCATAGAGTGCCCAACTGAATGATGGCAACTAGGGATAAGGGTTGCGCTCGTTAAGGGACTTAACCCGACATCTCACGATACGAGCTGACGACAGCCATGCAGCACCTGTCTCCCAGCCCCCGAAGGGGAAACCGTATCTCTACGGCTGTCTGGGGATGTCAAACCCAGGTAAGGTTCTTCGCGTTGCATCGAATTAAACCACATGCTCCACCGCTTGTGCGGGCCCCCGTCAATTCCTTTGAGTTTTAACCTTGCGGCCGTACTTCCCAGGCGGGGTACTTAATGCGTTAGCTTCGGCACTGTAGGGGTCAATTCCCACAACACCTAGTACCCATCGTTTACGGCGTGGACTACCAGGGTATCTAATCCTGTTTGCTACCCACGCTTTCGCGTCTCAGCGTCAAGAACGGCCCAGAAGGCCGCCTTCGCCACCGGTATTCCTCCAAATATCTACGAATTTCACCTCTACACTTGGAATTCCACCTTCCTCTACCGTCTTCAAGTTTATTAGTTTCGGATGCACTTCCTCGGTTGAGCCCAGGGATTTCACACCCGACTTAATAAACAGCCTACACGCGCTTTACGCCCAATGATTCCGAACAACGCTAGCACCCTACGTATTACCGCGGCTGCTGGCACGTAGTTAGCCGGTGCTTCCTTTAGAGGTACCGTCAAGCATTATGGATATTAGCCATATTGTTTTTCTTCCCTCCCGACAGGGCTTTACAACCCGAAGGCCTTCGTCACCCACGCGGCGTCGCTGCGTCAGAGTTTCCTCCATTGCGCAATATTCCCTACTGCTGCCTCCCGTAGGAGTCTGGACCGTGTCTCAGTTCCAGTGTGGCTGATCAACCTCTCAGATCAGCTAACCATCAAAGCTTTGGTAGGCCGTTACCCTACCAACAGGCTAATGGTGCATAAGCCCATCCTTAAGTAATAGCTTATAAATAGAGGCCATCTTTAACCCCTGTGACCTATGTCACTGTGGTCTCATTCGGTATTAGCCCTCCTTTCGGAAGGTTATCCCCATCTTAAGGGTAGGTTACCTATGTATTACTCACCCGTCTGCCACTTTACACATGTATTGCTACACTTTCTCGTTCGACTTGCATGTATTAGGCACGCCGCCAGCGTTCGTTCTGAGCCAGGATCAAACTCTTCAGTTAAAGTTTGTTAAGAAGCAAGCTTCTTAACTTAAGACTTTTTCTGAAGCGAAACCTTCTGGTTTCGTTCAAATGAATTTTATGTGGCCCGTACTTTAATTTCTTTGGCGTCACTGCTATTTAGTTTTCAAAGACCATTTCTGGAGACCCAGGTTTGTATGTTTCCTGGGTTACAGTGTCAACTACTTTTTTTGGACTTTCTTACGGCTGTTTTACCGGGGAAAGCTGAAGAATAAGTAGGAACAACAACAGGCGCTAATCTATTGATTTCTTCCCAAAAGGCAAGCGAAAGAATAAAAATATTTCAATATTTTGAATTTAGGGGTTTGTGGGGGTAATTTATAGCTATGAATAACTTTATCATTGTGGGCGGGGGTATCAACGGCATCTTGTTGGCAGGACTTCTCGAGAGAAGGGGAGTTGCTTTTCAAGGGCTGGAAAAATTAAAGTCATTGGGGAAGGAGAACTTGTTCGGTCAATTCCGATTGTATCAGGACAACTCCGTGAGTTTGGTTAAGGAACTAAATGATACGATCCAATGGAGCAGAGTCGAAGAACAAACCCAGGAGAGAAAAAAAGGAGAGTGGGTTGCTGCTCACAGTGATTTTATCGACGAAGAAAAAGCTTTCTTGGGAAGCCCTTTTTATCAACCTAATGATTCTCTCAAAGGAATCACAACAGCGTTAATCAATTCTATTGCTCATAAATTTCAAACAGAAAAAGAAGTCGAGATCATCGACACTGACAAAAGAATGGTTACTTGCACAGACGGAACACAATATTTTTACGAAAAGATGGCCTGGTGCGCGGACTTAAAGAGCCTACTCAAAATAGTAAAAACTCCGGCTAAGATTTCCTTTAAAAAAAGCAAGAAGAACGAAGACTCTCAAGGCGGGATTCATTTGGAGTTGGAGGTCACAAACGCTTTGTTTCCCTTTCAAGGGTCCGTAGTATTCCCTTTTAGATATAAAGACTACAAATTGAGGGCCCTTGGAATGAGTGCCCCCAACGCAACCTCCAATAGTTCGAGCCAAAAAGTTCATTGGATTGTATTTCTTGAAAGAGAGCTTGCTGAAGATAGAGAAGAAGTAGCCAAAGTAATCCGTGCTTTAAAACGCGAGCTACTAAAAGACTTCCCTGAACTTAAACCACTAATTACAAAAGAAAAAATTGTATTTCATCCCAAATTGGACTCCTACACTGCAACCGAGGTTAAAGGACTAGAGTTGTTTCCAAGTATTTTTTACATAGGTTCTGAGATTAAACTGTCAGATAGCCTGGTATCAAACTCGCCCCTCGATCTAACACTAGAGAACTGTAAACGCTTTCAGGAGATGCTTTAAGGAGTTGAATCCCCTAAATTTAAGAGGTATTAAAGGGTAAGGTGGCACAGTCAGATTTTTTCTGATTGTGTAGTTTAGTAAGCTTGAGAGGGAGTGATGGGGGAACTTACAAAAAACGATTCTATCCCCAACTTGTTTGATTACTTCGACTACAGAGAATATCTGCAGGACTACTATTTATTTCACAAAAAGCGCAATTCTGCTTACAGCTATCGCCTGTTTGCCCGAAAAGCTAAACTTGGTTCCCCAAACTATCTTAAACTGGTTGTCGACGGAAAACGCAGAATAACCGATAGAACACTATTTCAATTTGCTCGCGGTTTAGGTTTAAACAAAGACGAGGAAAAGTATTTTAGAGAGCTGGTAATGTACCAAGAGGTTTCTGATCCTGATAGCAAAGAGGGTCACTTGAAATCTCTTCTGAAATACCAAGAAAAGCAAAGAACTCCAACACCCCTTCGAGCCGAGAGAATTAAGTTTCTACTAGAATGGCACCATGGTGTTGTGCGCGAGCTCATCAATTTGAAAGATTTCAATGAAAATCCGAAATGGATCGCAAGTAGATTGGGAAACAAGATCTCAGAAGAACAAGCCAGAGAAAGTTTGGACCTTTTATTACGTTTAGGAATGTTGGTTCGCAATGAAAATGGAAAACTAGAACAAAAGGAACCCTTGCTCACTAGTTCTGATGAGGTGCCCTCACATGTTTTAAGAAGTCTTCACCGAACTTTTTTGAGAAAGGCTATTAACTCCATCTTTTCGATACCTATCGATAAGAGAGAGTTATCGGGTCTGGTCATTTCTGTTTCCTCTCAACACATGAAAGAAATTAAAGAGGAAATCAAAGAGTTTAGAAAAAAGTTGAATCGAAAATATGGCCTCGAAAAGGCAGCGGATGATGTTTACTATGTAGGCTTGTATTCGTTTCCTTTAACTCAAGGAGCAAAGAAGAATGAAAGCTAAAAAAGAGAAATTCAACGTCCTGACTGGCTTGGCTTTGTTCTTCTTAATCTCTAGGATAGCTTTTTCGGGTTTTGAAATTGGAAACGGGAAGAAAGTCGTTAAAAATACCCCCGGTAGTTATGAATTCATTATCCCAGACACTTTAGAAGTTGGGTTCTCTAACAGGTTTACCGAGGTAATTGCGCCATTGTTTGATGGGACACCGAGAGCAAAACTCCAAATCAATATTGTAAAGAACAACTCCATCGGAAGTTTTTCGGATCTAGTGAATAGTATTGGAACAGATACCAACTGGACTAGAGTATCCCTAGCGGGTTACGACGGAATAAAAAGTGAATTAGTTCTACCTACCAAGCTTCATCAATTAGAATATAGATTGTTTTTTAAAGAATTCGAATTACTCGTCATTAATGTGGAAGGAATTCCTAGATACTCCCCAAAATCGACCTTCGAACAGTTGCAGAAGGCTTTGGACACTTTAAAAATTAATCCCAAATAAAAGATTATTCTTTTAAAAACTTAGAGCGTACCCCTTAACTCAATTTCTAAGAAACCCAAGCTGAAATCAAGTTATGAAATACGCTCTAAAAGATACACCGAACAATCTAGTAGACGGTTAAAGTTATTCTTTAACTACCCAAACTTTGGTGTTTGCAACGACGTCTTCAAAAACCCGAATAGGCACAGTGTAAACACCTAATGCCTTAATGGGATCAGTAAGAAGAATATCTTTTTTATCGATTGTGAACCCTTCGTTTCCAAAAGCTTTCTCGATATCTTGATTTGTTACTGAACCAAAAAGCTTGTCATTTTCACCCACTTTTTTGGCGATAGAGCAGGAAATTTTCTCAAGCTTGGCTTTGATGGTTTCGGCTTCTTTAACTCTCTTTGCTCGCTTGGATTCCATGAGCCTTTTTTCATGTTCAAATTGTTTTAAATTATTTCCAGTTGCAGGAATCGCTAGATTTCTCGGCAAGAGAAAGTTTCTAGCATATCCCGGTGCTACATTAACGATTGTTCCTGCAGAACCAAGATTACTCATGTCCTCGCGTAATATTACTTTCATATTTGTTCCTCCAAATTTTCTTTAAGGATTTGTGGTGAAATCCTATTTCTTCTTAATATCCAAGGACTCATAATGCCCATTCCCACCAAAGCATAAAAGCCCAACACTGTCGCCACTATGTAAATCAGAGTTCGTATACCTTTTCGAACATTTCTCTGTTGTAACAACACAGCTAAACAAACAGACCCTTGAATGAACATAAATCCACTCAAAACTCTAAAGATACCGCCCAAAACATACTGTTCATTGGACCTGCCCACCAAGGTTGAGACAAATGACACAACAAAAGCTATGTTTAGCCATCTGGGCAATTGAAGACTTTTAAGACGCCCTGAACAATAAATGTTTTCAGAACTCTTGAACCACTCAAAATGAGCGGCAGAGCCTAGCGCTATCCAAATCGACATTAGAGTGGCAGAAAGATATAAAAACGGTCCCTCAAAAAGAATTAAATCCTTGAGCGCCGTCCAATTCATAGCCTGCCCAATTGGATTTCCAACCTGTAACTTTTCCATCAGGCTGGACACCCAACTCATCCAAAACTCAGAAATACCTTTGTTTTGAGTTAGGGATCCCCAAACCACACAGCCCAACGCAACCGCGAGAGCTAAAGCCAAGGACTGAGAAAGCATCTGAAAGGGTTTTACTTGTCTTTCCACGCTGTCTGCCACAAACAAACCTACAACAAATCCAATGACGACTTGAGATACCGGCACTTCTAAAAACAGAAGAGCTAGTACCGCGCCACCTAAACTTGCTATTTTGGACCAGGGATTAGAAAAACGACTATGGGAATAAATCATTACCATGGGCGAAAAAACCCATGTGGCTACCCCCACTGAGACCAAAAACATCTGCGAAATCAGGGCAAAAATATCCACTGATTTTACTTCAATTGGGTCTTCTCTGTCGTTTACTACTCTCATGGATCCTAGTTTTGTGCCGAGCTGTATAGAACTAAAGCTAAATGTCGAGACCGCTTAATGGCTGTTGTTAGTTCACGCTGGTGAGCTGCACACAACCCTGAAATTCTTCTGGGTACGATTTTAGCTCTCTCGGTGATAAATGAACTTAGAGTTGGCTTATCTTTGTAATCAATCATAAAGCCAGGCTCTGTACAGAACCGACAGCCTTTTCTTTTTTGAAAACTGCGTTTTTCTCCTCCACGGTCACCAAAGTCACCGCCCCTATCAAATCCTCGATCATTATTCTTGTTTTCGAACCTTTTCATTTTTGTTCCTCCAAATTTTCTAAAACAATTTTTATTTCATCAACTTTTCCGCCGGACCTATCTGAGTACATTCTCTGGTAGAGACTTCCTTTTATCGAAAGTGGCATCCCTATTTTTAACCTTCCCTTTAAGTCTTCAGCTAACCTATCTGCAACAACCACCGGAAAATACCCGATGGAAACCTTTTCATAGGCTTTCTGTTCCACAGCTAAAGTAAACTCTAGCAGGGCCAGACCTGAAGGACTGTACTTCAGGTGTCCGACTCGACTAATCTTTCCGGTTAGTAGAACTTGGTTCAACTTTTCCACCTAAAAAGCTAGTCGTTGTCGACAATTACCACTACTGCATTCTTTCTCGTTTTTTCTGCTCTTTGAACTCGCGATTTTTTCTCAGTTCTTCTTCAGCTGCAGTGATTTGCTGTTTTACCTTGTTAAAATCGTAATCAGCAGTTTGAGCAACAGTTAAAAAACGAATCACATCATCAGAAATTCTAAAGTGACGCTCAATTTCTTCTACCACTCCACCTTTGCCGGTATAAACGATAGTAGAATATCGTCCAGAACGTTCTTTTTTGATCTCATAGGCCAATTCTTTGATCCCAGCATCTTCTCGATGCTTAAGAACCCCTTGAAACTTGGAGATCACATTATCAATTTTCTGATGAATATTTTGAGCCTCGGAATCTGAAAGGCCGGGTCTCAAAATGTACACGGTTTCATAAGTATAGGAACTTGGATATGACATTTTTTCTCCTCTCGGTCAGCGATCCACTATGGACCCCAGGCCCTAAAACTAAATTAGAGCAAGGATGACACAACTAGGCTATGAACTATCAGGATTGGGTAGGTTTTACAACTCTAATTCAATGATTTCGGGGTTCTCGAGGCGTAAAAGATTTTCTCCTAGAACCCGATGGCTCGGGTCATTTACTGTGGTTCGCAGGGCCTCAATCAAATTAGCCAACGGACTATCTAAAGGACTGAAATCAATGACCTTAAGCTCAAAAAAGGCCGCGTTAGTTCCGAAAAACTGCCTTAAATCACTCGGAGCCAACTTTCTCAGACTATAGCTCTCCACTAAATCGTCCAAAGCTCTTAAAGTCCCGACCCGAACCAACTTCTTGCGAACAAAATGAAAAAGCAGAGGAATAGACTCACCATTACCATGTACCCAAAGAGCACTCAGTTCAAATCGTGAAAGCTCCTGTTCAAGTTGATGACTTAGATAACTCAATTGCTCAACTTGGGACTCAAACTCTACCGGACTCAACCGGATCAATAAATGGGGACGAGCCCGTGAGAACAGAATACAGAAAGGAAAGGGAACGAGTTTTTCAAAAATAGACTCCCCTTTATAAGCCTTTTCTGGGGGGAGGGAGGAAGATGCGGGTTCCACAATGATTTTATTGTCTCCCGTATTTCCCGTCTGAGGGTTCCAGCTTTGAGAAAAAACGGTTTCGCCTGCTAGGTTTTCTATCCACGTCAGAGGGACCTGAGCCAAACCCAAAGCGGTTGAAATTCTATTAATATCCTCAAGCTGAAGATTAGGAGTAAAATATTTGGATAACCTAGCCATCTATTTCCCCTTGGTGTTGGGAGATCAAAGTGTCGACTAGTTTTTCAATAGCCCCCACAGATTGAAAAGTTGAGGTTTGAACAGGGCAGTAGAAAAAGCCCCCACTTTTAGAAACTTTAAACCAATCTATTCCGTGAAACTTAACTACAGTTCGGTTTCCCACAGCATTAAAATCAAAGCTCTCAAGATTTTCATCAAATTGTGGAACTCCCATGGGAAAAAAGAGATGCTTCCCTTGATTGACCCATTCTCCCAACATAGCTGCCTGTTTATTCTGCATATATTTCCCAGTGATCACCAATCCACATGGGTGGTCCCCGAAAGATTGAGGCGACAAAAGATGGGAAAAAGTAAAATCAACCGGCCTAATTTTGCATAGATCAAAACAGGAGCTGGCCCATTGAAAAGCTTGCACTGCTGAAGAGCTTATTTGACTTCCAATCATAAGAGGACTCAAGGAATTAGAATTGCCTACTTGAATTAAAGTGCTCTCAAAACAAATACCCAAGTTAGACTGAACGCTAGACGAAACCTTCGTTGAACCTGCTGTTTTACCCAAAACGCTCCGGACTCGATCGGGAATTTTTTTAGTTACTATTTCTTGTGAATAGTTCTCGACTATTTGTTGACGGCACCATTGATAATCATGGGCAAATAGCCAAGGTCTTTTACCATCAGCAATTTTAGATCCCGATTGGGTCGTAAGTGCACTTAAGTTTTTAAAGTGGGTTTGGAACCTGCGGTTAAATTCATCTAAACTACAGTATCTCGATTCCAAATGTTCTACATACTCGGGAGCTGTAATAAGAGATTGAGAAAATTCCAGAGGACCTAAATCCAAAACTAGTTTAGTAATGGGTCCTTCCGGTGCGATATACAAACTCAAAATTGGAATCAAATCATCCAAAAACGATAAAAATCCCTCTTTCACCTTTGAGGCTCGCGGGGATGGGACACTAAGTTTGGCAAAGTAGGGCGGAACGCCTTGCCAAAATACGTGGGGAATATCTTCTCTAAGAGACTCCTCCGAAATCCACGCTGGGAAACATTGGGGATGAAAAGGAAACCCCAGAATAATTTCAACTCTAACTCCCAGCTCTTGAGCAATCGAAAGAAGCTTTTCAATTCTTAGCCGACTTTGTTTTGAGAAGTCACTCATTCCCGGAGACTGCTCGTGAACCCCCCACAAAATAGGCACCCTAAGATCGCAAACTCCCGATTTTATTTTCTCACTTAGTAACGAAGACCATTCATGGGGTGCCTCATCCCAGTATTCGAAAAATGGATTGGACGAGTTTTTTTTCATGGGTCTTGTCTGCGATGGTTTTTTAAAACTCAGTTAAAGGATGTTTCCTAGTATAAAACTCTCCATCATCAAACTCAAGGTAAGTAAAATTTTTAACCCAATCACCCGTATTGTAATAATAACAAAGCCTATCAGAAACCTGATGATTAAACTCATCCGGAACGTGAGTGTGCCCCATGACCACAACGTCATAGCCCTTTTCAAATAAATCTTTAGCGGTATCGCGATAGGTTTTACGAATTTGCTCTATCTTCGAATCGCTGGTTTTCTGATAATTACGACTGGCTTGAGAAGTTTTCTGTCCCAAAAGAAATATCAGTTTGCCAGGAATGGGTTTAATTAAAAAATGCAGCCAATCACTACGTAACAACTTCCTTAAAATGCGATAGCTTTTTTCAGAGGGATTACCAAGATCTCCATGAGCAATGAATACTTTTCGGTTGTTCCACACCGCCTCGAAGGAATAGGGATAAACTTTGATTCCTACCCTTTCAGTAAAGTATTTTCCCAGTCGAAAATCATGATTTCCTTCGATGTAGTGAATAGAACAGCCCTGGTTAATTAGACTTCTAAAAACATCCAGCACCGGAGAAAAGTATGAGATGAGATAATTTGTAGTCCCCGGCCAAACATCAAATAAGTCTCCAAGAATAAAAAGATGATCTACTTGGCTAGCTTTTGATTGAAGAAACTCTAAAACTGCGCGAGTTTTTTTTCCATTGGCATCTTGTAAATGAACATCAGAAATGAACAGGGCTTTCATTAGGTTTTAGTTATCATGAAACGAAGAACGAGAAAAGCTGCGCTTGGTTGGAAGATGTTATTTATTCTTCTTGATGTTCATTTGACTGGGAATACGTTTCTTTTGCGGTGAGGGTTCCGTCATTTTCCCAAACCCTTTTTCAAACTCAAAGAGTGAACCCAAAGCAGGATCTATCGATGCCTCAGTAACTAAATTGGGAGTTTGAATAGGGCGATAAGGAACTCTGGCATTGAGGTCATTATTCATCATTAAATAAGCTGTAACAAGAGCCCCTAAAAAAACTGTTATACTATATATGTACTGAAGCCGATTTTTCATACACCCCTAAACACTGCTGACTCACCAGCAACGACAGAAGACCACTTCACTAATATTCAAAAGACGTGCCCTGGACACATCGCTGCAAGTACTTGTTTTTAAATACGAAAATAGCTGAGGCTTGGGGATAAACTGTCAGTTTTATTAGAAGGTGCGGGGGAATACGTGAGCCAAGAAATAAGGTGTCCTGTGATAAGTGTCTGTATACAATCGTGTTTTTGATTCTAAGTTTTAAATGCCTAAAAAGTGGGCACCTGTTAAATAAAGATATGCGTAAACATCTACATTCAGCTGCAAAGATTAATTTGGGGTTGTCGATTGTCGGTCGACGAGCTGATGGTTACCACTTACTAGAAAGTTTATTTTGGCCTTTGAGTTTCGGGGACTCGCTCGAAATCAGTCCGGGATCGGGAAAGGTCTCTTTAACATGGGATGAAAGCGCGCCATTCCCTATCTTTGAATTGCCCGATGAAGCGAATAACATTGTTAGCAAAGTTTTGAGAGCACTTCCCAATACGAAACTTGATTTTGATGTATGTATCAAAAAACAAATTCCCATCGGAGGTGGAATGGGTGGGGGCTCATCGAATGTTGGCACTTTGCTTAGATACCTAAAATCAGAAAATAAACTTCAAATACCCACCTTAAACCTCTGGTCTTGTCAGTTTGGAGCCGATATTCCTTTTTTCATATATGACAGCCCTGCTTGGGTAAGTGGGGTGGGTGAAAATGTTCTCCCCATAAAATGTGATTCCCAATTAATCAAAAATCTTTATTTTTTGGTAGTTCTGTTCCCTTTCGGTTGTGAAACAAAACGTATTTTCTCAACTTTTAAAGAATTGAATAAACCCTTCTCTGCACAGACTCATCCTTTTCAAAATGGCACAATCAACAAAAACAGTTTTGAAACCTACCTGAAAAGTGCAAAAAATGATCTCGAACCGATGGTGTCTGAGCTTTACCCCGACATCAGACGAATTCTCACAAAATTAAATGATGTTGAATGCTTGTACTCCGGTCTCTCTGGAAGTGGCTCCACTTGTTTCGCCGTTTTTGATTGTTTAGAAAAACTCCAAAAAACCTCTAAAGATCTTCAAGGTTTTTTCCGATCTAACAACTGTAAAAGTATTTTTGCCGAAACATATACGACACATTGAATAAAGCAACTTTGAGATTGCCATTGTAACCGTACCAAGGGGAACATCATGGAAATCACCGAGATTAAAATATTTCCGGTAAATGAAGACAAACTGAAGGCCTATGTAACTATTATTTTTGAAAACTGTTTCGTAGTTAGGGATTTAAAAATAATAAACGGTAATACAGGCTTATTCGTTGCCATGCCCAGTAAAAAAAGAAAAGACGGCACATTCCGCGACATCGCCCATCCACTTAACAGTGAGATGAGGAATGCTATGGAAAAACTCATTCTTAAAGCCTACGAAGATGAGCTTAAAAAGATGACTGCAGCGGCCCACAAAAGCATGGAAGCCCTTAGCGGGCAAAAACGCAACTACGATGATGAATAACCAATAAGTAAGCCGTTACTCCCCCACCAAACTGATACGTCCTTTAATATGTTCTGTCATAAATTGAACCACTTGATTGATACTCATTTTTGAAGTGTCCACCACAATAGCATCTTCGGCACACTTAAGCGGGGCGTGCTTTCGACCAGAATCTTGTTTATCCCTGTCAATATTAGCTTTCAAAATTGCCTTAAGTGAGATGCCTTTGCTTCCCTGCTTTTTTAGTTGTTGATATCTTCGCTCAGCCCGAACCTTGGGATCCGCGGTCACATAAAATTTATAATCCACCTTAGGAAACACTACAGTTCCAATATCTCTTCCCTCAACTATAACTGGACAATCTTGAGCCCAGGCTTTGGCGAGTTTTCTCTGACAAGCAGTTAAAGTTTGTCGAACTCCCTTGAATGCACTCACTTTCGAAGCAAGACCGCTAACCCTTTGCGTTCTTAGCCTTTGTCCCAACTCTTGTCCGTTAACTAAAAGAGACTGATTTTTGGCATCGTAGCCGAAGGTGAGTTCTCGAGCAATTTTGGAAAAACCGGTCGCAGTAGTGATATTTTTGTGACTGGCATAATAGGCAACACTTCGATACATAGCTCCCGTATCCAACAATCTCCCACTCAGCTCTAAAGCTAAAAGCCGACTCACTGTGGATTTTCCGGCGCCCGCAGGCCCATCAATAGCCACGATATATCCCTTTTTAATTCCTCTTCTCATCCTGAGTTAACTCCCAAAGTTTTGCCCACTTCAAAAATACGGAATAAGCAGCAGAAACCGATATAAAAAGACCGCGGTAACCATCCAGAAAACCAAGTTTAATCAAATAGGTTTCTATAAATTTTGAAATAGGCTTAGTAAAAAGTTTACACAAAGAAAAATGTCTTTGGTTTTCTAGCAGCGCTTTGGCGCCTAAGCTAGAGTAAAGATTGTTTCGCTCTACTTGGTCGGAAATACTATCAAAAGAATAGTGGATCAAATCATTCTCAAGGTTTCCGGTTTGCCCCTGGGTTTGCCAAAACTCATGAACCGCCCCCCCGTTCCACTTGCCTTTAGTTTTATCGAAAAGTCTGACTAACCGATTAGGATACCAACCTCCATATTTTATCCACTGACCGGAATGAATAGTCCTTCTGGCAACCCAATACGCACTTGCTGTAGGCTTGCCTCCTAAGAGTTCAAGAATCTCTCTTCGCAGCTCAGACGATACCTCTTCGTCCGCATCGACCGATAAAATCCAAGAATGATGGGCAAGACCAAGAGCATAGTTTTTTTGATCAACATACCCCTGCCATTTTCTTTGATAAATTTTTGACGTGTAGTTCTTGGCAATCTCTAAAGTCTTATCTGTACTAAAGGAATCGACTAAAATGATTTCATCGCAGAATTCAAGGGAAGCTAAACACCGAGCAATGTTTTTCTCCTCGTTTTTCGTAATAACGACTGCCGACAAACTCACTAGTGCTCCTTAATCGAAGTTAAAAGACCATAGAGTGAGCCGATTTTTATTTTTGCATCAAATTTAACCAAGTGCTTTTTTGAGTCGTCACTGAGCCACATATAAACATCGCCCATAGGTTTTAGAACATTGTTTAAAGAAACGTGCACCAAAATCTTCCAACACTGGAAAGCTCCAACTCTACTGGTCACAAGCTCATTAGCTACAGGGGTAAGTTCCACTTCCCAATTTTGCCCATTCTCATAAACAACAAACTTTTGCTTTTCATTGAGCTTATAATTGAGGTATCGAGCGTAGTAAATAGCGCTCCATAGATCTTTGGCCTGAGGAATCAAAATATCTGTTCTATCTACATCTAAATTTCCCCATCGCTCAGATATTCTTTTAGCCCAGTAAAAGGCTTTACCGTTAACGTGGTCAAAAGCCACTCGAGTCTCTTTGATCTGTTTAGATTCCACCATGTGGAGAAGAAATTTGTAGGGTAGCAAAGCCTCTCTGTCCACAAACGACTCAGCCGTATTATCAACATGATAAATGGCATCCACCAATTTGGAAGATAAGACATTACCCCACAGTTGGTAGGTGGGACGGCCGTTAAGAACAGGTCCTTCGCGAACCTCCAAAATCGCTTTTCCCGCAGGAATCGCTAACCACCTGAGATCCATTTCAACTCTCTCACCCACTTCGAATGGAATCTTATGAGATGGAATCACATGAAACGAAGATTTATGTTCCTCTGGTATAGTTTTTGTCGTCTCTTCTTTTTTATTTTGAACTTTTTTATTAGCCTCTTTTACCTTTTTTACTCCGGTCTTGGAGGGTTCTTTGGGTTTTTGTATTGGCATTTGAGGTTGTTCGATTTCTTCTTCGCCTGGAAGAGCTGCTTCAAGGGTGGGAGCCACAATGGTGGGATCTGGAGGCAAAGCGATGCCGGTAGGGGTAGGTGCCTTACTCGCACACGCACTCACTAAAAAGATCGTTAGAACTAGCCCTACCATCCCGCTCAGTCTTTTTTCCCACCGCGACTTACCCTTAAACTCTTTCCAACGACGGTGAATCCAAAGCCATTGCTCTGGGTGCTTTCGGATCATCGACTCCATAGCCTTATTGTAAATGTGAGTTCTATGGTAAATTCTTTCGGACCTAGTCTCAGGTAATTTGCCATAATC
This sequence comes from Deltaproteobacteria bacterium, assembly GCA_900299195.1. Classification (GTDB taxonomy): domain Bacteria; phylum Bdellovibrionota; class FAC87; order UBA2466; family UBA2466; genus UBA2466. The sequence continues at coordinate 40,639 of OMIX01000098.1, forward strand.
TAGTTGCGGTTCAATCACGGTGCACAATCTCCCTTGAATATCTCTATAATTGTACGCTGGAAATACAGGGATATCACGTTTCTCGCAAAAAAGAGCAAGACCAGCTGCAGTACCCGCTGGCCTGCCAAAAAATTCCACAGGAACCCCAATGGGTGGCCCCATAAATTGGTCGAGAATAAATACCACAAACCTTCCGGAACCTATCGAGTCGAATATTTCGCTAACCGTTTTAGACTCAAAAAAAACGCCGATTCCAAACCGATTCCGATACCAATCTAAAAACTTTTGTCCCTGCTTATTTTTAGACTCTTTCACTATCACATCCACCGGAATACCGTGAGCTGCCGCAGTTGCAACAGCGAACTCCCAGTTTCCAAGGTGAGTGCCCAAAAATACCCCTCCTTTTTTTTGCTCAAGTAAAGATTGAATATTTTCGATTCCCTGAAGGGCGGTATGGTCAAGATAATCTCTCTTAGACCAGTTGATCGAATTTAATATCTCAAAAAGGTTCTTAGCATAGTGCTCATAATTTTTTTGGGCAATCGCATGAATCTCTTCGTCACCTTTCTCTTTATCAAAGGCAATTTGTAAATTTTCAGTCACAATGTCTCGACGAAATTTAACGGTCCGATAAACAAATTGTCCTAAAGCCCTAGAAAAGAAATGACTAACTTTAGCGGGAATAAATCCGAGGAAAAAGGACAACATTTTCAGAAGCCAAATCACGCTTTCGCCTCTCCAATTTTAACTCTCAACCAACTCCAGAATTCTTGAGCTAATTTATATTCTGTTCTTAGACTAAATAAAGGTATCTGATTTATCTTAAAAAATGGGGCTGCCTTGGCCCAGTCTTTATCGGTAGTAACATAGATGTTGCCGTTTTTTTTATTTCCCAACTCAACTACATTTTGCAAGTCGTCATCGCGATATTGATGATGGTCCGGAAAACTTTGGAGGTGTTGTGACCCAGGAAAAAGCTGCTGAACAGCAGAGGTGAACCGTTGCGGAGATGCGATACCACAAAAAGACACTATTCGATCATGAAGTTCGATTTTTTTTTCCATTTGTTCATAAAACAATCCTAGTACTTTGTGCTCGGCTTGAAAGATTTTAAGATTGGGAAAAGCTTTTTCCAGAAAAGTTCTCCAAACATCAGCCCCACCCCCATTGGCGCCTGGGGTTAAAACAACAGCGTCTGCATGCCGAAGAGCCGACAGAGGCTCTCTCAACTCACCAAGCGGCAAACAAAAGTTGTCTTCGATCTTTTTGTCAGTATTGATGCAGATAAGACTGATATCTTTTGAGACCGACAGTCTTTGAAATCCGTCGTCCAAAACAACTAGGCACTTCGGGTAAGAAAGTTCTACTTTTTTAATCATCGATAAACGATCTTGTGCAATAAAAACTGGAGCGTCGGTTTGATTGGCCAACATCCAAGATTCGTCCCCATAGCACTCAACCCCTTGTTTATTTTCCCTTTCAACACGAGAACCCGTCGAGGAGAGTTTGCCCTTATAACCACGAGAAACTATCACTGGAGAGAGATCTTTAAGATGGTCGTTAATGGCTTTAACCAACGGCGTTTTACCCGAACCCCCACTATGAATATTTCCAACACACACCACTTTGATATTAATTTTTTTGTTAAGGAAATAGGGATAAAATTTGCGTCGTAGATGGGTCGCGAGGGCCCAAAGACAGGACAGCGGGAAGAAAATAATCCAAAAAAATTGAGTGATCCTCGCACTCATTTTAGATTCTCGCTCCCTCCTCAAGGTTCGGTTCGCCTTGAAAAAAGGCGGCTACATTTTTAGCAGCCCTGAGATTAGCTCCCTTATCACCCAGTTTTTTTCTACATTCCTGTAGGCTGGAAATCTGCTTTGCTCGGTATGGCTCATTCTGGATTAATCGTTCTACTTCTTCGAATAGACCGTCTGAACTGGCCTTTTCCTGAAAAAATTCTCGCACAACTTCTCGACCGTGCAGCAAATTTGGCATTCCGATGTATCCTCGGTAGCTCATCAAGTTTTTCCAAATCCATGCACTTGTGGGGGATACTTTATAAAATAAAGCGAAAGGGGTTCCAATGAGAGCTGTTTCCAGAGTAGCGGTTCCACTGGCCACCAAAGCTAAATCAGACCACTCTAATAATTGATGTGAATTGCCCTGCACTAAAGTGAGGTTTTCTGTTGAGACATGCTTTTTCACGAAATCAATGTTTAAAGTCGGTGCTACTGGAACCTTGATCTCTGCGTTTGGATATTTTCGTTTAATTTTTTCAGCGACCTGGCTCAATAAATTCCCATGAAATTTGACTTCGCTCCTACGACTTCCCGGAAGAAACGCAATTCGAGGATTTGATTCGATTTCAGATTGAGACCGATAATTGGCTCTGGAGTTTAGAAGTTCTAATAACGGATGTCCTACAAAAGAAACTTTCATTCCCTCTTTAGCATAGAAATCTTTTTCAAATGGGAAAACAACCATCATCAAATCGATGTCTCGTTTGATTTGGTGGATACGATACTTTCTCCAAGCCCAGACTTGAGGAGAAATATAATAAATAACAGGAACTCTCTTACGTTTGAGTAGCTTTGCCAAACGCAAATTAAAATCAGGAAGGTCTAACAAAACAGCGAAGTCGGGGGGATGCGCTTTCAGCGTATTAACAACAGTCCTGTATCCTCTTAAAACCTCTCCCGCCCGATCAAACCAGTCTGATATGCCAACAACATTTAATCTCTCCGATTCAAGCAATATATTCATTCCGGCTTCCCTGAGTCGAGCCCCACCCACACCAAAACACTCTATTTCAGGATGTAATTTTTTTAACTCCTTCAGAAGGGCAGCTGCATGCAGATCTGCTGAAGCTTCCCCAGCCACCATGAATAATCGAGTTTTCATTTTAATGCTCTCTTATCAGAGCTGTTGTTTCAACATGAGCCAAAGCTCTTAACGGAACTTGAGTCAATCTTATTGAGTCACGTATTTTTTGAGTTAGCTCAATCACTTTAGCTCCTTGAATAGCTGTTATGATTGGAGTTGAGTTGCTCTGAATTGAGCGAACAAAACTCTTGGCCTGATGTTCGAGAGCATCAAAGTTAGAAAGGTTTGAATTTGGGGAGTTCATCAACACTGAGGGAGCCATAAACTTTGAATTCGTAACAAAATCAAACTCTGAAAAATAGTTCAAGCTTATGACCTTTAAAGACCTTACCACTTTGGGAGCCACTCGACTCGCCTGTAGGGTTGCCACAACACCATTGGAAAATTCTAAACGAGCTTTAGCTAAATCTAAGTAGTCGGTGACGACAGAAAAGCCCTCGGCCGTTATTCGAATAGGATCCTCTTTGACTAAAGATAACACCAAATCAAGGTCATGAATCATCAAATCACTGATGACATCCACGGAAGGTTCTCGACCTACACCCATAGATAGCCGTTGGGACTCCAAATGAGCAGTGGAGGGAATTCTATCCTGCCCTAACATCGCCTGTAGTCGAAATCTTTCCAGAAATCCAACCTGACAAATCAAGCCCTTAGCTTGAGCCAGATGATCTAGGGCTGCAGCCTCTTCAACAGTTTCACACATCGGCTTTTCAATAAGAACATGGCATCCCGATTCTAAAGCATGTTTGGCGACCGCGTAATGCGTGTGCGTTGGACTAGCAACCACCACAGCTTCAGATAAAAACAAAAGTTCTTCGAGCGAATGGTAAGTTCGAACTCCGAGCTGATGGGAAAGCTCTTTTGCTCGCTCCAAGTTTGGCTCGAAAATTCCAATAAGTTCAACTTCTGGTAGTCGTTCAAACTTAGTCAGATGGAGGGCACCCATTCTGCCTGTGCCAACAATCCCTATTTTAGTCCTAAGCTTCATCACGATTCACTTTTCTTACCGGTGGACTCCCACTTTAGAGGATTTGACAAAATCTAAAAACACTTTGGCATCTTCACTTTCAGGAAATTCAACACTGATTTTCTCTAAGGCTTTAGAGACCGTCAGGTTCTGCAATAAAAAGATCTTATAAATTTCTTTCATGTCTGCAATTCGCTTAGAGTCTATTCCGGCTCTTTCCATTCCTACACGATTGATTCCCTGAATTTGAAAATCATTTCCTTTTCCCGCCAAAAAGGGAGGCAAATCTTTTCTTATGAGAGATCCTCCACCGATATAACAATATCTTCCAACTCTGCAGTGTTGAACAACTCCTGTTTGGCCTCCAACAGTCGCAAAATCTTCAACTATCACATGCCCAGCTAATTGAGACGCATTCACAATGATAACTTTATTACCCACATGACAATCATGGCCGACGTGAACATAGGCCATGATCAAACAATCACTTCCAATTCGAGTGACTCCACCGCCCATAACGGTACCGCGATGAACAGTTACTGACTCTCGAAAAACCACCCGATCGCCCACAACTACTTCAGTCGGCTCATTTTTATATCCTAAGTGCTGTGGCTCTCCACCCAACACAGAAAAAGGGAATACTTTACAATCATTACCTAGCGTAACCCGGCCGCGAATAATTACATTCTCTTGGATTTCGCAGTTATCTCCAACGATAGCATCTGAACTGATAACTGAAAAAGGACCTACCCGAGTTCCTTTTCCCAACTTGGCTCCAGAGTGAATGATCGCAGTAGGATGAATCAGGTCATGATTTTGAATTTCCATGTATTTCCTTTTCAATTAATTTGATCTTTTCAATCCAATGCGGAAGATCTCTGTAAAAGACATGGGATCTTAAGGCATGGCGCATCGGCATGGCCGGAGTAGAAAAATAACTTTCTCCTCCTTTCAAATCAGAGGTAACTCCCGTTTGGCCCCCCACTTTTGCCCCTTTTCCAATGGTAATATGATCTCCAACTCCCACTTGACCGGCTAAAATAACCCCATCTTCAAGAACCGAAGAGCCAGCTATTCCTACCTGAGCGCACAAGATCGTGTTTCTGCCTAACCTGCAATTATGACCAATGTGAACTTGATCATCCAATTTAGAACCTTTTCCAATTCTAGTTTCTCCCAATGTGCCGCGATCGATTGTGCAGTGAGCACCAATACGAACATCATCTTCCACTACTACACACCCAAGCTGAGGCATTTCGAGATGCCCCTCATCCCCTTGAATCAAACCAAAACCATCTGAACCCAAAACGCTTCCAGAAAAAATCTTTACTCTGTCTCCGACCACAACATTCACTAACAAAGTTACATGGGGGTGAATTTCGCATTGAGCCCCCACTTTTACTTTGGGACCAATATAAGCATGAGGATAAATTTGAGTATTGGGACCAATTTCAGCTCCCTCACACACGATTGCAAAAGGACCAATAGCAGCCGAGGGATCGACTTTAGCTGAGGTGTGGACATCGGCTTTTTCTGATATCCCGACTCTCGCTTTTTTAGGAGAAAAAGCCGAAGCAATTTGCGCAAAAACAACTTTAGGCTCGGATACGAGGATATAACTCAATGGAAGCTCATAGCGGGCCAAGTCTTTCGTAGTGAGGACCACAACCCCTTTCTCAAAAGATTGTAAATATTGAGAACTTTTTTTATCTGCCACAAAACAAAGAGTCCCTCTTTGAGCATTTTGAACAGAGGTTAAGCTCTCTACTAACGATTCAGAATCGCCATAAAGCTCTGCGTTAAATCGTTGGGCTATTTGACCCGCAGTTATTGGAAAATCAAGCGTCCCCATGGTTTTTGACCCTAATCGGATAGTCTACAGATGTAAATGGAGATTGCGCGTCAAAACCCGCTTTTAAGGCTCTAAACCCACTCCGTGTCACGGGCTGATTCGGGCTATAATTAAGCTTCTACCTTCCTTTTTACAATCATGGCAACTCAATCTGGGTCATTAATCGCTAAGAACGCTATTTTCCGTAACTTTTTGGCGGCAAGTTCCATTTCTCTCTTAGGCAATAATATTTTTGATATCGCCATCCCCCTCTACATCGTCCAGAAAACAACCGACCCCATGGTGTTGTCTTTGGCCAATCTAGCCTTAACTTTGCCCTTTTTTTTAATGGCCCCCTTTACCGGTTTCACCGTGGACAATTTTGATAAGCGAAAAGTGATGCTGGCTAGCGATTTGGGACAAATTCTGTGTCTATTAGCTCTTTTGGTTTTCGAACACTACCAAACATCTCAATTTTGGCCGGTATTCTGTGTTATCTTTTTTGCTAAAACCCTCATGATCACTTTTGAAACGGTGGCTACCTTTCAATTGATCCCCGCCCTAGTCAAAGACAACGACCTTAATGAAGCTAATTCTTGGTTTTTATCTTCTCAAAGATTGATTCAAATTCTCGGTCCCCTCATTGCGGGAATTCTAATGAGTACAAGCGGAATTAGAGCCTGCGTATGGACAAATATTTTTAGTTTTCTCGCTACGCTCTTTTTTGTTCTTAAAATGAAAAATCTAAACGAGATTATTTCGGGTGAAATTCATACCCAATATAAAAGGAAAATGACGGTAGGAGGAGTGATAGACAGCTTTTTAGATTCTCTCAAATATGTTTGGGGGTCACCTCTATTTCGTCCTTTCATCCTAATGATGTTTGTCTGGAATATGTCAGCTTTAGTTCCTAACACACCTTCGGTCATTTACTATTTTACAGTACAAAAGAATCTTAGCTCTTCGGAATATGGAACTGTAGCATCGGCATTTGGCCTAGTGGGGGTGGTTGGATTTCTTCTTTCCGGAAAACTTTACCAGAAATACTTCTTTTATCGCCCATTTGTGTTTGGAAGTATTTTCTTTGCTCTCACGGGCAGTTTGTCCTTACTGTTTTTCAACCAACCCTACATTCTAGCAGCCCTATTTGCTCTTTCTAGAATTGGAAGTTCCGTCGTTACGATGGGAACTTTCTTACTGCGACAAACTAATATTCCAAAATCCAAGATGGGCGGGATTAATGCAGCTCTAAGAATGTTTTTTATGTCTTCGGCCCCTTTAGCAGCCCTTCTCCAAGGGTTTCTGATTAAACAATTTAACGTTAAACTTTCGTTTGTCGTAGGAGCCTTTTTCTTATGGGTGACGGTTTGGCTATCTAAAAGAGTTGCTGTCGCCTACTTAGCAGTTGGAACCAAAAAATCGGTTCACTATAAAGCAGCTTAATCCAATTTTTTCTTGGTTTTAGTTGAGTCCTCTGTTGCAGATTCATTGCCACCATCCTGCTCTTCGACTGGCAAACGATACTCCTCATTGGCCCATTTTCCTAAGTCGTGATTTTTACAAAACTCGCTACAAAAAGGGCGAAAAGGATTGTGTTCCCAAGATACGGCTTTATTACAGCAAGGACATTTCACGGTTTTCATAGCTTCTTATTTACCTCGAACAAGTGATATTTAACAAGTTCTCCGGAACTGAAATAGAAATTAAAGGGAAGCTTTTTTTAATTATGACTGAAGATGAGGGGATTGGGCTAAAAGAGCCCTAAATAAGAACCTGCTGATAAATTTCCAACACGTCATTTGAGATGGCTTTCCAATTCAGATTTTTAGAAATCCAATTTTGTGATTGTTGAATCCAGTTTGAACGGATGGGCTGATGAAGGCTTAAAATAGCCTCCATTTTTTTTGCTAATGCTACTTCTGAGTTCGATTCGTAAATGGCTTCGGGCACAAACTTTTTAACATATTCTGAACCCCCACTTTTTTCAGGAACCAAACAAAGAGTCCCAGCAGCAAAGGCTTCAAAGACTGTTCGACCAAAAGGCTCCTCAAATGCGGGGTAAATAACCGCTTGAGCACCTCTTAAAACTTGATTCTTCTCTTCGCCATATTTGGGCTCCTCGAATTGAACGATATTTTCTAGACTTAGCTTTTTGATTAATGCTCGAAGTCTCACGTCATATTTTCTCTCTACCGGACCCATCAAACGTAGAGCACAGGAGTTGTTTTTATCGAAGAAAATTTTAAAGGCTCGAATCAAAAATTCGAGGTTTTTTCTGGGTTCAATCCTTCCCAAATACAGAAAGTACTGAGAACTCTGAGACATCGTGGGGCTTCGATCTGTAGAGTCGATTCCATTAGGAACCACTACCAAATTTTCGGCCTTAAGCGGGTAGGGTCGACAATGTTCTTTTTCAAATTCACTGAGCACAATTACCTTTGCAGCATGAGCCACTATCCAATTTCCCAAAAGAACATTGAACATTTTTTTGATTCTTGGTTTTCGGTATCCCACCCACAACATTCCACGGGGGTGAAAAACATACGGCACACGGTACTTGTTACAGAGTCTGGCAAAAAAATAATTTTCCCAGTACCAGTGACCATTCAGGTGAAAGATATCGGCCTTGCTTACTGCTTTAGCCAACCTGTGGAAGGGAAAAAAATAGGCAATTAAGACCTCTATGGGCCTGAAGGCTTCGACCCTTCCTATCCCTTGAGTTTTAGCAAATTCGGGATCGACTCTGTTAAGCCTGGACAGGACGGTCACTTGATTTTTTTTCGATAATTCTGAGCTGAGAGCACTCTCAGAAAAAGCTGCGCCTCCAAAATGAGGGGCCAAGCTCGAAGTTAAAAAAAGAATATTCACAGAAGTATTATACCACCTTGTATGCATTCGGTATTCATACGGTTGGCGCAGTATTTGAAACACTGTTTAAGGGTCAAATAGCTTTTTGCGGTGTTGCAGCGAACAGCAGTATCAGTGGGAGTTGTTTTGTTGAAGTTACTTAAATGTTTCGGTTTCGGATTGTTGGTTTTAGTTACAGGTTGTGGCCAAAAAGGGGCCCCGTCAGCGCCTTGGCCCGCGTCAGTTAAGTTTGACAAACTCTCAGAGACACAGAAACAATCCGTCTCAGAGATGTTAATGGATTTTTCTAAAGACATCGGGACTGAGACTTTTTACTTTGATAACCGCAGTGCTCAATTTCAGCTCACCATCTCCTTACTGGGAGACCAAGACCAAAAGTCCTCAAAGGCAGGTCTTGCCACTTATAACGGATCTTATTGTCTACTAGAATTGAGCCCGTTGGTATTTGAAGAATCTTACCAATCTTACTTACAACCCGTTCTGTGGCACGAGCTTGGACACTGCGCAGGCATGGAACACGATAAGAGTGTTGAAGAAATTATGTACTATTTGGCGAGGCCGAAAGGTTTTTACTCAGATTCGGCGATCTCACATTTCTTTAGTAGCTTTACAAGTTTAACATCGTTGATTTCGAAATAACTAACGTCACTTCATCTACGATTGGTACCAAACATCAAGTTAACACCACAGGTGAAAGCATGAAGCTTTCCGACATTAGGAAGGAAGTAACCTGCTGTCAGCACTAAAGATGCCCAACTATATATTTTAATTTCAGCATTCACACTCGGATGAAAAAGAATAAAACCGCCAGAATTAATCTTTTGAACGATTTTGCTACTATCTGTTTCAAAGGTTACTTTTGAAATCGAATACCCACCGCCACCAATAAGCAACCTGGCATTAAACCAGTTACCAATGACATACTCACCCACCATACCACCGTAACCCAAACCAAAGGATAAGTTATCCGAACCATTCCAGAGAAATCCACCGCCACCTCCACCGCCTAAACGAAACTTAGAAGTTGCCCATGCATAACCAATTCCCCCAATCACAATAGGACTTCCGGTAACCCCTGGATCAAACCGCGATAACGGATTAGCGTGGTATTCCAGAAAAGGCCCACCTCGTCCTCCACCCGCAGTCGAAGTCTCTGCCATCACTCCCATGGGGAACAGTAACAAAACAAATCCAATAAAAACTTTTAGGAATGTTTCTTTTGAGATCATGATCAAATTTCTGTTTGGAAAATCGCGTTTCTAAAATTCTAGGGAAGAAAACGAAGGTATAGTTTAATTGTAGACCATTTTCATCTTGGGAAACACCGTTAAAAGCACAAATAACTTTAGTTGGAATTTGGCTCGTTGAGTCTTCCGATAGCGTGCGGTGTGCCTTCAATCCTTCCAGCAGGGGTAATCTCCATAAACTGAGCTTTTCGCTGTAAATCTTTAATGGTTAGGGCGCCGCAGTAAGTCATTCCGGATCGAATGCCCCCCATAATATCCTGGATGACATTTTTCATGGGACCTTTGCAAACCACATCAATGGAAACTCCCTCTGCAGTCTTCCAATCAGACATTCCCCCCATGAAATCATCTTGGGCCTCTTTAGAAGCCATTCCTCTAAAGCGTTTAAACTTAACTTTCTTGCCGTTGATCTCAGTTTCAATTTGAGTTCCAGGAGTCTCATCGGTTCCCGCTAACATTCCCCCAAGCATCACAAAATCGGCTCCAGCAGCCAAGGCTTTAACTGCATCTGAGGGAAAACGGGTGCCTCCATCTGAAATGAGAACACGATCTACTTTTCGACAATCTTGCAACGCAGAAAGTTGTGGCACTCCAAAACCGGTTTTAATTCTCGTTGAACAAACGGAACCAGACCCAATTCCCACTTTGATCACATCTGCTCCAGCAGCAGCCAAATAATCAGCCCCAGCATAAGTCGCCACATTACCAGCAATGATCAAAACATGATTCCCATGACTTTCTCTGAGCGTTTTAATCGAACGATTTACTTCTTTAGAATGTCCGTGAGCCACATCCACACAAATCATAGTAGCCCCAGCAGAAATAAGAGCTTCCGCTCTATCGAGACCATCCTTTCCAATTCCGATCGAAACCGCTACTTTGTCTTTATTTTTTAAGTTCCGAAACATTTTCACATTGTCGTCGATTGAAATAAACCGATGCAAAATAGCCATCCCGCCCAAATCGGTCATCGCATTTGCCATTTCTGTCTCGGTAATTGTATCCATATTGGAACTGATGAGAGGTATTCCAAAGTTTTTTCCTAAAAGCTCAACCGAAGTTGTTACATTTTGACGAGACTTAATACCATTGTATCCCGGAACCAAGATCACATCGTCAAACGTCAAACCCTTAAAGTTGCTAAGCACAAAACCCCCCAGAAAAAGGAATAGAATTTTTACTCTTAATATGTGCTCGGCAATAACCCTTACGTCAAGTCACCATTAGGCAGGGAACCTCATACCCTTGATGACGCGCTACGGAAGACTAAATTGGGCATTAAAATTGAGGGAGCAGATGACTGTATTACCTAAATATCCAGGTCGAATCTGTGCTCTAAGGGCAAGATTGTCTTGAAAGCGTTGGGTATAAGCCAAATCGACTAGAGCCACGAAGTTAGTGGTTTTTACCTTGGAGAGTCTATTGGCAAATCCTGCCCCTGCATAAAACCCCAAGTCGAATGTCTTTCTGGAATCTGAAAAAAAAGAATTCTCAAGCCATCCTCCCACCAAAACGTTTAGATTTGAACCAGGAGAAAACAACATAAAAGAGATTTCTGGACCCAAATAAAACGCAGTCTTCTGGCTCAACAATTTCCCGAACTGGAAACCTGAGATCACAGCAGAGCCGGAAATTAAATTCAATCCGAACTGAGTATTTAGTTTCATCCTAGGAAAATCGTTTGTTGGAATTTTGACAATGACTGGCTTTTTGAGTTCTTTTTTAACCTTAGAAACTGAAAAACTTTGGGAACAAAGCACAAATTGGCTTACAATAACCCAAAGAAAAAGTCTTTTTTTCATCATTTGAGTCTATCTCAATTAGAAAAAAACCATGAACAAAAAACATTTACTGTTAATTTTTTGTTTTACTTTGGTAGCGTCTGCAACAACCCTCTGGTTTCTTTTGCCCTCCCAATCTTTGATGGAATCGACTGTCGTGTATATTTTGTCTCAATCCCGAAGGACTGGGATTAATATCTCTTTTGACCAGCAGATTCCCCCTGAGAAATCCCTCTTAGAACTCAAGAATGTTAAGATTGATTCCTCTCGTTTTCACTTTTCAGGAACTATCGATAACATTTTTTTCGATTCCAAACTTAAGTTGGCTTGGCCTCCGATTCAACTGACAGCCAATCTTAAAAGAGTTCGGCTATGGAAAACCCCTAGCCCTGATTCGGACAAAGAAGAAATAAACGAGGCACCTCCAACCGAAGTCTCTCTAAAAAACAAAGGATTACTGAGCCTCTCAAAAATGGAAGTAACCGTTGACAATATAGAGATACCTGAACTCCACCTTAAAAAAGCTTCCCTGAAATTATTTCTGGAGGACCCGTATTTTAGATACCATCAAATTGATCAACTCCAACTTAAACATGAATTTCAAATTAAAGAATGGTTTCCCATCGGACATTTTCCATTTCCAGAGATCCAAGCTCAGGGAAGTTTGTCGCTGTTTCGTTCTTCAGTAGCCACTGAAAACACCGAAATAGGGATTGGCCCCTTAAGAATTCAATCAAACGGAAAATATGATTTAGCCTCCCAAAAATGGTCATTTGATGTCGAGTTACCATCGAAAGAAGTTAAGTCCGCAGAGCCGTCTGAATTAAAACAAATATCTCCCTTTTTAGAAAAACTGGATGGGGTTATTTTTTTAAAGGCCTCGATGCAAGGATTGGGTTTCGACCCGAATACCATCAATTACGAGGGGAAAATTTCCTGCGATCATTTGAATCTTAAACTCAATCATCCCAATATCAAAGGTCCTGCAATTTTGAACCTGAGTTCAATATTTAGAAAATCGGAATCAGCTGTTTCAGAGTCTCAATTAAATTTCAATTTAAGTGAGACAACCATCCAGCATTCCAACAAATTTACTAAACCAACTTTAGTTCCTTTTGAGTTATCCCTTTTCGTTAAGGGGTTAGAAAATAAATACGATTTGATTTCTGGAAAACTGATATTCAACAACTTGAAAACTGAAATTCAAGGAACCTTATTGGATGGTCCAAAACTGACGGCTCAAATTACAGGAAAGGTCCCTTTAACATCATTGCTTGAGTGGGAGAAATTTTGGCCTCTCTTACCCCCTCTCAAAACACAAGGAACCGTGGAAGCAATGTTTTCCTATGTCGGCGCCCTTAAAGATTGGAAGACTTCTGACATCGATTTGTCATTAAAAGCCAAAGATGTTGTTTTTCCACTTTTCAGCCCGGCTCAGTCTAACTCAAAGTTTTTTCTAAACGGGCTAACTAAAATCACAACCGATACACGTTTTGTGACTCACCAAGGAAATTTGAAGAAACTGTCGTCTGTCTCATTCATTGATCTCGAACAAGCTAATCTAAAGTACAGTAGCCTATTTACTAAACCTCTGGGATTGCCCACCTCCGCCTACCTCTCGCTTACAACTGAAGCTAATCAAACACACGGTTTCAAGGGTGAATTGAACTTGGGTAATATAAAAACTCTCATCTCTGGAAGACTACTTCATCAACCCAAACTAGAGTATCGCTTACGCTTTTCGACACTCCCATATTCTGTCACCGTGCTTGACACCTTAAGTCCTTCACTCAAATCTAAAAATTTTAGATTCAGTAAAGGAACCCTTTCTCATTTGTTAGAGCTTGATGGTGGATTTACTCATATCCCTCATTGGAAGCTGTCGTTTCATTCGCAGCCACTCTTTTCTGACACTTTGGGAGGAGAGTTAACCACGCAAGGAAACTGCAGTAACGCCACCCAAACTGTAGCTTGCAACCAAACGATCAACCTGAAAAAAGTTAGCCTGGAAAAGACGGTTGGTATTTTCTTCCCGGAGTATCATCAACCGGTCACAGGAGAACTCTCGGCACAGACTACCTATGCTTTCACGCTCAATAAAGATTTAGACTCCCCAGAAGCCGCCAAAACTAACGGGAACTTTACCGTTTTGGGGCTAAATCTCTCAAATCCTGCTATTTCGACAAAGATAATCGACAAATTGAAGTTGTCTTATCATTTCTCGCCTTTTCTTAAAAAAAGCTCTTCAGTAGAGATCCCTTTGAGTACCAAGGGCAAGTTTTCCCAACAAGATGGAGTGGTTTTCCTATCAGAAGTAAATTCAAAAAACCCATACTACGAAATGAGAATACCTAAGTTAAGCTGGAACAACGCTAAAACTTTGGTTGCAAGTGGGCAGTGGATTCCAAGTTCTAAACTAATCTCAAAGCCAGGACTTAAGTTGTTAAAAAATTCTGCTGGATATCCCAGTATCCCTTTTAAACTTGAAGGTTCAATTTCTAGCCCACAGGTAAAAATAGATTACTCAGTACTTTCATCGAACATTTCTGAGAACACTAAAAGATCCAACACCGGCTCAACACACAAATCCAGCTCGAAGTATGGACAAAAGATGAGCGCCCTAACGGGGAGGTAGTTTTATTTATTACCTTTAACTGGCCTTAGATTCTCGAGAAATTCCTCTTGGTACTTACTAATTGCTGTCACCATTTTGCCTTTAAACAAGGCCCTTATTAATGAGGATTTTTTTAACTCGTCGATCTCCATGACATCGGTGAAAACCACCGCCGACTCCGCAGGCTTTGTCGGCACACCGAAGACTTCGTACAAACTGAGAGAAGAATCGAAATAGTGGTTCGTGTAAATCGGAAGTTCAAAAAAGAGCGCCCTGCCATTTTCTTGAAACTCCATGTCTTCTGAGATTCTTAAAATGGGCTGCATCTGGTCTGGAGCAATATTTACCATCTCTTGCCGTATCCAAGAGTCTGAGGGCTTTCCAGGATCTTGAGGAGCCTTCCAAAGAGTTTTCCTAAGAAATTGATAAGTCCCTGAGCTTATTCGGAGAGTGGGGATCAGATCCACCATTTTGATGATATAGGGCTCATTGCTTTTTCTATCCTCGTAACCCATCAGCTCTCTAGTTTGAAGATAACTTTTTAATCTTTCGTATAAAACTTGGCGGTAAGTGTCTTTTTTCTTTTTGGTCTTAACAATCCGAGCGACCTCGGTCTCGGTTCTTAATTTCATTAAACACTTTTCTTTATTACACTCTTGGATCGCTTCCATTTGCTTTTCTTCAGAAATTTGATCGGGTAACTGGTATTTTTCTAAAAGAAAGTTTTCAATCGGTTCTCCGGTTTTTGAGAACGCGGTTTTTACTTTCAGAGAATTTTTCTTAAGTTCACTTCTCACCAACTCAGTCATTTCAGCTACAGACAAATGAAATTTCTTAGCTGAGCGCACAATAAGAAAAGGCTCTGAGTAGTCATCCCAAGATGAAATTTCTTCAGTGGATAACTGGGAAAATTTGGGGAGATTGCTTTCCGGTTGGGAAAGAGCCGTTCCACAAAATAACGCTAGAGCTAGAACAGCTAGAGGCCTACAATAGGAGCTCAGAACCTTCCTCTTGGAAAAGTTTTTAATAGGAAATAGTCTCTGCTTGAACATGGGAACCCGATTGTGTGATTTCATAGTCGAACATGCTCAAATACATTTGAGCTGATTTGTTTTCGGGATCTAAAAGTAGAGCCTCTTTCCATTCACGATAGGCCTCTTTGAGTTTCCTCAGGGAATGGTACAGAATTCCTAATTGAATTTTAGCTTCGACATGCTTGGGTTGAGTCTCTATTGCCTTTTTTAACAAACTCAATGCCCCTTCTTTATTGCCTGTTTTTGAAAGACATCGAGCCATCTGAATAGCACTCACAATATTTTCAGGCTCCAAATTAAAAGCCTTAGAAAATTCATGGTGCGCCTCTAAAAATCTCTCGTATTTCATGTAAGCCATTCCGAGATTAAAATGACTTTTAGCCAGGCCCTGATTGATTCTTGGATCAAACCCAGGCTGCGTGTTTTCTAGTCTCTTTCTGGCATTCTGGTAGACCATTGCAGCTTCTTTGTAATTTCCCACATCGTTTTGTAAGCTGCTTAACGCGATAGCAGCTTCCGTATGGGCTGGATCCAGAAGCAAAGCCTTCTTGAATGCAAGGATGGCTTTCTTGAACTTTCCACGTTTGGAATAAACATTCCCTAAAAGATGAAATGCCTCAGGAGATTGATTGTTTAAAAGTATCGCTTGTTCAAGGTTCTTTTCAGCGGTTGAAATTTGATTACGATTGATGTCTTCACGAGCTAGTTGCAACAACTCTTCAAGCGATTGAGTCTTGGGCATCATCGGCATTGAAATTATCCTTAGTTAATTTTTCTTTTTTAACTCTTCCAATATGGACTCTGATTCCGACTTGAAATTCGAGTTCGGATACTGCGCTAGCAATTTTCTAAGTGCCTCGCCAGCATTCGAGTACATACGAATATGATAATAACATTGGCCCAATCGGTACAGAGCTTCTTCATCATAACCCATATTAGGGAAGTCCCTTAACAGTGACGCGTAACGATAAGAAGCGGACAAAAAATGTTTTCTTTCATAGTAAAAATTGGCCACATAGTTTTCATGTTCGCCTAGTTTTTTTCTGGCCTCAGACGAGTATTCTTTGGCTTTTGAGACAAATTCCGACTTTGGAAATTTTTCAATCAGAACAGCGAAACCATCAATGGCTCGGTTTGCAGCGCTTAGGTCTCTCGCACTGTTATCCGGAATTTCCTTGTAATAAGAAAGTCCTATTCGAAATTGGACATAGTCACTTCTAGGGTGGGTGGGATGCAATTCCTTGAATATTTCATAGGCACTTTCTGCCTCTAAATAATTCTCCTGCGCAAAATAAGTATCGGCAATTCTGAGTTCAGAATCTACCGCTCGTGAACTATAAGGAAACCTGTTTTTGATGTCTCGATATTTTTCGACAGCTATCAAGTACCTCTCATCTTTAAAAATAGATTCAGCTTCGTTAAACAAGCTATCAGGATCGTCCCGATTTACCTCTTGCTGGGAACAGCCCACAAAAAACAGCATCGCGAACAAGACCCCTAAAACCTTCACGTTTGACCCAACTCCGAAAACCAACTTAAGTATTTGAGATTTCATAACTTTATCCGATTTGAGCACCAGTCTACCACAGCAAACCTCACCCGAAACCTTTTTTTCTATTAAGCGTTGCGTTAGCGCTGCCGATAAATAGGTTATGCGGCGCATTACCGCGCATCATTGATTGGGGAGAATGAAATACTATGAAACGCTACGATTCAGAGTTTGTTGATGACGTTGAAGATTTACTGGAGAAGGTCGTTTTGGAAGAGGTGACCTCAGCCATTTGGAAAACTTTCGAAAGTGTCCTAGCCCAGCTGGATCCCGAAAGCAAAAAGTTACTGGAAAGACATCTCAATGGAACGAGCACCCTAGAACTGAGTCGGGCCATGGAAATGCCAGAGGCAGAAGTTCAACAGTGGCTCAATCAAATCAAAAGAAATCTGCAACAAAATATTCGTAAAGAATTTCAGGTGAAACAATGAGTGCAACACTCTTAAATTTTTCTCGAGAACATTTCTCCACGGTGATTCAGGAGCTTCTTGAAAATCTAGCTCGAGAGCCTTTTGCGCATCAAAATAAGTTTCAAGACCTGACTATTGAGGAAATGGGAGCCATTCTAGAGCACCCTATCGATGAGTCATCTCCATTAGTCGAAAGCTATGACTCCACTAAAAGCACTTACTGTCTATTACTGTTAGATTTAGAGCTAAACGGGCATCATTCTCTACCTCAGATTTTTAAAGAAGCTCCTTTAAAAGATCTAACCGACCTTCCAACGAAATCCCTTCAACCCAACGCCCCTGAAAATCTTTCGAAAGTTAAAGAGATATTAAAAGAAAGAAATATCGATTTGGAAGCCGATCCCATAACTGCTCTAAATTCCATCCCAGAGGTTATTTCAGAATTAAACACGACTTCACCCAAAGAAGCCCCTACCGCTTCCGAACTTTCGGATTCAATTCTAGTGCGGGACTACAAAGCTCTTACCCAACTTTTCTTTGAAAACCTGGAACAGAAAACGGTTCCAATTTCTGTGGAAACAGCGAATCGAGTCGCAATTCAATTTCTCATCACCAGTTGTGAGGTTGAGTTATTTGAAAAAATAAAGCCCGTCGTGGAATTATTTTGGCCGAATCGCCAAGAGAGAATACAAGAGCTTTTGCAGGTAAATCAATTTAAATTCAACGAATCGATTTCATCTCAAATAAATGCAGATGAAAAAGAATATGCTAAATTTCTTTTTGATAATAAATTTCCTAGACTGGCCACTCTTCACTGCCTGAAATATTTAACTCTCACAAACTCTCTTGATTCTCTACATCCCTCCGTTTTCGAATTGGGTACCCTCTTTTATTTTTGGGGTTCAAATCTCCTCTCGGTAGACCCATCAACAAACCAAACTGTTTCAGTGACAGAAGCTCAATGGAAACAATTAGCCTTTCGATTATTTAGAATGGATCGGATAAAAGGGGTGACCACGAATTTTAATCGACCTTTAGCTCCGGACCTCCTAACTCAAGCAAGGGACGACGGGTATTTTGTTTCGCAATTCCTAAACGAAATAGTTTTAGAACAACAAATTCCACAGGCTGCATAAAATGGAACCGGCTCATCACAACTTAAATTCGAAAATTTTCGAAGAGCTCGAACGAGCGGAAGAGGACCATTTTAAAAACTGCCCCAACGCTGAATTTATGATTCGCCTGGCCTCAACCGTAGTAGATCTCATCCTTTCTTATCTAGCGATCACTGGACTCCAAAATTTATCTCGGGCGCTTGAAGTGTTTTTATCCCATGCCGCTGACTATTTTATTTCAAACCCCTCAATACATTACTTGGGGTCTTTAATTGCAACTCATTCGACGGATATTAGTTTTATTTTTGAAATCACCCTCAAAATCTTTTTTGTCTACTGCTATTACGTACTTTCTACCTGTTTTTCAGGAGGAACCCCCGGAAAACTCCTTTTAGGGTTAAAGGTTCTAAATCGTGAAACGGGAAAAAAACTGCGCCCTGGGGAAGCGTTTATTAGAATGGCTTTGGCGGCACTTTGCACCCTTGCCTCGGGTGGAATCAGCTATCTCTATATAGCTTTCAATAAAGATCAACAGTCCTTACACGACCGACTCACCCAAAGCTGCGTAAAAAAAATTCATGGTGTGAAATGATTCTTCTAGTACCTTTAAATCCGGAAGTTCCCCAGTCACTTAGGCCCAAAGTGCTACCTTCCTTTGTCATGGTTCTATCTTTAATACTGGGCTATCTTTTGACTTACCAAATTATTTCTAAGGACTCTGAGTATGTAGAAGCCATAGAAAACGCTTTACCAGAAAGGCCTTCCGTTACTGCGCATTTAGATCCTGAATCAGAAAAATACCTTTCTCACAGGCCTTTACTCACAGTTTCTCCATCGACGGGAGATTGGGACCTCGCTCGTTTGATTAAGGCCAACTTTATACATGGTTCATTGACTCATTTGATCTTGAACGTGGTGGGTGTATTTGCCGGGGTCAGAATTTGCGTTACTTTTATCCCGTTTTTAAGTTCCCTTATCATTTTTCTACTGGGTGGAACTCTTGGGCTTTGGGTAAGTGTTATCACTGCAAGACAAATCTCGGATTTCGTGCCCCATGTAGGAGCTAGTGCTGGGCTTTTTGCGCTTATGGGAACTTATTATATTTTCAATTTTAGGTTTCGCACTCAATACTTCTTCTGGTTGCCCATCCGTCGCGGATTTGTATCACTAAAGACCTCTTGGTTTTTCTTTGTGGATGTTATTTTGTTGGAATTGGTTCTTTCAACTGCTCAGCTATTCCCGGATCGTGTCGACAGTGTCGATCATGTGGCCCATGTCGTTGGCTTTGCCGCAGGAATGTTACTTGCTTTAGCCTATCGATTTTTTTTACGCTGGCCCAGCTTCCTTCAAACTCGGGCCGAATATGTTTATTGGCAGCTTTTTGTAAGGGAGATGAAACGGCCCAAGCAAAACAAAATAAATATTTATTTGAACCTTCTCCAAATCAACCGATATAACGACTTCATCAAACGCAGGCTCTGCAATTCGGTTGCAGTTCAGTCAAAAACTCTTTCGGAAAATGCACTTGGAGATTCCTTTAAGTTTTTCGTTCCAACCTTCGTCAGACTAAATACCACACACGTCATCAGGGTCATTAGGTCACTTTATACTTATCAGCGCTCAGTTCCACAAAGATGGTTGTCTCGCGTTCCTTATGATATTGTGATTTTGCTCGCCAAAACAATGGCCAAACAGAACAAAAACCAATCCCACCTCTATCAGTTTCTCATCGATTACCGAAAGTCCCAAAGCTCTAATCAGAGAAACAACTCCAATGTGGAAAAACTGATGAAGAATTTAGAACTTGAGTTTCAACGGTCTACAGAAAGCAAAACACAAAAAGCAGTTTGATAACTTAAAGAAATTTAGGTCGGTACAGTTTGTATCTTTCGCGCAAAAACCAACCTGCGCTCCAGAGAAAAGCACTTGTGACAATAAAAGGCCACAGTGGGGTTCTAAGATCACCCATAATAAATCTGAAGTACAAGTAAACAAGCCAAGTGTTCCAGCTTAAAAACCCAAGAAACCGAGCAAAGGCATAAACATGAGTTCCCCACTCTAAGTCAGCGACTTTTTGCGGGTCATTGCCGGGAGTAAATTCACTGGGTTCCAAAGGTTGTTGACCCACCACTTGGCTAGCTTTGGCGTTGAGATCTTTTAAAATCTCGCTGTTAGTCCCAATAGCTTTGTACTCAAGCCAAAAGGTTTTAATGTTATACCAAATGGTGAAGGTCGCCCAAATTCCGTGAACCCAACCCATCCACGCTCGATTCGCATTGGAAGCAGCTCCGCCTAATGTGGTTAAAATCAGTAAAAAGAAAATCGCATAAAGAGCAGGGGGAAATACCTCTTTTTTAAAGGCTTTTGTTCTTTTAACGTACTCTTGGTTTAGGCTTAAGTCCTCCACTAATAGCCTAGTGTCTTTTCCCGACCCCGTGAAAATAGCAAAAACTAAGCAATGCAAAAGAGCTGCAAATATCGAAGTTCCTAGACCCCACAACATATGGGTGGGAACCCCCTGAACCCCGTAAAAAACGGTTAGCCCAAATAGAACAATACTCACTAAAGAACTAATACCAAAAAACTTTGCCATGATGCGGTGGTTCTAGCTGAAACTCGAAGGCCGTGCAAGTTGTAACCCAACTGTTGATTATACGGGCCGGAGGGTCTATAAAGCTGCCCATGCTAGACTCAAAACTTCCCCAACGGCTTCCCCCAGAAAAACTTAAGGAAATCGCTAAGAAATGTCGGATCGACATTTTAGAAATGCTGGAAAAGGCGGGTAGTGGTCACCCGGGTGGTTCTCTTTCAGCCATTGACATTATTGTCGCTCTTTTCTTCCATGAAATGAAAAGCAATCCGAGTGAGCCCCTCTGGGAAGATAGGGACCGATTTATCTTATCCAAAGGTCATGGGGTCCCGGCTTTATATGCAGTTTTGGCTGAACGAGAAATTATTCCTAAATCAGAACTCTCTACTCTTAGAAAAATTAACTCTCGCATTCAAGGCCATCCCGACCGAGTTTTGTTGCCGATTGTAGAAGCCTCTACGGGAAGCCTTGGACAAGGTCTATCCATTGCTCAAGGAATTGCACTGGGGTTAAAACAGCAGAAGAAAGACTCTAAGGTATTCTGCCTAATGGGTGACGGAGAAACTCAAGAGGGACAAGTTTGGGAAACTGCTCTTTCAGCCCCAAAATACAAATTGAATAATTTGGTCGTTTTTATCGATAACAATAATGGTCAAATTGACGGGCATGTCGAAGAGGTAATGGACCTGAAACCCTTGGCAGATAAATGGCGGGCTTTCCGATGGTCGGTTCAAGAAATTGATGGACATGATTTCAACCAAATTGTCGGTGCTCTCGAAAAAACACGGCTGGAAACAGAAAGACCTTCTTTAATTGTTGCAAGAACTGTCAAAGGCAAAGGAGTCTCATTTATGGAGAACTCCATTGCATGGCATGGAGTCTCTCCTAATAAAGAACAGTTAGAACAAGCTCTTTTAGATCTTAACGGAGGATACAAATCATGAGCGCTCCTACTACAGGTTCTTCCAAAGAAAAGGCGACACGAGACTCTTTTGGAGAAGCCCTTCGTGATTTGGGAAAGGAGTTTCCCAAAATTGTGGTACTTGATGCTGATCTTTCGGTTAGTACTAAGAGTGTTTTATTTGCGAAAGAATTTCCGGATCGATTTTTCCAAATGGGGATTGCCGAAAGTAACATGGTGGGGACCGCAGCAGGACTTTCGTTTACCGGATTGATTCCCTTTTGTTGCAGCTTCGGGGCTTTTATTGCGGGAAGGTACGAAACCATCCGAGTTTCGGTGGGCTACTCAAAAGCGAATGTTAAGATTGTGGGAACTCATAGCGGTCTTGGCATTGGAGACGATGGTTACACTCAAATGGGACTTGAAGACATTAATGTCATGAGGGGACTGCCCGGCATGATTGTTTTAAATCCCTCAGATGACGCCACCACCAAAGCTGCAGTTCGATTTGCAGCTACACACGAAGGGCCTGTGTATTTAAGACTGACTCGACAGAAGCTTCCCAACTTTCACAAAACGTCCGACTTTCAATGTGGAAGAGGTATTGTTTTAAATGAAGGAAAAGAGATCGCTTTGATAGGCACTGGGAGTACCGTCAGTGAATGCGTCAAAGCCTCGAAAACCCTAGCTCACTTAAACCCTTGGATAGTCGATATTCATACTATCAAACCTATCGATCGAACCTTAATCAAAACTCTAGCTAGAAATTGTAAGCTGATTGTGACTGCCGAAGACCACAATGTGGTGGGCGGGCTTGGTACTGCGATTTCTGAAGTTCTAGCCGAGGAGGGATGGAACGGTAAGCTCGTACGCTTGGGAGTTCAAGATACCTACGGAGAGTCTGGAGCCCCAGAGCAGCTTTACGATAAGTATGGTTTTTCTGCGAGCAAAATAGCCGAAAAGGTCATGAATCTGACTGGCTAAACTTTTAATTTACAATTTCTCGATACCCTTTAAGCATCGAAGTCAGCTTTTTGATTTCATTTACATCGTCGGCTGTGGGGCGTGCTTTTAGATAGGTTTTCAGATCTTTCATCGCTTGAGTGAAATACTCCATCTCACAATAGAGTACCCCTCGGTCTCGAGTTAGTTCGGGAGATTCGGGAAAAATTACAGTCAGCATCTCAACGGCTCTTAAAGCTTCAACCGCATTGCCCTTAAGAATATAAATATGTTTAAGCTGTTGAAGTAATCTGGCTACCAATTGTTGCGGTCCGATTCTTACAAAAAGATTGGTGG
This sequence comes from Deltaproteobacteria bacterium, assembly GCA_900299195.1. GTDB lineage: Bacteria > Bdellovibrionota > FAC87 > UBA2466 > UBA2466 > UBA2466. The sequence goes on from OMIX01000098.1 coordinate 63,734, forward strand.
AAAGAATTCGATTCCGATTCATAGCTGAACGGAATTTTTTCTGAAAATCTTCTTGCCCTAAAAACTTACCCTGATCAAAAGGATCAATATAAACCTCTTCTGAAATTCCTTTAACACGGATGAGGTAGTAAGAGGGTAACGCTAAAATTTCATAATCGATCCCGACCTGTTCAGCCATAATCGCATAAATCAAAGTGAGAGTCAGGGGACTACCAATTTTATTTTCTAAAACTCGGTGAAGATAATATCTTTCTGGATCATCTATGACCTGTTTGTACTTCTCACTCTTGCCGTGAAACTCATAAAACTTAAATAATACATAATTGATGGCTTCGGCTTTTTTTAGAGAATCGTACTTGGATCTAGCCGCCCGGTGCCATACTTTCGCTGCCATCTCAAGAATCTTATCGACATAAGAACTGTCTTGAAACGTAGGATGCTGAACGTGCCCAGCAAAAAGGGCTGCCCGCATAAGATCGTGACGGCGCAAGAGCGTCAAAAGCTCCGTTTTGATATGTCTCATAGGATTATTTTTTTAGGGAGATGAAGTTGAAGGGCGACTGTTACTGGAGGAAAATTTGCCCTATATTTTTAGTTTATAGAACTTGATTAAAAAATCAATTCTCTTGGTTAGTGCAAAGCAGCTATTTATGGCGCAATGCAAACCTAACTCGCTTGACTTGATTTGGCTTGAGGGCCACAACAAGGCGATATGAAAGAAAAATTCATTTATGTCTGTCAGCAATGCGGGCAGCAGTATTCGAAGTGGATGGGAAAATGCCAAGAGTGCGGAGAATGGAATAGTGTCGTTGAAGAACGCAGTGTGGGTTCCAACAAGAAAAAACCTACTTCCATTTCAACAAGTACCCACCCTCAGCCTATTTCGGAAATCATAGCTGAAGACTTCCCCAGAGTTGCTTCAGACCTGTCAGAACTCGACAATGTTTTGGGAGGAGGGCTAGTTCCAGGAAGTGCTATTCTTTTAGGAGGAGAGCCGGGGGTCGGAAAATCGACCATCCTTCTTCAGGCGGCTCACCAATTTGCCAAGCTTGGACACAAAATTCTCTACGTCAGTGGAGAAGAGTCGGCCTCGCAAATCGCTCTACGTTCACAGCGGCTCGGCGTAAACTCTGAAAATCTTCTAGTAGTTTGTGAAACCACCTTAGAAAAAATTATCGGTCACATTGAAAAAGTAACCCCCCATTTGCTCATCATTGACTCTATTCAGACCATCTATAGCGATGCGCTCGACTCTCAACCCGGAAGTGTGGGACAGCTGAGAGAATGTGCTTATGAAATGATTTCATTGGCAAAAGCTCGCAACATGGCGACCTTTTTAGTGGGGCACGTCACCAAAGAAGGAGCTATTGCCGGACCCAAAGTTTTAGAACATATGGTTGATGTTGTTCTTTACTTTGAAGGAACATCTTCTCAGTCATTTAGGCTCTTAAGATCTATCAAAAACCGATTTGGCTCAACCAATGAAATCGGCGTTTTTGAAATCGCCAGTAAAGGATTGAAGCAGGTTACCAACCCTTCGGAGCTTTTTCTTTCTGAGCGGCCGGATACGGTTCCCGGATCTGTGATCGTGGCAAGTGTCGAAGGAACGCGGCCTATTTTGGTAGAAGTTCAAGCGCTAGTGTCAGGGAGCTCCTTAGCTATGCCACGTAGAACTGCCTTAGGATTAGACCCCAATCGAGTAGCCTTATTAGTAGCCATACTTGAAAAACGAGGGGGCTTTCGACTCTTTGATCAGGATGTTTACGTAAATATTGCTGGGGGATTGAGGGTCACAGAAACTGCAATCGATTTGGGAGTAGCTGCAGCGTTGATCTCAAGTTATACGGGCAGAGCCGTGCCTTCTGGAACTGTTTTCTTCGGTGAAATGGGGTTAGGAGGAGAGGTGAGAAGCGTTCCCAAAGCGGGAATTCGTCTCAAAGAGGCAGAACGTATAGGGCTTAAGCGAGCCTATGTACCTCGTAAGATTGCTAAAGAGGTCAATGACGTTAAGAATTTAGAGCTTGTCCCCATCGATCATATTCAAGAACTGGCTGATAAATTGTGATGAGATTTTATTTTAATCTCTCACTTCATCAACAAAGCAATTTCACCGCCTTAATCGCCTTTTCCCAACGGAGCACTTCGGCTTTTCGTTTCTTACTCGCCATTTGGGGAGAGTAGGTCTTATCGGCTTTCCAAAGTTTTTGAACTTCCTCCAGGTCTTTCCAAACCCCGATATTTAGTCCCGCCTGAAGACCTGCCCCCAGAGCCGTGGTTTCTAAAACTCTGGATCGGATAATCTGACAACCAAGAAGATCGCTTTGAAACTGCATCATGAGATCATTAGCAGCTCCTCCCCCATCCACTTTGCAAAATTTAATTTTTTTGCCAAAATCTTTCTCGATAGCTTCAAGAAGCTCACGCACTTGAAACGCAACACCCTCTAGAGTAGCTCGAGCAATGTGGGCTTTAGTTGTTCGGCGACTCATTCCAGTTAATAGCCCCGTCGCCGTAGGTAACCAATGAGGAGCTCCCATTCCCGAAAGAGCCGGCACAAAAACCACACCGTCAGAATCGGTCACTGAATTTGCTAACGTCTCCACTTGCGCCGACTCATCAAATAACTCAAGACCATCTCTTAACCACTGAACGGCAGCCCCGGTCACAAACGCACTCCCTTCAATCCCGTAAAAAGTTTTGTTTCCAAATTTCCAGGCGACTGTAGTCAAAAGTCTATTCTTAGAAAAAATGGGGGCTGTTCCCGTGTTGACCAGAGCAAAAGCTCCGGTTCCATAAGTGCACTTGGCAGTTCCTTTTTCAAAACATGCTTGTCCAAAAAGGGCTGATTGTTGGTCTCCAATCATCCCGGTAATGGGAATGCCATCTGGGAGACCAGGGAACCCTTTTGTTTTTCCAAACTCCGTATCGTTAGAAACAATTTCAGGCAGAATCTGTTTTGGAATTTGAAAGAGCTTCAAAAGATCGTCATCCCATTGGCAGGTTTTAAGATCCATCAACATGGTACGGCTGGCATTTGATGGCTCAGTTCGGTGGGTTCCACCCGTCATTCTATAAAGCAAATAGGATTCGATGGTTCCAAAAGCAATTTTTCCAGCCTTAGCAAGCTCCTTAGCCTGAGGAACATTTTTTAAAAGCCAATGGATTTTGGTCCCACTGAAATAGGGATCCAGTAAAAGTCCCGTCTTTTTGTGAATCATTCGCTCACAGCCCTGTTTCTTAAGTTTCTGACAGAACTCATGAGTCCTTCTGTCTTGCCAAACTATCGCTCGATGCAACGGTTTTGCCTCAGCACCGTGGTGCCACAAACAAGTCGTTTCTCTTTGATTCGTAATCCCGATGGCTGAAATCATTTCGCCGGAAATATGGGCCTCTTTGAGAACATCACTCACTGCTTTTACCACTGAAGACCAAATTTCATTCAAATCATGCTCAACCCATGAACTCTCAGGAAAATGCTGGGGAAATTCATGATTTACTTTTCCTAAAACCTGAAAGTGCTCATCAAATAAAAGAGCTGTAGTTCCCGTAGTTCCTTGGTCGATCGCTAGAATTAAAGGTTTCATGACTCACTCCTCAAAGATTAGTTCGTCATTATAGCCAAACCCTCAAAATAAAGAAACGAACCCTATTTTTACTCCGAGATTTTTATAAAAATTTAGGCTATAGCTAGCGACCTATGGCAAAACCGGGAAACCAGCTCCTTAAGCAAGCCCTAGAGCTAGCCTACGAAGATTACCACCAAGAAAAACGGAGACGGCGGGATCCGATCTCTTTAGTTTATCCTTTCTCAAATCCTCAAGATCAGGAAGTAGCTGCTTTTCTAGTGGCTCTCATCTCTTACGGCAATGTAACAACCATCCTCCAAAGCGGAGAGAAACTCTTAGCCCCGCTCGGGAGGAACCCCTATCAATATCTGATTTCTGATTCCCCCTTAAATTTATGGCCGACTTTTAAGCACCGTTTTACCACAGGAAAAGATATTGAAATTTTGGCCCACTGGATTAGGGAAGCTCTTAAAACCCAAGGTTCTCTGGAACAGTTTTTTATTTCAAGAACTCCCGATCAGTCAGTTCCAATGAAACTTAAGTTATCAGGTTTTGTTCAGGGCTTATGGTCTCAGCCTCTCTCCAAAAATGTGAAATGCTGGGTCCAAGTGAGAAATCGAAATTTAAAATACCTGCTCTCAGATCCCCAACAGGGTAGCGCTTGCAAAAGATTGAATATGTTTTTGCGTTGGGTAGTACGGCCCAAAGATGGGATTGATTTGGGTCTTTGGAAAAAAGTGACTCCCCGTGAACTCTTATTGCCGCTCGATACCCATCTAGTTCAAACTTTAAAAAAGTTGAAATGGATTCGCACTGAAAATACTAATTGGAAAACTGTCGAATCGGTCACTGAAAAATTGAGGGAAATTTCGGCAGAGGACCCCATTCGCTATGATTTTTCTCTGTGCCATCTTTCCATGTCAGGTGGTAACTTTAAGGATTATCAAAAAAGAACACTATAAACGGAGCTCTCATGCGAAATTGGAATGACGATCCCTACACAAAAAAGGCCCGAAAAGAAAACTTTGAAGCTCGCTCTGTTTACAAGTTAGAAGAAATCGACAAACGAGAAAAAATTTTTTCAGGAGTAAAGACTGTTCTAGACTTGGGGGCAGCCCCGGGGTCATGGACTCAATATTGCCTAAAAAAACTTTCAAAGACAGAGGGTAAAGTCATTGCGGTAGATATCAGCCCCATCCAAGTTCAAGATCCCAGACTGGTTTTTCTTCATCAGTCCATCGAAGATGTAGATTTGTCCCCCCATGTGGGCGGCGGTAAAGTAGATATGGTTCTAAGTGACATGGCCCCAAAAACGAGTGGAGTTCATGACAGAGACGTTGCACTCTCTTTTGAACTTGCTTCCTTAGCTTTTCAAACCTGCGAAAAACACTTAAAACCGGGCGGTACTTTTGTTGTAAAACTCTTTATGGGCGACTCCTTCGAAGAGTTCAACAAACTTTTAAAAACTAACTTCTCTCAGGTGAGACTTCTGCGCCCCGACAGTACTCGCAAACACAGCCGTGAGATTTTTTTCATCGGAAAAGGATTTAAAGCAAAAAGCTAAAAAGGTTCTTCCTTAAGATAGAGATAAAGCTGCTCGAGGATTTTGGCACTAGCCCCCCAAATGAGTTCCCGATCGCACTCAATACCCATACTCTCAATATGAAAGGTGGCCCCTTGCTTTTGTACAGCAACCCGTACAGGTTGAAGCCCCTCTTTTAGGAGTCGCTCTAGAGGTAGAAATAAAGTTCTCTCAACCTCTCTTAGGCTTAATTGGAACTCTTGGGGAAATTGAACTCGAGCCACCCAGGGGTAGATCATCACATCTCTTAAAGTTTGCACTGGCTTTAAAGGCCCCAAAATTTCCAATTGATTTTGGGTCAGCCCAACCTCTTCATAAGTTTCGCGTAAAGCGGTGGCCAATAACGAGGGGTCCGAAACTTCAAAAAATCCCCCCGGAAAACTGATCTGACCTTTGTGGGTTTCTACTTGTGCAGTTCTCTTAGTGAGAAGAATCTCTTGTTGCGTTGCGCCGTGCCTCACACCAATAGGAACTAAAACAGCAGCAGCCCCTAACTTAGGAGTTTCAGCCCCCAAAATTGCATTTTGACTTAGCTTGGTCAGTAATATTTTTTCCCAATCGACCATCGTTGGATCTCACTAAAAGATTTAAACTATCTGAGTTGCTTTTTAACTCTTTCTTGTGGCAAGTTCTAGTTTTTTAAAGGAGAAAGGGCATGTTGAGTCCTACCGAAGCTTTCAAAACTAAAGAGTGTATTTTCTGTAAAATCGTTTCTGGAACATTACCCTCTGAAAAGGTTTATGAAAATGATAACGTCTTTGCTTTTCGAGATATCAGCCCTCAAGCCCCAGTTCATATTCTGATTGTTCCCAAAAAACATATCACTGATGTGCTAGATGTTTCAGTGAGTGACAGCGCTGTTTTCCAAAACCTTTTCCAGGCCGCACAACAAATTGCTGCCAAGCTAGGAATAGCGGGATCAGGCTTTAGAACCGTCTTCAACAGTGGGGACCATGCTTGCCAAACCATGTACCATTTGCACTTGCATCTTTTAGGTGGAACGCAAATGGGTGGCTCATTGGTAGGATAAATCGTCGATAAATTCTCGTGATGTCGCTATAATTTTTAGGCTTTTTTAGGGGCCTGTTTTTTTACAGTTAGAACAGTTCAAAAACCCCGACCCACAGGCATAAATGATCGCGTCAAAATGAAGTGAATTGACAGTAAATTTTTCCTTCTTTAGTTTCATGTTAAGTGATGATTTCTCGCGCGATTTTTTTTAAAGAACAGCGCACATTCTCTTAAATGTTAAGAGTGGTAAGTGAGAACTTCTCTAGATGGAAACAGAATGAGAAGAGGGCTTTTTATTCTGTGATTTTTGCAGTGGATTTAGTGCATTGAAGGAACAACAAAATGCAAGTTATCAAAAGAGATGGAACCAAAGAAGACGTTAAAATTGAGAAAATTCTCCATGCGGTCAACAGAGCTTGCCGCGGGATTAATAATGTTGAGTCCTTGGAAATTGCCAAGAGAACTATCGCTGGGCTTCACGATGGAAGTACCACCGAAGAACTAGACAACCTTTCTATTTCAACTGCTGTCATGCTCATGGCAGACGAACCCAACTACTCCAAAGTTGCAGCCCGAATGCTCTCCGAGAACATTCGAAAAGAGGTCGGGAGAGATTCGGCTTTTAGAGATTATTTGAAGTGGGCTGCCGAACTGGGTGTTTTAAGTGATAAGATTTTATCTATCGCTAAGCAGGACGTTGAAGCCATTGAATTCGCTATCCGTCACGAGAGAGACGATCTCTTTGAATATTTCGGTTTGAAAACTATCGTAGACCGCTACTTACTTCGTCATCCCAGGACTCGAAGGCTCGTTGAACGTCCGCAATGGATGTTTATGAGAGTCGCCTTGGGCCTTTCTGAAACCATCAGCGAAGCCATTGAATTTTACGACATCATTAGTCAGTTCTTGTACATGCCCTCAACCCCCACTTTATTCAATTCGGGAACTCGACATCCACAGATGAGTTCCTGTTATTTATTAACTGTCGCGAACGACAGTCTTGAAGGCATTTATAAAACCATCACCGATTGTGCCCAGCTTTCTAAATGGTCAGGCGGTTTAGGAGTAGATTGGACCCCAGTTAGATCCTCAGGCTCTCTTATCAAGGGCACTAATGGACTGAGTAATGGCATCATTCCTTTTTTAAAGGTATTTGATTCCTCGGTACATGCGGTGAACCAAGGAGGAAAGAGAAAAGGGGCAGCTGCTATTTATATTGAGCCCTGGCATGCCGATATCGAGACTTTTCTAGAACTTCGCAACAACACGGGGGCAGAGGAGAGAAGAACACACAACTTGAATCTTGCTCTTTGGATTCCGGACCTTTTCATGAAAAGGGTTGAATCAGACAGCGATTGGTCGTTGTTCTCCCCCAGCGATGCTCCAGAACTCACTCAAACGTATGGAGAAAAGTTTGAGAAGGCTTACGAACACTACGAGCAGACCACAAAAGTGATGAAAAAAGTTTCGGCACGAGCTTTGTATTCAAGAATGATGCAAACCTTAGCGGAAACGGGAAATGGTTGGATGTGCTTTAAGGACAAGGCCAATTTAAGATCAGCCCAAACCGCAGAACCTGATAACGTCATCCATAGCTCCAATTTGTGCACTGAGATTCTAGAGGTCACTTCAAAAGAAGAGACGGCTGTTTGCAACTTGGGCAGTGTCAACCTCTCGGCCTATGTCACTAAAGATCTCAAGTTTGACTTTGAAAAACTGAAGTCAGTAGTCGATATCGCAACTCGATTCTTAGACAAAGTGGTAGACATCAATTTCTACCCAACTAAAGAAGCTTCATCGTCTAACCAAAGATGGCGGCCAGTCGGATTGGGAATCATGGGTCTGCAGGATGTTTTTTTCAAAATGAGACTTCCCTTCGACTCAAAAGAAGCTAAAGAACTCTCTTCGCAGATTTCAGAAACTATCTATTACCATGCCCTTCAAGCCAGCATGAAGATGGCTAAAGAGTCTGGAAAGTTCTCTGCTTTTGAGGCGTCAAGATATGCCGATGGCGACCTTCAAGTGCATCTGGCAAAGAAATTTCAACCTCAAATGCCAGAACTTCACTACAATTGGGATGAGCTAGCCCAACAGATTAAAATTCACGGTTTGCGAAACAGTCTACTGATTGCGATTGCTCCCACGGCCACAATAGCTTCCATCGTTGGGAGCTACGAAAGCATCGAGCCCCAGGTCTCAAATTTCTTTAAAAGAGAGACGCTAAGTGGGGAGTTTCTTAATGTGAATCGGTATCTGATTAATGACTTGAAGCGACTCGGACTCTACACACCTGCAATTCGTGCTAAAATCATTGAGCATGAAGGTTCTATTCAGGAGATCTCGGAAATCCCCGGGGAAATTCGGGCGCTCTACAAAACTGTTTGGGAAATATCGCAGAAAAACTTAATCGATATGGCTGCAGAACGGTCAGCGTTCATTTGCCAATCACAATCCCTTAATTTGTTTTTAGAGGACCCCTCCATTGGAAAACTTTCCTCCATGTACATGCACGCATGGAAGCAGGGGATCAAAACCACTTATTATTTGAGATCGAGAGCTAAAACATCCATTAAGAAAACAACTGTATCCCAGGTCGAAGCTCAAGCAGCTATCGCTTGCTCTTTGGAGAATCCAGAGTCCTGCGAAGCCTGCCAATAAGGAGACATCATGTTACTCAGCCCCGAATTAAATTTAACTCTTCGTCCAATGCAGTATCCGCAGTTCTTCAAACTTTACAAGGACTCCATCAAAAATATCTGGACGACTGAAGAGATCGACTTTTCAATCGATTACGAACACATTCGAGATAAACTCAACCCCAAGGAAGCTCACCTCATCAAGCGCTTAGTAGCTTTTTTTGCTACGGCTGATAATTTGGTCGCACACAATCTCGTCTTAAATTTTTATAAACATGTTAATAGCCCGGAATACCGAATGTTCCTTGGGAAGCAACTCTTTGATGAAATGCTTCATGTGGAAACCTACTTACTTTTGGTAGACAACTATTTGCCAGACCTTGCCGAAAGAGCCGAAGCTTTTGATGCCTACAAAAACATTCCCTCGGTCAAATTGAAAGCCGATTTCTGCTTTAAATACATGGATTCCATCCATCATCTTGATAAGTTGGACACCCCAAAAAAACGTCAGCAATTTGTGGAAAACCTCATTTGTTTCGCAGCTTGCGTGGAAGGACTGTTTTTCTTCGGAAGTTTTGCTTATGTTTATTTCCTTAGAAACAAGGGGCTATTACCTGGACTAGCCACAGCCACAAATTGGGTTTTCCGAGATGAAACGATGCACATTGAAGCAGCCATGCAGGCCATACACGCTATCAAAAGTGAATACCCAGAACTGTTCACGAAAGAATTGGAGGAACGAGTAGAAACCATGATCGAAGAAGCCATCGAAGTCGAAATGGCCTTCTGCGAAGACGTTTTAACCTTTGGAGTGAGTGGGCTTTCCCCCAAACTCATGAAGGAATATCTCTGCTACTGTGCCGACCAGCGATTGGTACAGCTCGGGATGAATAAGAAATACTTTGCGAAAAATCCATTTCCGTTCATGGTTCTGCAAGACGTTCAACCCTTGACCAACTTTTTTGAAAAGCGAGTTACCGAGTACCAAAAAGGATTTGGAGCTTCGAAAGAGTCGGTTGTTTTCGACGAAAACTTTTAAAAAAATCAAAGAACCCAGCCAAATTTGTCACCTGCTGTTTAACGATTTGACGAATACAGTAATAACACACTTGTAAAATCAAGGTGTTATCTGCCGGTTTTTCATGGCCCTTGACTTGCAGTTCCGCTCGCCCGGGATGAAAGTGTCAGCGAGTTGGAACTCGCAAAGGCGGTTTATGATTAAGCGTTGGGGATTCTATTTGATTGCAGCGAACTTGTTATGCTCCTGCGGACTTTTTAAAAAAGATGACCTTTATGGAATTAAATTCGATTCTACAGTCCCTGAAGAACAAAAAGAACTTCTAGTCGACGACCTTCAATTTATTGGCAACCTATCGTTTTCGAATGTCACTAGCCAAGATTTAGAGAAAATAGACCTTCCAGAGCTTTCTCCAAATGCCTTAGTTCAATTTTTAGTCAGTCGAGTTAAATACATCGTAGGAGAAAGTTACGATTCCGACGCTCAAAGAACCGTTGTCTCGAATAATTATTATTATTCCCCCACTAAATTTGCAGCTTTCCAGTCCCCTTTTGATCGGGTTGTTACAGTAATGACCAATTCAGGCAGTGCCGTTTATTTAGAAGGGAAGAAGAACAGTATTCTTTACTCGGTTAATGTGGCTGATACCGATGTGTTAGTTAACTCTACTCGGGTAGGCATCATCAAAATAGGAGAGGGGCTCTTTAACAGTTCCCGACTTCAAAGCATGAGTGCAACTTCAACTGCCAAGAGACTTCTCAGACTGGGGACTCTATTCCATGAATCGAGGCACAGCGATGGTAATGGTTCTAATGCTGGTTTCCCTCACACTAAGTGCAACTCGGGAGACTTTGCGGGGTATTACGCCTGCGAATCTAACATCAATGGACCCTATAATCTTGAAGCTATGTTGTTGAACCATTTTTATCAAAGTTGCTATGGTTGTTCACAAACCGAGCTCTCAGCTATTCAGGTCTCTGCCGCGGATGCCGCAAGTCGACTACTCTATGGTGCCACTCGAAAAGATCCTCAACCCGAGTTTGTAAAATGAAATATAGATCACTGATTTTTACTTTGATAGGTATCACTCTGGCTAGTGTTGGGTTTTACTTCTTAAAACCCCAACCCAAAATCCACCTTCAAGAAGAATCCGCGCTGTCCATGCCTAACAGTTTAATGCCCGAACTCATGGGAGCCAAAAAAATTCCTACTCGAACGAATCTGGATCCAGAGCAAATAGCTCGATTAAAAGAGCTGAAAAAGTTTAGAGTTTATCTAGAATCTTCTTATCTTAGACTTCCTTCAATAGAATCTTTGAAACTATCGAAAGAAGGAGACTTTCACCATGTGCCCCCAACCGTCATTGAGAGCAGTGAAATATTTGGAGACATTGCAGATCGACTAAATAAGAACAGTTACCTCATTCGAGACGCTTTAAAATTCTATAGCGCTTGTGCGCTCAATGAACAATTAGTCACTTCAGTCAGGGCGGTTTGTGCAAGAAATTTAAAAGACTGGTCGTCTAAAGCCAAAATCGATATTTCCAGAATTGAAATACCTGACACCATCCAAAAAATTGCAGATGTTCTCCCCGGACGAAATTAAAAAGCAGTCGCAAGCTTTTTGGGAAATACGGTCGGAGTATTCACAAGAAACACATAACTTTTAACTCCGCCTCGTCTGACAAGAAACTCTGAAAACAGAGAAAGAACAGTTTCTGATCCTGGTCGCTTAAAGGAGTACTGATAAACCCCTCTCAAGAATTCACAATTCTCTGAGAGTGTTACTGAACTTGAAGATTGAACTTTTGCTTCACACGCCTCAGATTCCAGGATTTCGACTTTGGTCTCTAACGGGGATAAATGTAATTTGGCGGGTAAAAATTGAATCCCGTGAGTCCCCAGCACAATCCTTGGACTCCAAGGTTTTGCTGCCACACCATGACTCGAGAACAAGAAAAAAAAGATCCCCAAAACTAGATTTCGCATCTTTTGGGGTTAACATCTTAATAGCTTTATAGTCAAATGCGGGGTATCAATTGCAGCGCTGCCAAAGAAGGACTGCAGTTTGTTTAATTCCCTGAGCAACATAGGGTCCTACACTCAGGCTCAATTTGTCTTCAAAAAATTGAAACCGCCGCTTCTGGATAGTTCCAATCCAGTTAGGAAATAAACTCAGTTCCACATGATGCCAAACTTCTTCTCGATGAACTTCAAACTTCCCGGCGTAATGGAGATATCCCTTCATTGCTAACGCTTTTTCCTCTTCGGTTCCCGAAAAAAGCTCTCGCGTTTTAAACGGAATTCGATTGGCTTGCATCAGGGCACCCGACATGTAACCCTCAACCGTATAAACTAAAATGCCTTGAGCCAGTTCCCCGAATGGATAGAAAAAAGTCCCATCTTCGAATTCATGATGGCACTTGATAAGTTTCCATGTGCCTACGAACTGAGAATTAACCGTTTTCATTAAACTGGGCGTTCATAAAGAAAAGTGCCCAGGGACGGAATCGAACCGCCGACACGAGGATTTTCAATCCTCTGCTCTACCGACTGAGCTACCTGGGCACCTACTGAAGAATTGGAAATTACCTTCGCCCAGGCGACTGGTCAAGTGACGTTATCCTGAAACCAGTCTAAAAATTTCTTAACCGCTCTGGCCCTATGGCTGACCAGGGACTTTTCACTGGGGGTGGCCTCTCCCAGGGTCTTTCCTAAATCTGAGGAGTAAAAGATAGGATCGTATCCAAATCCTTCTGTTCCTAAAGGACCCTGAGCAATATAACCGTCCGTTGTTGCTTCAAAAAAGAGAGGGGGAACCACCCCATCATAGTAGCAAAGCACGCATCTGAAACGGGCTTTAGGCCGGCTTATCCCCAAGCTTGCCAGTTCTTGAAATAAGAAATTCCACCGTTCTTTCCAGGTCAGTTTTTCCCCCCCATAATGAGCCGAATCAATCCCAGGGGCACCGTTGAGACAATCTAATTCAAGACCTGAATCATCGGCTAGAACAGGTCTTTTGAATAATTCAAAGTATCCCTTAGCTTTTTTAAGAACATTTTCTTGGTAGGTTTTCCCGTCTTCAACTACGGCGACCACATGGGCAGGAAGGGGCTCACATTGAAAGTGCCCCCGCAACAACCCCTGAAACTCTTTCAATTTTCCGGCATTGGTCGTTGCAATAAGTAAGGACTTCAAGATTCCAGAACCTTCTTTTGAATTTCAAGAAGTTCAGTTATGCCTTTTTTCCCGAGAAGAATTAAACTTTGCATAGCCTCATCATCAAAAGGAACGCCCTCGGCGGTTCCCTGAACCTCAATAAACCGTCCGGATCCAGTTCTCACAATGTTCATGTCTACTTCGGCGTCCTTATCTTCTTCATAATTCAAATCGAGACAAGGAATTCCTTTCACAATCCCGACAGAAACCGCAGCTACGGCTGTCTTGGTCAGCGGGACCAAAGTGGGGGATTTTTGCTGAATCTTTTTGATAGCCAACATCACTGCCACATAGGCGCCCGTAATCGAGGCTGTGCGAGTACCCCCATCCGCATCAACCACATCACAGTCAACCAACAAGGATCTTTCACCTAGTTGATTCAAGTCGATACAAGCCCTTAAAGACCTTCCAATGAGCCTTTGAATTTCGTGGGTTCTTCCACCCACTTTTTGTCTTTCTCTTTGAATCCGCTGGCTACTGCTAGCAGGTAACATCGAATATTCAGCGGTCAGCCACCCTTTTCCAGAACCCTTTAAAAACCCGGGAACACTCTCCTCAACCATCGCACTGCAGATCACTTTAGTGCCGCCCATTTCTATCAAACAAGAACCTGAGGCATGAGATAAAAAGTGAGGAGTTATTTTTACGGGACGTAACTCATTCGGATTTCTTCCATCAATTCTGGTCATAAACTTTTACTTTCTTGGTGTGTTTGCAAACTCAACTATGCCGGAACTTATAGCATTAGCGATACTTTTTAGATAGCTATCCCTCATAAGATTTTTGGCCTCTTCAACATGGGTCACATAGCCAATTTCAACTAAAACCGCAGGCATGTTAGTGCCATGGAGCACGGTAAAAGGAGCCTGTCTGACACCCCTTCCATTGGAACTCAATCGACGAGAAACAGCCGAAAACATAGACTCCGCCAACTGACTACTTTCGGCTACATGATACTGAGTTGTCGCATCCGACAAAATAGAAATCACTTGAGCACTAATAGGAGTAGGAGGGGCTTGATTCTCTAAACGCGCCAGTTTGCTCGCTTCCGCATCCGTGGCCTCAGGACTTAAAAAGTAAACCTCAAAGCCTTTGGCCCTCGGAGCCGGGGAAGAATTGGCATGAATACTCACAAACAGATCGGCTCCCCAAAAGTTGGCGAGTCTAGCTCTCTCTTTTAGAGGAATAAATTCGTCGAACTCTCGGCTGAGCTTTACTTCAATCGGCATCCCCTGAAGCTTTGAATACCTTTCAAGTTCTCTTCGCACCATTTTACCTACTTTGAGACAAATTTCTTTTTCCATGACTCCATGGTGACCTCGAGCCCCGTCGTCTTTTCCACCATGCCCGGGATCCAATAAGACCCTTAACTTACGCTCAAAACTACCCCCTCGGTCAGCCTTTAGCTGACCCGAAGGCAGGGTCCCCTTACCTCCATTTGAGTCATTAAAATTAATTCCCATCGTGGGCACTTGTCTTGACGATGGTTTTCCCTCTTGAATTTGACCTTCAATAGCTTCTTTTAAAAATTCATCCTCTAAGCTGCTTCTCGAAATTAATCGGGCTCTCGATTGGGCCATGGAGCTTAACGTTCCAAAAATAAAGAGTATTTGCACAGCAACAAGGGTTTTGAATTTTTTCATGTTACACTTAAATTAACTTTTCATTTTTTCTAGACGTAAACCCCAAAAAAACTGGTGCAAAAAATGCGACTAGCTGTCTCAAGCTTTTTGTTTGGCTACAGTCTTTTACTGTTGGGGTTAACTACGAACTCAGGAAGAAATGAGGCGTTTTTTTCCTATTCTAACACACCCATCAGGGTCCTTCTAGACAAGGGTCAGCAAGAAATTCGAGTTCAATCGGTGTTAAACCATCTTTTTATTAAGGAACCCGGTGCGACAAAATGGAGCGAGTTTCCTAAAAACTCCATTGTTCGACTGTCACGAAGCAGAAAACAATTACGAGTTAACAATATTACTTTCAAAAGTTCGGCTATTTATCTTAGAGGGGGAAATCAACACACCGATCCCATTCAATACGGAAAAAACTTTTATCGCGGGGCCCTAAAAATAACTCTAAATCAAGATGGGCTTCTAATGACTAATATTATTCCCATCGAGGAATATTTATTTGGAATGATTGCAGGGGAAATGAGCCCCCAGTGGAACCTTGAAGCCTTAAAAGCTCAAGTGGTGGCCGCAAGAACTTACGCCATGTACATGGTCAACCACCCTAGACACCCTCTTTATGATCTAGAAAAAGGAACGGCAGATCAGGTTTACCCTGGGGCGGGTAGCGAATCTGAGCAGATCCGAACCGCGGTTGAGACAACCCGGGGACAATTTATCACCAAAAATCAAAAACCCATCAAAACCTACTACCATTCTCGTTGCGGCGGTTCCACGGAACCTGCCCATCAGGTCTGGAATAAAACAGAAAAAAACAGCCCCACCAGTGTTCCTTGCCCTTACTGTCAAAAATTTCCCTACACCTGGAAAACTAAAGTCAAAATTTCAAATCTGATTAGCTTGCTGAAACTACCCGTTGAAAAACACGAGACCTTCAAAATAGCCTTACTCAACAGAACAAGCACGGGTCGAGTCAAAGAACTCTCAATAGAAACCGATGCTTCCAAGCACCTTATCAACTCCGAATCTCTTCGCCATCTTTTGGGTTATGCCCAAGTGAAAAGCACACGGTTTGAAGTTAACGTCGATGACGATGAGGTCTCTTTCGAGGGAGTAGGCTCGGGTCATGGCGTTGGAATGTGCCAATGGGGCGCCCAATTTCTTGCTAAGCAGGGAAAAACCTATAAACAAATTTTAGCCCACTATTACCCTAATTTTCAGCTACACCAACCCAACTCTTCGCCCTAATTTTTTATCTGGTGATTTTTTTTGTCTCACATTATCTTGCGGGAAATGAAATTGTCCGATTTTAGTTTTGAGTTACCAGACGAACTGATAGCGAAGTTTCCCGCCCACCCTCGCGATCATTCCCGAATGCTCGTCGTCGATCGAACCGCCAAGAAGATCGAGCATCGCCAGTTTTTTCATCTTCCAGAGTTTCTGAACACAAACGATCTTCTAGTTCTAAATAACACTAAGGTTTTACCAGCCCGTCTTTTCGCAACCGACTCCGCCGGAAAGTCGTTTGAGGTTTTTTTATTAAAGAATCTATCCCCTTCTTATTTATCTTGGGAGTGTTTGGTTAAACCCGGAAAAAAAGTAAAAACCGGAATCACGTTGTCTTTCCCTAAGGATGGCACCGGGACCATCGTTCCTTCGAGCAACGGAGTCTTCACAGTCTCTTTTAAAGTTCCACCCCATAAAAATGTTTTGGATTGGTTGTTTGAAAGTGGTAATTCTCCTCTCCCACCTTACATAAAAAGAAAAGCCGACGAATCTGATAAGACGACTTATCAAACGGTTTACGCTAAAAACACAGGCTCGGTAGCAGCTCCCACAGCGGGCCTTCATTTCACTGAAAAGCTTTTAACCCAACTTAGACACAAACTTGTTCAAATCAGTGAAGTTACCTTGCACGTGGGCTACGGAACCTTTTCGCCCATTCGCTCAGAAAACATTTTGGATCACAAAATGCACACTGAGGAGTATTCCATACCCAACCAAACACTAGAACTCCTAAGCCAAACAAAAAAAGACGGAGGTCGGGTTTTTGCTGTGGGAACGACTTCTCTTAGAACCTTAGAAAGCTACCCCACCATGGGAGCCCAAGGGTCGACAGATATCTACATCACCCCAGGATACCGTTTTAAGGTCGTCGATGGGCTTATCACCAACTTCCATCTTCCGGAATCTTCTCTGTATGTTTTAGTTTGTTCTCTTTTGGGAACCGATTTCTGCCGTGAAGTTTACCAAGAGGCCATCAAAGAAAAATATCGGTTTTATAGCTACGGCGACGCCATGTTAATAATGTAGCTTGACGAAACGCGCCGAAACCTCCTATGCTCTGGCGCTTAAGGAAGGTGATTACTGTGCCTGGACTCAAAGTCAAAGATACAGAACCATTTGAGGGAGCTCTTCGAAGGTTCAAAAAACAATGCGAAAAAGCAGGTATCTTGTCAGAAGTTCGCCGACGCGAATTTTATGAAAAGCCCTCTGTTCGCAGAAAGAAAAAGAGTATCGCGGCTCGAAAACGCTCTGTTAAGCGTACTTTCGAACGTCGATAATTTTTATGGACCTTAAGACTACCATTCAAAATGATATGAAATCGGCAATGAAAGCTGGAGAACCTGTGAAAACAGGTTGCCTCCGAATGCTCATTGCCGAAATCAAAAAGCGAGAAATCGACAAACGCTCTGTACTTGATGAAGGTGAAATACAAAAAACGGTTTCATCTTTAATCAAACAAAGAATGGATTCGGTTGAAGCTTTTACGAAGGGTGGTCGAGAAGATCTCGCTGATAAGGAAAAAATGGAGATAGACTTTCTGAAAGTTTATCTCCCAACTCAACTCTCGGAATCTGAAGTTGAAACCTTAGTGATTGCTGCCATCGAGGAAACCGGGGCCAAAGTTCCACAAGATGTAGGCAAAGTCATGAAGGCCGTGCTCGCCAAAGCTGGCGGCCGTGCGGACGGTAAAATGGTCAATGAAATGGTCCGCAAAAAACTCCAACCCTAAGCAAAAACCTCAAGAATTTTTTAGCTGGGAACCCTCCCTTCTTAAGGCTTTTCCCTCGTTGCCACACAACTTTTATTTAAAACCAGCTCCCTCTGTAGCAAGGTCTCTTCTAGGAAAGGGCCTTTACATCGCTCATGAAAAGCAGACTTTTCTTTGCCAAATTGTTGAAGTCGAAGCCTATCTAGGAAATAACGATCCCGCTAGCCATGCTTTCAAAGGGCCCACTCAAAGAAACCAATCCATGTTTGAGGTAGGGGGAACTTGTTATGTCTATCTATCGTATGGAATCAATTTCTGTATGAACGTAGTCACTGGGGCAAAAGGCAAAGGAAGTGCTGTCTTAATCAGGGCCGCCATTCCATTGCTTGGCCTTCAAGAAATGGCGAAAAATCGCCGTATTTCCATGCCCTTAAACCAAAAGTCTCTCAAAAATCTGCTTAATGGGCCGGGAAAACTCACCCAAGCCTTGGGTATAGATCGTACTTTTGATGGCGTGCGCTTTGACCAAACCACCTTTAAGATAGTAGACCTTCAATACACTGTACCGAAGCATCAGATCGGACTTTCTCCTCGAATCGGTATTAGTAAGGCCAAGGACGAAAAGCTTCGGTTTTTCATTAGAAACTGTGAGTTTTTATCTCGTCCAGAATAAAGAAAAGGTAACCGTTTCGTGTTTTCGGAAAGAACGATTGAAGAAATTAGAAGTCGCGTGGATCTGATAGAGCTTATCGGAGAATACGTTGAGCTTAAGAAAAGCGGAACCAGCTACAAAGGACTTTGCCCTTTTCACGGGGAAAAGACCCCGTCCTTTATGGTTCAACCATTGAAACAGATTTTTCATTGTTTTGGTTGTCACAAGGGTGGAAACTGCTTCACCTTTCTTACCAACATCGAAGGAATTAGTTTTCCTGAAGCCGTGAAACAACTCGCCTCAAGAGTTGGAGTCACTATCGAAGAAGAAAATAGAACCCCCTCAAAACCCACAAAAGATTCAACACCGACTCCTAAAGACGAAAGAATTTTCGCGGCTCTGGAGTGGGCTGCCAAATATTTTAACTACCTATTATTAGAAATTGGCGAAAACGAGTTTGCCCGCGAGTACTGTAAAAACCGGGGGCTTTCATTAAAAACTCTTCAAAAATTTCGGATCGGAGTTTCGCCCAAAGGTTGGAATACTTTGATGAACATCATGTTCAAAAAAGGTTTCACTTTTTCGGAATTGGTAGAAGCCGGTCTTGTCATTCAGAAAGACGGTAAACCTAACGAAGGGTATGATCGATTTCGAGACCGATTAATGTTTCCCATTCACAATCGAGAGGGAAAAGTAGTGGGTTTTGGGGCTCGTCTTTTTACAGATGAAAAAGATCAACCCAAATATTTAAACTCTCCAGAATCCTCGATATTTTCCAAAAGAAAAATCCTTTACGGCCTTCACGAAAATCAACGAAACATTCGACTCAGAGGAGAAGCAGTGGTGGTGGAAGGCTATATGGATGTCGTAGGCCTTTCAGAAAAAGGGGTAAATAATGCGATTGCAACGATGGGAACCGCACTCACCGAAGAGCATTGTTTAGAACTCAAAGGATTAACACAAAAAGTTGTCACAGTATTTGATCCCGATTCTGCTGGAAAGGAAGCTTGGCACCGTTCCGTTCACACTTTTATGTCGAGCCGCATATTTGCTCGCGATCTCTCCTTGCCCAACGAATTAGACCCTGATGAGTTTGTTCAAAAAGAGGGGGCCGAAGCGTTCTATGAACTTTGTAAAACAGCACCTCGACAGATCACAAAATATCTCAAAGAGATCGCAACCAAGGGAAATCTTTCTGAAGAGGAAAGTGCAAAACAACTTAATCTTTTAATTCCAATTTTAATTGCTAGCCGCAACCTTCCCGACCGGGCCACACTATGGGACGATATTTGTCTTGTATTCAAAATATCAAGAGAGGCTCTAAAAGAACTAGCAGAGTCGGGCATGAAAACACGAGCGACCCAAGTGGCTCCGCCCCCTAAAATTGGAATTCGAACGCCCATCAAAAATGAGGCCAAACCTACAACTTTAGAAAAAGAATTTTTTAAGGTCTGTATTCGATGGCCTGAAAGATTTTTAGAAGTTCCAAAATCGACTTGGGAAACCACCATTAAACATCCCGAAATTAAACAGTGGCTTTTGCAAGTCGCTAACGCAAAAACGATTCAGGAATTTGAAAGCCTGCTGGAAAGCTTAATAAATTCAAATCCTTCAAGCCAGCTTCTTGCATTAGCAACCGAGGAACTTTTTACAGATAATTCCAAA
Organism: Deltaproteobacteria bacterium; assembly: GCA_900299195.1. Lineage (GTDB taxonomy): Bacteria > Bdellovibrionota > FAC87 > UBA2466 > UBA2466 > UBA2466. The sequence goes on from OMIX01000098.1 coordinate 83,705, forward strand.
GACAACGGAACCAAGCTTTTCAATGCAGTGTTGGACCGAGTGCGTCGAATTTCTAATGAAACCCAAATAAAAGCTCTGACAGTTCAAATTAAATTAGCGCAACGAATGGGTGAAGAAACAGAGGTTCTTAGACTTCTAGAAAAGCTAAAAGAATTAAGAACTTCTTGATTGTAATGCGCTCTGCGGCGTGATAGGAATTGATGTTTGTAAATTTCAAATTAGAGTCTAAGTTTTCACAAGCACTCTTTTTAAAGTAGAGGAGAGTCAATGCCTTCTAAACTCGAGAAGAAAAAAGAATTGCAGAAGTTGATCGCGCTGGGAAAAGAAAAAGGGTTTCTCACTTACGAAGAGATCAACGACGCTCTTCCAGAAGACATGACCGAAAGTGATGATCTTGACGAGGTCATGACCCTCATTGAAGACAACGAAATTGAAGTTGTCGAAAACGAAAAACAATTGAAATCCCAAGGTGGCGCAAAAAAAGCTGCTGCGCCAACTGCTGCTGCCGACGAAGAAACTCCGGTCGTTGGAAAAGAAGAAGATTCTTTGGGTCGCGGTTTGGATCCTGTTCGTCTTTACCTGAAAAAAATGGGTTCCGTCGCTTTGCTCACTCGAGATGGTGAGATTGAAATTGCAAAACGAATTGAGGAAGGTGAAGCCGAGGTTCTTGATGAAATTCTAAACTCCTCTATGGGCGTGAAAGAATTTTTAGCAATCGGGGAAAAAATTGAAGCTGGCCGCTTGAGAGCCAGGGATGTTCTGCGTGGCGCTGAAGGAGAGGGAGAAAACTCCGAAGAAGAAAGTGGAGAGTTCGAGGAAGAAGGGGAAAACAAAGAAGCGGCTGAAGGTGAAGAAGCTCAAGCCGTCGGACCCGATCAAACTGCAGGACTCAACGAAGCCGAGTGCCGAGAGCGGATTTTACAAGGAATGGAACTTGTAAAAAACTTTGAACGATCTCTTACTAAAGTCGAAGGAAAACTCATCAAGAGTGGCTTGTCGGCTATCGAAAGAAAAAAACTTAGAGAAAAACTCGCTAGCAACCGAAAGAACATTGTTAAAATTTTCCAAGAGATTAACTTCAACAGGAAAACAATCAATAAAATCGTTGCTAAATTCAAACAGCAAGTCAGCCGAATTGAAGAAGCCGAAAGAGAAGTGTTTTACGCTCTAAAGAGAATCAATACCGATCAAATAGGAAAATTCAGAAACACTCTCAAAGAAGCAAAACGTAACAAAAAGTTTGAAGAGCAGATCAAAGCTAAGCACGGTCTTGACTATGCAGGGCTTCTTGAAATCGAGCACGAAATTAACAATGCAGCCAAAAAAGTCGATGCAGTAGAAAAAGAAGCTAATCTGAGGGCAAGAGAATTAAAAGACATGTACGAAGCCATTTTGGCTGGAGAACGAAAGTCTGAAATTGCCAAAGCAGAACTAGTAGAAGCCAACTTGAGGTTGGTAGTCTCTATTGCAAAAAAATACACCAATCGAGGCTTGCAGTTTCTTGACCTAATTCAAGAAGGTAACATCGGCCTAATGAAGGCCGTCGACAAGTTCGAGTATCGTCGAGGGTATAAGTTTTCAACTTATGCTACTTGGTGGATTCGACAAGCGATCACTCGAGCCATTGCAGACCAAGCGCGAACCATCCGTATTCCAGTTCACATGATTGAAACCATCAACAAACTTTCTCGCACCTCGAGATACTTGGTACAGGAGTTGGGAAGAGAACCCACCCCCGAAGAGATTGCTGAAAAGATGGAAATGCCGGTAGATAAGGTTCGAAAAGTTCTTAAAATCGCCAAAGAGCCGATATCTTTGGAAACCCCCATTGGGGAAGATGAAGACTCGCACTTAGGAGATTTCATCGAGGACAATAAGATGGTGAACCCAGTGGATCACGTCACCAACCTCAACCTATCGGAACAAACTCGTAAGGTTCTCGCAACGCTAACCACCAGGGAAGAAAGTGTGTTGCGGAAACGATTTGGGATCGGTCAAAGCTCAGATCATACCTTAGAAGAGGTTGGACAAGATTTTAATGTGACTCGGGAACGTATTCGTCAGATTGAAGCTAAAGCCCTTAGAAAATTGCGCCATCCCAGTCGAAGCAAACGGTTAAAATCGTTTATCGACAACTAAGTGCTGTATTCGATCTCGGATCGTTTTGGAGAAGGTTATACTGAATTGGGGGCCCATAGCTCAGTTGGTTAGAGCAGTCGGCTCATAACCGATAGGTCCCAGGTTCAAGTCCTGGTGGGCCCATTCAGGATCCAACTCCTGCGATTCACAGTTGTTTTTAACCCTGTAAGAAGTGAGCGGAAATGAAAGCCCAGTTTCGTATTTTAGGTAAACTCAAACGGCTCGATGAAAAACTCTATCGCTTGCAGACTGAGTTAGAACGAATCCCCGAAGAAGTGAAAAAGCTCGATCAAAAACTGGCCCGACACAAAGAAGATTTTAATCTTCAGAAGGCAAATTTTGAGGCCAATGAAAAGCTTTTAAGAAAAGCCGAGTTGGATTTAAAAGAAAAAGAAGATTTCATCAGAAAAGCTGAAGGCAAAATGATGGAATGCAAAACGAATGAGGAATATCAAGCGGCTCAAAAAGAGATTGAGGGCTTCAAATCTGAAAAAAGCAAATTAGAAGAAGTTGTTTTAACAGCGATGAATGGTATGGATGGCCTTAAAAACAACCTAAAAGCTGCAGAAACAAAGTTCAAAGAAGAAGAAAGTGTCGTTAATAAAGAAAAGAAAGAGTTTGAAGAGGCCAAAAACAAACTTCTGCGATCCTATGAGGAACAGGCCTCTCATAAAGACGGTTTAGTTACCCAGCTTTCGCCAGACGCTGCTTCACTCTATCGAAGAGTGTTTGGAATTACTAAAGGGATTGCTATTTGTCTTGCCGAGAACTCAAGTTGCTTGGGTTGTAACATGAAAATACGTCCCCAACTTTTTAATGAGGTTCTTGGGGCTAAAGTCATTCACCGTTGTCCTAGTTGTGGAAGAATATTAATCACTGCATCAGCTGAACTTGATGAAAACACTTCGGCCGACGCACAACTTTAATGAAAAAAACGATGATTCTTTTTTGTGATGGAGCATCTCGAGGCAATCCAGGGCCGGGAGCCTATGGATTCGTATTGTATCAAAATGAAACTCTTATTTTTGAAGAGGGGCAAACTCTCGGAGTAGTGACTAACAACGTGGCCGAATACCAAGCCCTTATCTGTGGTCTTAAAGCCGCCCTCAGACATGGAGCTAACCACATCATCATTAAAAGCGACTCAGAACTAATGGTAAGACAGCTTAACGGGATTTATAAAGTTAGAACCCCTCATATTCAGAGTCTGTTTCAAGAAGCTAAAAATTTACTCGAGCAATTTTCTTCAAACGAAGTTCTGCACATTCGAAGGGAAGAAAATAAAAGAGCCGATGCTTTATGCAATCAGGCTTTGGATGGAAATTAGTCCAGACGCCTTCTGACACCGGTCCTGTAAGGATTATCTCTTTAAAATTTGGGGTTGTTTTGACACCAATATAAGTGGCTGTATTTACTGTGCTTTATCTGTTTTTGGGGGGTGGGGTTCTGTGGCCCCATGCTTGCAGAGCTTGAGATGCGTCTGCCACTTGGGATATAACTGCTTAACGCAATGCCCAAGGAGACCATGAAAAAGGGAAAACGCCAGGCAGACTGGAGCGAACTTGAGAAAAGAGAGGCTGCCATTAAACCGCGCTCAAAATTCTTTTCTCATCTATCGGTCTCTCTTCTAACTCTGGTTTTAACAATAGGGTTACATCAAGCCGATTTTGATAGCTTGAAGGGACTTTTGATAGATGGGTTGTTTAGAACTCAACTGGATTCTCACCCCCATCCTGCCATCAAATTAGTAGCTTATGACACCCAAAGTGCCGCCCGATATCAGATTAACTACAAAATTCCTACTGAAGAGCTTTTAAAAACAATCACCCGAATTAAAGACGAACAGCCTCTCGCTGTAGCCCTCATTGCCCCGCTCAACGAAAAGCTCTACTCGGAGCAAGAACTGAGCGAACTAGCTCACGCCTTTTCCCAGGTCCCGATGTATGTTGGCTACACCGACTCTGAAAATATGGGAAAAAACGCGCCAAGAGCTCTTTTTCACTCTACCCATTACCTTCCGGGCTATGTTTCACGCGACACTTTTAGCTATGGGGCCGACTCAGTTAGCCGACGAGTGATGTTGACGATCGATGGACTTCCGACTGTTTATCTCAAACTCGCGGAGCTGTTTCATCACTCTAACCACCAGGAATTGTCTTATCCCAAAAACCGAATCGAGAAATTTGGAGAGTCCACGCAGAGCTATATCAATTGGCAGGGAAGGGCAGGAAGTTATCCTATGCTAAGCACCTTAGAAGTCTCCGAAGGCCATTTTCCTAAGGATTATTTTAAAAACAAAATTGTCCTGATAAGCAGCACATTACCCTCCAAAAAAGATGCAGATTTTATTTTCACACCTTTCTCTCGCGAACCTTTTCACACCCCTTTGCTTGAGGGTTCAGCTCATAGCTTAGCAACGCTCATCAATCAAAACGGAATATACAAAAGCTCTTTTTGGGCCGATTTCTTTCTAAGTTTGATCCTGGGGCTCATTACCATGAATCTCTTACTCTACCTTTCTCCAGCAAGAAGCATCCAATTTCTTATCGTAGAGATTTTATTTTTAACCGTATTGAGTGGCATTGCGCTCTGGAAGTATCAATATTGGGTTGACGTAGCTCATCCTCTAGCCCTTTTAGCTATTGGGTACTACCTCATCATTCCTTACCGTCTGGTCGACGAATATAAAAAGCGTTGGCATTATCAGGAAAAAAGTGAATTCATGGCAGAGCTTGAACAGCTAAAAACCAACTTTTTTTCTCTGATCTCCCACGACCTTAAAACCCCCCTTGCCAGAATTCAAGGAAACGCAGAACTAGCCCTGTCTCACAGTTCAACTGACAAGGATGAAAAGCAAAAAAAATCTTTAGAAGCCATCATTCATACCACTGATGAGTTAAGCCATTATGTGGAAACTGTTTTGGATTTAACCCGAATCGAGAGCTCGAAGGTTCAACTCAATAAAACCTCAAAAGATATCAACACCGTTGTCAAAGAGGTTCTAAAATCTAAAATTACCTTGGCTAAAGAAAAAGACATTCAAATACAAACCCATTTGGAACCTCTTTTTTCGTTTAACTTTGATGTAAAGCTAATCCAGCAAGTGATTGCTAACTTGGTAGAAAACGCCATCAAATACTCTCCTCGTGGATCTACCATCACGATAAACACCAAAGAGGTCAATTCGCTGGTCGAAGTTAGTATCAGAGACGAAGGTCCCGGCATTCCTCTTGAGGAACATGAAAATATTTTTTCAAAGTTTTACCGAATGAAAAATGACGCCACTCAAAGAGAAAAGGGAACTGGCTTGGGACTTTATTTGGTCAAATATTTTGTTGAACTTCACAACGGCTTTATCAGTTTGAAAAGCCAGGTGGGAAAGGGAAGTGATTTCACCATCACTTTACCAGTTTAAGGAGAAAAGTATGAGCGGTTATAGAATTATGGTGGTTGAAGACGATATCGAGTTGAGATCTACTCTAGCAGAAGCTTTGTCTCAGGGGGGGTTCGACGTTGTCGAGGCAGAAAATGGAATCAAAGCTCTAGAAAAAATTCGTACAGCTCAGATTGATCTTGCTCTTCTCGACGTCAATATGCCCGAAATGAACGGGTTAGATTGTTTAACTGAAATTAAAAACTATGACCCTTCCATCATCGTCATTGTGATGACAGCCTATTCAGCCATCGAAGATGCTGTAAGAGCCATCAAAGCTGGAGCCTATAATTACCTAGCTAAACCCATTAAACATCAAGCAGTAGTGGAAATGGTTCAACGAGCTTTAGATGCTCAAGCTATGATCAGAACCATGGCCTATTCCGCTCCAATCGTGACTCTTGAGAATGGAGAATTCGTTGGCCATTCCGGAGAGATGAAGAAAATTTTCAATATCATTTATAAACTGGCCAAAGTAGACACCTCTGTTCTTATTCGAGGCGAAAGCGGCACGGGCAAAGAGCTCGTCGCTAGAGCCCTGCACTACAACTCAAGCCGAAAAGATGAAAAACTCATTTCCATCAACTGCAGCGCCATTTCTGAAACCCTTTTTGAAAGCGAACTTTTTGGTCATGAAAGAGGTGCTTTTACCGGGGCCGAACAGAGACAGATTGGCCGTTTTCAATATGCTGAAGGAGGAACTTTATTTCTTGATGAAATTGGAGATCTTTCACTAGCCATGCAAGTAAAACTCTTGAGGGTTTTACAGGAACGCAAATTTAGCCCTGTAGGATCTAACCGAGTGATCGACATGAATGTTCGAATTATCGCAGCTACGAACCGTAACCTAGAAGAAATGATACAAAAAGGGACTTTCAGAGAAGACCTATTTTATCGCCTCAATGTCATCCCTGTTTTTCTGCCCCCTCTTCGAGAACGAAAAGATGACATCGAAAACTTGGTTAAGTATTTCATCAGACGCTTCTCTAATAAACATCAAAAACCGATGATTGGAATAACTGCCCAAGCCCTAGAAAAACTCATTGCTCACCATTGGCCCGGTAACATTCGAGAACTAGAAAACACGATTGAACACGCCTTTGTGGTGGAGACTACTGATAAAATCAGCGCAAAATCCCTTCCGGATCATTTAATCGCATTCAAACTTGCCTCCTCAGCGACAAAGCCCTCAGAAACGAACCAGAATAATCCTTCGGGTACGCCACATTTTGAGGATGGCGACCTTCTAGATTACAGCCGTTTTAAAGAGGAGTTTGAAAAAGAATTTATTATTCGCGCTCTAAAAACCTTTAAAGGAAGAATCAATCAAACCGCTCTCCATGCCAAAATTCCCAAAAAAACCCTGCTAAGAAAACTTCAGAAATACAATATCAACGCTGAGGACTTTCGACTTTAAAATCAAGATCATGGTACAATCTGTACTATGATCTTGAACCCCCTCTCGACTCAGCGCCGCATCATCCTTCTCACCTTTTTCTTTCTTCTCATCGGACAGATTGCTCTCTTTAGTGCCACTGCCGTAATGGGAATCCAAAAACATGCTTCTGAATTTTACTATGTCATGAGGCAGGCCAGCTGTGGCTTAATAGGTCTCCTTCTCATGTGGGGGACTTCAAAAATTCCTTACCAAAAATGGAGAAAGTTTAGTTACGGATTGGTTTTTGCTCAAATAGGACTATTGGTAGCGACCCATGTAGGCCCTTTTCGACATTTTGCCTATGGAGCTACACGTTGGTTAAAACTAGGCCCCATCCTCTTTCAACCTAGCGAATTAGCTAAGATCACGGTTTGTATCTTTTTCGCTTCGTTGTTGGCAAGGCATCGAGAGTCCTCTTTACCTTTGAAAAAATGGCTAACCAACTCAGTGCCCATTTTATTGACCCTGCTTCTCATTTTCAAACAACCTGATCTGGGAACCACCACTCTTCTCACGATTGTTCTGATAGGAATGCTGTTTATTGCTGGAGTTCGTCTTTCTTATTTGATCAGTTTTTTGGGATTAGGCAGCTTGGGATTTGTATTTTCTATCGTTCATTACGGTTGGAGGCGAAAAAGGTTATTTGCTTATCTCAATCCCTGGGCAGATCCTCAAGGAACCGGATTTCAAACTATTCAATCTTTTCTCTCTTTTCACTCAGGTCAACTTTTCGGGACTGGTCTTGGGAACGGAAACAGTAAGCTTTTCTTTTTACCTGAGGTCCATACCGATTTCATTTTTGCCTTGATTGGAGAAGAGACTGGTTTTTTGGGAGCGATCGCTCTCATCATCTTTTTTACCTACTTTAGCTACTTATTATTTAAGGTCGCCTTCTCTGCGAAAGATGCTTTCGGTTGCTATCTTAGCTTCGGCCTTTCCCTTTCAATGGCTTTACAGATTGTGGTTAATCTAGGGGGGGTCACGGGATTACTTCCTGTGAAGGGGCTTCCTTTACCTTTTATTTCATGGGGAAGATCCTCTCTCATCGTTAATCTGATCTTAATGGGAATTTTATTGAACATCTCTCAAAGCTCCTCAATAATCTCTTCCGATACAAAAAATGAACCCATCAACGAGTTGACCCATTAGTTCTGTGAATACCAAGAAAATAGTTATTACTGGCGGCGGCACTGGAGGACATGTTTTCCCAGCGCTATCCATCGCACAAGAGATGAAAGCCAGAGGATGGGAAATTCGATATGTAGGAACTGCTCATGGAATGGAGGCCAAATTAGTTCCCGAGGCTGGCTTTCCTTTTTTTACGGTCAAAACCGGGGCTGTCAAAGATCAATCTTTAAAAAAAGTTTGCCTCACGTTTTGGCATCTTTTTTGGGGAATCCTTTGGTCAATCCGATTTTTACATCAAGAAAAACCGACCGCTGTCCTAGGCGTGGGCGGCTATGTATCTGTTCCGGTGTGTCTAGCGGCTTTTATTCTTAGAATTCCTCTTTTCTTACAGGAACAAAATTCGTCGGTAGGAATCGCCAATCGATTTCTGGGTAGGCTTGCGAAAAATATTTTTCTGGGCTTTCCTCAGGCCGCATCTTATTTCAACTCTAAAAAATGTATCAACACAGGGAATCCTTTACGTCCCATTTTTTACCAACAACCTTTTCATTACGATGCCAATTCCCAGTATTTACTGATTCTAGGGGGCAGCCAAGGCTCCAAAGCTATTAACGATGCTATTTTAGATTTTCTACCCCGTTTCTTTACAAAGTTTAAAAAAGCTCAAGTTTTTCACCAAACAGGCCAAAGAGACTTTGACTCCGTAAAACAAAGAACTACGGGAGAACCCTTCCAAGATCGCTATTGCTGTGCCCCTTTTGTGTCCGACATTCCTGCCCTTTATCAAAAGGCCTCCTTGGTCATAGGCCGTTCGGGGGCTTTAACGGTATCAGAACTCATTCAGATGGGGCGACCTGCGATTTTTGTCCCCTACCCTCGACAGGGACAAAATGACCAGATTACCAATGCTTATCTCATTTCATCCCATGGAGCAGCTCAAGTGGTGGAGCAAGGAGCGGGTTTTTCTGATCGTCTAGAAAAAACAACTCTAGAAATCTTTGAGCCATCAGTGTTAGAAAGAATGGCTCAAGGCTATTCCGCTCTTCGGTTTGGTAATGCTCTTAAGATGATTGCCGACCAAATGGAGTCGATAGCAAAAAGTTAAAAAGCTGAAAATGGGTCGGTTATAAAAAATGTATAATAAAGTCAGCAGGATACATCTGATTGGTATTGGCGGCATTGGTATGAGTGCTATTGCTGAACTCTTACTCCGAGAGGGTTATCAGGTCTCCGGTTCCGACCTTAAAGCCAATGAAATCGTTCGCGGTTTAATTTCTCGCGGGGTGAAGTTTTATCAAGGACACACCCGCGAAAATGTCTTAGATACCGAACTGGTTGTTTATTCCTCCGCCATCAACGAACAAAATCCTGAAATGGCACAAGCATTAAGCCAACAAACCCCCGTGATTCCTAGAGCGGAAATGTTAGCTGAACTCATGCGCTTAAAATATGGAATTGCCGTAGCCGGAGCTCACGGAAAAACGACTACCACTTCCATGATAGCCACCATTCTCATGGAGGGGAATTTGGACCCTACGATTGTCGTCGGAGGGCGCATGGATAACTTCGGAGGGACAAACGCGAGATTAGGTTCAGGGGAGTTCATGGTTGTGGAAGCCGATGAAAGCGATGGTTCCTTCAACAAATTAAGTCCCAGCATTGCTGTCGTCACTAATATGGATCGAGAACACATGGACTACTACAAAACCATGTCTCGACTAAAAAAAGCTTTTCTTTCTTTTCTCAATAAAGTCCCCTTCTACGGTTTAAGTGTGATTTGTGGGGATGACCCTTACTTGAGAGTTCTATCTTCTAAAATCGATCGAAGAAAAAAAACCTACGGATTTAAAGCTCATAATCATTATCGGGTTCTAAGCTACCAATCTAACTCGAATGGAACTCAAAGTTTGATCCAAATGGATCATGAAAAGTTTGAGTTAAATCTTCAAGTGCCAGGACAGCACAATGTTCTTAATGCACTTGCAGCCCTCATTGTCGCAGAGGAACTTTCCATACCGCGAGACACTGCTCTTTCAGCCCTTAGCAAGTTTCAAGGGGTTCAAAGAAGATTTCAAAAACGTGGGGAAAAAGATGGCGTTTTATTCATCGATGATTACGCTCATCATCCAAGTGAAATCCGCGCAACTCTTCGAGCGGCTCGAGAGCGCTTTCGAGGAAAAAAAATAAGAGCGGTATTTCAACCTCATCGATTCAGCCGTGTGGAAGATCTTCTCGATCAGTTTTCGACCTGCTTTAAAGATTGTGACAGCATTGCGGTCACAGATATTTATGCAGCCAATGAAGCGCCAGTTCCCGGGCTAGAATCTTCAGTTTTGGTGGATAATATTTCCCAACTAGGTCATCCCAATGCGTTTTATATTAAAACTCCCTTGGAGGGGGTTGAACAACTCATTAAAGAGAGCCAACCGGGAGATGTCATTTTGACTCTCGGTGCGGGGGACCTCCCTAATGTCTACAAACAGATATTCTGATCTTTTCCCCCTCTTTCTACAAAAGTTGGGGGACCGAGCTAAGTTTGATGCTCCTTTAGCGCCTTATGTGGCTTACAACGTTGGCGGACCTGCAGATATTTTAGTTTTTCCTACCACCGAGGAAGAACTTATTTGGATTGATCAAATCGCAAAACAACATCAAGTGCCTCTGACTGTGATTGGCACGGGAACTAACTTATTGGTTGTAGATTCTGGAATTCGCGGGATTGCGATTTCATTAGCCCACGCCTTTCAAGAGATTGAACAAATTCCCCATTCACCGGAAAACAGAGTGTGGGTTCGCTGCGGAGGCGGAGTGTTAAAGCCTCAGCTTCTTGAATGGGCCATCCATAAAGGCCTGACCGGATTAGAGTTTAGCTCAGGTGTTCCAGGTACGATTGGTGGTGGCATTTACATGAATGCAGGTACCAAATATGGGTGTTATGGTGATATTCTTAAAGAGTTACGGTTTTACGACTTTAAAAACGGGTTCAAACAACTAAAAAGAGATGAGCTTCATTTTTCGTATCGAGAGTCGGAAGTAAGAAACAGCTTAGTGATTTGGGCAACTTTCGAACTCAAATACGGGAACGCAAAAGATATCAGGGCCGAAGTCGACCGAATTATTCAGGAACGAGCAGATAAGCAACCCCTCGATTATCCCAGTTGCGGTTCTACTTTTAAAAATGGACCCAACTATTCAAGTGGAAGGTTAATCGAAAAAGCCGGCCTAAAAGGTCTTAAAGTGGGTGGGGCCGAAATTTCGACAAAACATGCAAACTTTATTTTAAACAAGGGAAATGCAACTGCGAAAGACATACTAACATTGATAGACATCATCAAAGTACGCGTACATGAACAATTTGGAGTCAATCTAGAGTGCGAAGTCTGCGTATTGGGAGACGACCTTGAAAGAACGAAACCGGAAAAGACTTGAGTTCAGCAAAACAGCCTTGGTTTGCAGCGGGGGCGCCACCAAAGCGGCGGCTTTTCATATTGGGGTTTGCCTAGCTCTCCGGGACAGGGAGTTTTCCTTTGTAGGTGGGCTTTCAGAAACGATCCCACCTGTAGACTGTTATCCTTTTCCTCGTCCGAAATATCATCCTAGACAAATCGCAACCTATGTAGGTTCAAGTGCTGGTGCCTTGATTGTAACAATGCTAGCGGCTGGAGTGAGTATTGAATCGGTGATCAATTCCTTTGCAGAAAGTACCAAATTTAAAATCCCTGGAACTTTTCGTAGCATCCCAAGAATCCAATACCGAGACATGTTGTCTTTTAATTGGCCTTCAAAATCCGGTTTATATAACCTTTTTAAAAAACGACCCGTTCTTGGAAAGACCTTGGAGTCTTTGATTCTGGGCAATTTAAAAACACCAGGGTTATTCACAACCCAAGGACTCGCTGATTATTTAAAAAACTATATTTTACCGACAGAGCACTTTCATGAGTTGAAGCCAGATCTTTTTGTGGTCGGCACTCAATTAGATCACTCAAGAAAAATGGTCTTTGGTCGATTTGGAACGGAAAAAACTTTTGATGAATATTGTCAATACGCTTCAAATGCAAAAATTTCTGAGGCTGTAGCCGCATCCATGTCTCTTCCTTTGATCTACTCCCCATTCAAAGTAAAGCATGGAGAGGCAAAAAGTAGGTACTACATCGACGGGGAAATTAGAGAAACTTTATCCACTCATGTAGCTAAAGAGAACGCCTGCGACCTCATTATTTGCTCCTATACTCATCAACCCTATCACTACAAACAAGAAATTGGGTCTCTCAACCAATATGGGTTACCCTCTATCATTATTCAAAGCCTATACCAGGCGATCGAGCAGAAAGTTTACGGAGCCAAAAAGGCTCATGAAAATAAAAAAGCGGCCGTTGAAACGGTACGAGAGTTTTTTCAACAAAAAAAATACCCAACCGAAGAGCTCGAGGAACTCGTCGCTAAGTTACAGGAGAGAATCGACTTTAATGAAAAGCTTAACTATCTGTTCATTCATCCTGAACCCAAGGACAGAGAGATGTTTTTCGGAGAGCACTTCACCTTAAAACCTGAGGTCCTTCAAAACGTCGTATCTATCGGTTACAAACGAGCGATGGCGGAACTAAGAAAGTACGAATTGGTTCCCGTCTCCTACTAGACTACTCCATGGCATGATGCTTGCCTTCTAAGCATACCAGCCACCCGGTTTTATCGGGGCTACAGGCACAAAACTGTATCGGCTTCTAACAATGGTGACAGTTTTTGTCCCCAGACGAAGGATTTCATTTTGAGCAAGAGTCATTCGCATTCTAAGAAGAGACACAACCCTATTTGGCAAAAACAACTTTTTGTAGTTACATTTTTGAGTGCGCTTTTGGTGGTCGGCTTCTCTGTTCCCAATCAATCAAACAGACCCACTTCGATCGAACTGATTCGTCAATCGAACCAAAACTTAAAGAACCTGCCTAGCGCAAAAAAAACCTTATCTGATAATCCTTGGGATTATTTTCACCCTACTTGGGTTAAAGATGCCCCTTGGACACTCGTGGCAACTTCAAATTCCGATGATGATTCAATTTCTTTTTCAAAAGCTGAAGCCTTGATTGAAGACCCCGACAACAGAATTGAGAAGGAGTTTTTACCCTCTCAGGAACTCAAAGGCCGAGTCCAATTTTGGATAGATATTTATTCTCGTTTCAGCAGCAAAACACGGGTTATCCACGATCGTCGACATCCGGAAGTGATGTTTGGCTACATGGATTTTAGACCCCTTTTTCGGAGTATGCCCTCTCCAGTCGCGGCTGAAATTAGATCGAGCCAGTTTGAAAAGAGAATACTAAAAGACCTCCGAGCGAGACTTGATGAGGCTGCGGGACTCTCCAAAACGTCTTATCTTTCTCTTGAAGAAAAACAAGCGATTCAATCGTTTTTATCTCGAAGCGGAGCCTTAGACAAAGCTAGCTACCAAAAACTTATCAAAAACATTCGAACCCAAACGGGTCAGTCAGATATTTTCTTGATGGCTCTTCAGCGGTCCAAATATTTGCTGCCACATATTGAAAGTGTTTTCAAACAACAGGGGCTACCTGTGGCACTAGCCCGTATACCTTTTGTAGAATCTTCTTTTAATGCTCAGGCTCTTACTAAAATTGGAGCAGTCGGCATTTGGCAATTTACACCGGAAACTGCCAGGGAACTCATCCACGCTGAACAGGAACATTTGTGGTCTGACCCCTTAAGACAGACAAAAAGCGCCGCAAGACTTCTCAAGCTTTATCGTTCGGTTTTGCCTGATTGGGGAACGGCTATTACATCTTATAACTCTGGGGTGGGTAGAATTCGAAGGATTGTTGAGAAATACAAAATTTCCAACGTATCAGGTTTAGTTGATTTGAGTCATAACGACACTCTGGGATTTGCAGGAAAGAACTTTTATAGCGAATTTCTAGCCGCTAACTTTGTTGAAGCCTACAAGGAAAATCTCTTCGGGCAGTTACTACATTCCATGGAGAGCTCGTTGGTATTCAAAAGTAATGGTGCCACCCCAAAAGAACTCTGTGATCTTTGAGCCTACGCACGATTTTAATTTACAACTACAGACACTCTTTCCACACCCACTCTAACGATGTGACTACGAAAAGCTTTTCCGTTTTCGTCTTTCATTTTCAGAAGGTACTCACCTGGAGCTAGATTAAAAAATGCAAAGCCTGGGTCTGTGGAAGTGAGAGCGTAAGCGGCATTTGATTTGGGAATCTGACTTAGAGAGAAGGGGCCATGTTCATTTGAAACCGGAAGACCTTTTATATCAAAAAGCTCCAGCTTCAGTTGCTTTCTGGATTTGTTAAACATGGAGCTGTGTGCACCACCCACAATAACACCAGTGTTTTTCTCGTGTCGAACTCTAGCAATTCGGCTTGCGCTTTCTTTGATCAAATCTCGTTCCATCATGTAAAAATAATTTTCTTTGATGGAATCTCGAACACTCCAAGGAACGGTAAACCAAGTAGTGGGATACCCTTCCGCTTGAGCCTCTAAAGTAATAACCCCAGGTGGAAGATCGAGCCCATCCAGCTTAAACTTGCCATTGGACTCGGTAGCTTCTGCTTCTTTGGAGTCACCCACCAGCTGAAGAGAACCAAATACAGGCTTACGCAAAAACGGGTCGGTTAGACTCCCCACAAGATCCCGACTTCCGCCTCTTCCTAACTCTACAAAGTAGCCATAATCAGGTAGTAGTGTAAGAAGCAAAGAATGTTTGTCGATCGAACGAGCAATCGATCTTATGGAGGGTTCCACATTATAAAATCCAAACAATCCGGTATCTAGGGTTGTTTTCTGGTTAATGTCAGGAAGTGCGCCAAAATAGACAGCCGATCCTTTTCGGTGAGACAAAGACAATGTTTCTCCCGCAAGCGGACTGCGAGATTTGATGTCATAGACTCTTCCCATCACCACACTCTTCTCAGCTTGCTGTGGCTTCTTAGTAAAGAACTGGGTTACCACTTCAACTTTATCCTTCTGGATCAAGTAAAGAGGTGCGTAGGAGGCCGTTGAGAAAATCGGTACAATTTGTCTGGTGGGATAATAACCAGGGGCTCTCGCCTCAACCAGCAATTCAGAAGCCACTGGAACACTGGGGATTCTAATATTACCCTCTTTGTCGACAGGGAATCTTCCAAGCTCTGGATAACCCACAACAGTCACTTCGCCTGCTTTTAGGGTTTTGGGGCTTCGATAACTTCCGGGAGCACCGTCGAATAGTGTTAGATTTAGAGGGACAGTCTCACTTAGTCTCTGACTCTCAGAACGCCCCGGAGCTGTAGAAATAGCTGTGTGACTTACTTCGAACTTTATTTTTTCCTTATAGTTTTCAGAAGAAATGACTTTAGAGTACATCACCTGAGCAACTGGAACTGCAGACGCCGGAGTATAAACCCCGGCCACTAAACGATATTTTCCCTTCATTCCGGTTCCATCAAACTCAAACTGGTTGCCTGAACCCGGGAACTGGTAGTCCATTAAAAAGACTGTGTCCTGGGGGTCCTTACTTCCCACTCGGTTGAGAAAGAGCTCGATATGCCCTTTTTGAGAGTTAAGCCAGTTGATAGCGGAATCGTCGACTTGAAGCTCTCCATAGAATACTCCGCCGGAAGAGTGGTCAGAGGAATCCTCTTCAGAGGGATCTTTTTGATTATTCACCCCGCGAGATTCGCTGACGGGTTCTACCGAGTTCACTTGAGTATTCAAAATCTTGGATTTGGCCAATTGAACCGTTTTCTCAAAAGTGTTTTCGAAGTCGTCACCCACAGAAGCAAGCTTAGGTCTCAATTCCAATTTGGGGGGCGATTCCAACTTCAGACCTCCATCCATCGGTTGACCCAACTCCTGATCAGCTTGCCTTTTTTCCTGCTGCTTTGACTCTGCTTCGTTTTGGGTGCGCTCAACTTCTGGAGCTAATTTGGAAATCTGGCTATCCGTAATCTCTTCAAGCACCGAATCGGTTTTAGGTTTTTCGATTTTAAAGTTGTTTTGAATATCCCTTAATTGAGCAACTTTTGGGATGTCGGTGATCTTTGCCCATGCCATTTTGGCTTTTGGAGATTGAATATCAGAGACCCGTTTGACCTCACTCTTTTTGATGTTTTGTAAACTCTCTTCAAGATCGGCGAAGGATATCTTTTGAAAGAGACTTTCTCTTACCATCAGAGGTCTTTCTGTTTCAAATTCAAAATCAGAATGTAAAAGAGAACGGATCTGAACTAAAGCTACTAAAGGGTTGGAGTCGAAATTATCACTTAGTGAATTTTCTGAAAATGAAGACTTGGCTAATTCATCAAGGGGACTTGGATTATCTAATCCGTCTTGGCTATTCAATTCTGGATTCTCAATATCATCTATAATCCACTGAGGAAGTACGATCCGTTTTGATAATTTAAGTTGTTTCTCTGTTTTTTTCTTTAGGCTTTGAGCCTTATTGATTTTAGTTGCTAAAGCCTGCTTACTGTTGACCCTTGAAAGTTTTAATTCTTTTTTGTCCTCTTGATGAGCTGCGGATAAATTGGATTGGTATTTACCCAAACCTTCGAAAACTCGATGACAGCGGCTCAGCCCTAAACTAGGTCCCTGACTTACTGGGTTAACTTCTGCTTGTGAGAGGGTTTCATTTTTCTTGAGGTCGATATCTACTTTTTGAGTTTCTAAAGTGGCGGCTTTTAGTTTCGGAGCGACTCGCTTCGCATGTCTTTTGTGGGGAACCTTTGGGGTCACAGGAGTTTGAAATTTGACTAGAACAAAAGAGCAAAACACGGCCACAACCGCGATGACTTTAGGAAAAGAAAGCCAGGTTTTGCTTTGCTTGGACACCGATTCACATCCCTGTGTTTCAGTCGAGATTAAATTTCTGGATTTTGTCTTAAGAAGAGAAGAGAGATAAAAAAAGAATTCTTCTTCTTCAGTATATAATTCGGCAGATTTTTTTCAACTCTTTAAATAAAATAAACTATTGATTTTACTGAATATTCTGATTATCCTGAGAGTTAAGCCTATGACTACCCAAGCCTCCATTCAAAAATGGATATCAAATTGGCTACTCAGTCAGCGACTATCCACCGATTTTTCTACCCATTTACTATTGGGAGACGGTTCTTCACGGTCGTTCTACCGAGTTTTAGGAAAAAATCAGAGTTATATTTTAATCTCTGATCCTCAATGGACTCAGACTCAAGATTATCCCTCACATCAACAGTTTCTAGAAACTCTTGGACTTCCTGTTCCAAAATTTTTGAATTATGAGGCATCCCTTGGGTTTCTTTTAATGCAGGATTTAGGAGATGAGCTACTTCAGTTTAGAATAAATTCCGATCCCAAAAGCAAACTCGCTTGGTTAAAAGCCGCGATATCCTTGTTGGCCGATCTTCACGGAAAAACTTTCCCGGTGCCTGAAAATCTTCCCGTTACAAGCCGATTTTTTGATGCGGATAAATATTTTTCTGAACTTCAATACACATTAGAATATTTACATCAGAAACTTCTCAATGGTTCCCGAACAAGCGATTCTAACCTTAAAGAACTAGCTAACTTCTGCCGCACTATCGCTCAAATTGAGCCTTCTGTATTTTCCCATCGAGACTACCACTGTCGAAACATGATTATTCAAAACAACCAATTGTGGTTGATTGATTTTCAGGATGCTCGAATGGGGGCACCTCATTATGATGTCGCTAGTTTGTTATATGATGCTTATGTGCCACTTAATGACATTGACCGACAAGAGCTTTTAAAAACTTACCGAAATCAGATTAGCCAGTATGCGGTTGGGCAAAAGATTTCCTGGCATATTTTTGAAAGTGATCTGAAGCAGGTGGCTTTTCAGCGCACTCTGAAGGCTGCAGGATCTTTTGCCTCTTTTTTTATTAGATTTGGTAAAGTCACCCACTGGCCTTATCTGATCCCCGCACTAAACTCTGCTCTTCATCTTCAGAAGTCGGGTTACGGAGTTAAGTCTAGCGTTATCGACATTGAGAAATGGATAGCCTTAATCTCTCAGATAAAGATACAATAACAAAATGTCTTCCTCCGTTGAAACAGCCATGGTTCTAACTGCCGGGTTAGGAACTCGGTTACACCCTATCACCCATAAAATACCCAAGCCTCTGGTTTCTATTCTTAATATACCCAATATTTTACACGTTCTTTTTTTATTGAAAAAAAGTGGGGTTTCAAATGTGGTGATGAATCTTTTTCATCTGTCAGAAGAGATGGAAAGTTTTTTCAAAAAGAAACGTTTTTTTAATCTGAATTATACCTTTACTTATGAAAATCCTATTCTTGGAACGGGAGGTGGCGTAAAAAACGCTGCTCACCTTTTTGGGGAAAAAACCTTCGTTCTAGCTAACTGCGATTTCGTTTCCAATATTGATATCAAAAAATTCATCCTTAAGCATTTTGAAAAAAAGGCTAAGGCCTCGATGGTTTTAATACAAGATGAAACGAGACAACATCTCTACTCTAAGGTTGGGGTGAACGATCGTGAGCTTTTGGTTAGCTTACCCAAGCTCCAAACTCGTCAGGTTCACCAACATGGAATATTTACTGGAATTCACATTTTAGACCCAGAGGTCTTAAATCATATTGAAGCTAAGCCCTGCGGAATCAATGATACTCTCTATCCGTATCTCATGAAAAACCATCCAGAATCTGTTTGTGGTTTTATTGAGCCTTCAGCTTTTTGGTATGACACTGGAGACATCCCCGCATTCTTAGAAACTTCTCACAAACTCTTATTACAGCTTTCACAAAAAGACCCATTTCTTCTTGAGGTGTTCGCAGCGCTGGGTTTAGAACTAAAAGAATTAGGCCCAGGAATTTGGTCAAACTCCGAACTGACCCTGGATCCTAAACGGATTACAGGACCCGCTCTCATTGGAGAGAATGTTCAGTTTGGAAAAGGGGTTAGTGTTGGCCCCTTCACTGTTATTGGAGATCATTCTCGAATCGATGATTTAGCTAGCATCGAAAATTCAGTGATTCTTCCTAAGTCTTGGGTGAAATCTGGTTCAAGATTAAACCAAACTCTTTTTTTTGAACCCCTTTAAAAATACTAGGCTTACCGTCTAAAAAGACACTTTGATAAGCCCAGATCTTAAGTTCTTTATTTTTAACGACCAAGTCTGGAAGGGATCTGTCCTCGAGCCGAAGGATTAGCACCCATTCTACCTTGGATTCCGCTTCTTGCATTTCCTCTAAATCGAGATGGCATAACCCGAGGACCAAATCCAGTCGCACCTCGAGAAAATCTGGGGCCCGCAAAGTTTTGAAATGCGTTGCCGACAGTTCCATTGACGTTAGCCACCCCATTTGCAGGGTAGGGGCCACGATTCATCATCATCTGTTGGAACATTTGATTTTGTTGTTGCATAGTTTGTAGCAAAGCTGCCGTTGTGGGATCAGGCTGAGGAACTGCAGGTCTGCTGGGAATATCGTCGTTAAACCGACTGGGTGTATAGGGCAAAATAGGCTGAGCCGGTCCATTGTTTGCCAGTGCTCCCATCGGGAAGGGTGGGGGCGGTGGCAACTGGGGCATGGGTTGTGGTTGAAACGGTTGTTGTTGACTAGGTGGAATGCTCACTGAGGGACTGATCTGCGGACCTTGTTCACTTCGATCAGAATTTCCCCTGGACACATTCGGACGCTGGGCTTGTCCCAAAGCACCTTGCAAGGCTCTTAATGCCTGAGCACTATCGTTGTTTTGGTCATCGAATTGCCTTCTTAAAAGCTCATCCTGAATTTCTCTATCGCGATCTCTATCATCAGTAGCTCTTCTAAGAGCATCTAAAGCCGCTTGAAGCTGATTATTTTGGAATCCTCCCAACGAAGGATCCGCTATAGGAACCTGATTGGGGGGAGTAAAAACTCCCGGCGTTTGAGCTCCGGGCAGTTGAGCCCCTGGATTTCCTCCACCTATGGAGGGATCAACTACAGGTGGAACTGGCTGAGAGTTGTCATTACTTGCTGAATTAGTAGTCCCTGATTGGGAAGACTGGGTTCCTTGGCTTTCAGTTGCCACCTCATCCAATTTGCACATTTTGGATTCTTCTTTAGAATCTTTGATAGCCTTTCTTACGCTATCTTCTTCAATCTGTTTTTCGTCCACTACTTTTTTATCCCAAGTGCCCCCTTGAATTATTTTAACTATAGAAACTAACTGGGATGAAAGATCTTTGTCTGCTTTTTCAAATTCTTTAATTCCTGCTTTAAACTTAGTTGCTTTATCTTCAAGAGCCTTTTGTATTCTGACCACCAAAGTATTGAGCTCTTTTTCTTTAACGGTTCCCTTGGAATCAAACTTGCCTATCACTTTTTGATCCTTAATGAAATCTAAGAATTGATTTAACGTTTTTAACAACTCTGAAGAAACCTTGTCCTCCGTCGCTGTTTCATTACATTTAACAAGCTTGTTGGCATAGGCTTTAACAGCTTCTATTTGTTTTTTTAGATCTAAAATTTTATCGGCGTCTAACGTTACTGAGGCCGCATTTTCCTCTGCCTCTTTTTTAAATTGATAAACAATCGTAGAGCCTGCTTTTTGCTCCTCTAAAAACTTGATGAGTTCATCAAAGGTTGGAGAAACCTTTGCTTTGTCTGATGTACTTCGGCCGCCTGTTCCTGATTCAGCATTGTGCTCACCAGACCCATTCGGTTCGTCAGCATAGGATGGATTGCCCCCACCCAAACAACAAAGAACGATTAAACTAACCGCCTTAACTTGATACCATTTCATCTTCAACCCCGCTTTCACAAGCACTTTAAATTCGAGTGAAGCCTTTCAGCTTCAGCTCTCTCCTCCGCAAAATACACATATGGAACTTATTCACTGCAGGGTTGCAATGAGTGTTCCAGACTTCCGCCTGTGCGAGTATGAGCCGTCTTTATGCTGTATTCGAAATGAGGGGTCTAAGTTTTAATGTTTTATTTTTTGACGTTTTTCGGATGCCTAACTTGTAGGTTATTGAAATCTTGTGTAGATTTTTAAACTCAGTTCTTTAAAATATAGGGTGTCAGTTAATTGAACACTCAAGATTTGAACCTGAGAATACAGGAATTTTTTTAAAAATTTCAAAGACTCAGAAACCATCACATCACAAGTTCAGTTAACAATTCGTCATGTTTGAAATGTAAATAAGTTGCTATCATTCTTGGGACACAAAAAACCGCCAACCGAGAGACCCCTAAAACGGCTTTTTTGTCTTATAATATCAGTGGTTTAACGGATTGGGGGCAGGGGGTCATACTCGTTGACTGCCCCCCACCCTTGTGTCATAAACAGAGGCCTATTATGGAAACTATCGATCAAAACGAAATCAAAACGGCAACGCCGGGTTCTTCTAGTTTTATGTTTCAAAACAGTCCCTCGATGCAAGAGCTGTTATTAAAACCCATCTCCAAAGACAACCCCATTGTAAATGATGCCAAGATTAGACGTTTATATCTTCAAGCCTCTTCCCAACAATGGTATGCCCCTCAGAAAATGAACTTTGATCTTCCTGTAGACCCAGACCCAGAGACCTGCAAAGTGTGGGCTCGAATTGCTGAAGTTTTTTATACCCTTGAAAAAATGGGCTTAAACGTAATCGCCAACATGATGCCCAAAGCCGCGGGAAAATTAAAAAGTGACGAAGTCGTTAACTACCTCGCCGTTCAATGTCATGATGAAGCACGCCACGTTTTTGTTGTGGAGAATTATTTAAAAAAACTTGGGGCTCCGCCTGTTTATAACTACAAATACCATGTACTAGGGCAAGCCGCCTCGATGGGTTTTTATCGAGTTGAAAATTGGATGTTTTCAACTTTGTTTTCAGAAAATTTTGCTTCCGTATTTTTAAGAAGAGCCAAAGCGGGTCGAATCGATCCTTTTGGAGCTGAGATGTGCAGATACTTAATGATTGATGAAAGCCGTCATCTACATTTCTTGCATATCGTTCTCCCCGACGTCATGGACCGCTTGTCATTAATGGGAAAAACTTATGTGAAGGCCGCTCAATTTTTCATTATGAAATTCAGTGAACTAGTTTCAAGAGGGCTTGCGTCCGATGCGGCCTACGTCGGAATTAATCGAAGAGACATGTTAGAAGAAATTTTTGAAAATGTTGAAAAAGCTTATGAGGGGTTCGGAGTCACTCGGCAATTTTTACGCTTCCCCAAAATTACTGATTCTGGGGTTTCAACAGCTACAGTGTCTTATCCCTCGGTGAATTAGGTAGTTTGTATGGCTGATAGAGAAGACCGTTACGAAGATAATATCCCTGGCAAATGGTACGTTGATAAAAAATGTATCCTTTGCAGTGTTTGTTCTGAAGCCGCTCCGAATAACTTTAAAGAAGCCCCAAGCGGGGATCATGACTTTGTTTATAAGCAACCTGAAACCCCTGAAGAAGAAATGCAATGTGAGGAGGCCATGGTAGCCTGCCCAGTCGAAGCTATTGGTAATGATGGCTAACCCCAAAAACGTCCTTGTTGCCATGAGTGGTTTCAAGGGAAGTCTTACTAACATTGAAGCCTGTCAATGTGTCGCTTCCGCTTTAAAAGATCTTAACTTAGCTCACTCTATTGTCCCCATCGGAGATGGCGGTAAGGGGACCGGCTTGGCCCTGAACCTGGCTCTTGGGGGTGAGTTTCATTCAATCGATTCGATCGATCCTTTGGGAAGACCCATCAGTGGTACTCTTCTGTGTTTTCCAAATTCACAATCTCCCTCGAGAATCTACATCGAGAGTAGTTCTGTTTGTGGATACACTCTCATTAAGGAAGAAGAAAAAAACGCGTTACGAGCATCGAGTCGCGGTTTGGGGATAATGCTCAGAGAGTCTATTCTCCGTTGGAAGCACTCGCTTCAAGAAATCTGGATTGGGCTTGGTGATTCTGCCATCTCAGACATGGGAATGGGAATGCTTTCAGAGCTAGGAGTGCATTTTTTAAACTCAAAACAAGAACCGATCCCAGCCACCACTGATCATTTAGTTCACATAAATGCTTTTTCTCCACCCAGTCTTCACTTAAATTCTATTTCTTTAACTGTTCTTTGTGATGTATCAAATCCAGTTTGTGGCCCACAAGGAAGTGCGGTAACTTTTTCTCCCCAAAAGGGAGCAACTCCCGAACAAGTCGCTCTAATAGCTAGAGGCATGGAAAACTTTGCAACACGAATTGAAAACAAACTTCATCGATCGCTAAAATACATTCCGATGACAGGATCTGCAGGGGGACTCTCTCCGGCTCTTTTTTCATTTTTCAATGCTAAATTAGTTCCTGGTTGTGAATTTCTACTTTCCGAAATCGGATTTGATGAAAAAATATCGCAGCATGATTGGGTTGTTACGGGAGAGGGAAGAACCGATGCCCAAACTCTCAAAGGAAAAGCTCCTGCCGTAGTTTTCGAACACTCAAGAAAACAAAACAAACAGTGTCTTTTTATTTCTGGATCGTTGGGTGAAGGATTAGACCCGATTTCGAAAGAAGGTGGGATGGTGGGGATTTATGCCTGCGGTAGAGAGCCCTCCGCCAAAGAAGCTTTAACTCGAAAAACTAGAGAGGTTTTCAGTCAGTTTAAAAGCAGTTTTTAGGTGAGCGAATTATTTGTCGGTGCCTGTTTTCTTTTCGGCATTATCGCCCAGATCGGAATACATGACCGACCTTACTGTCCATTCTTGGGTCTTCGCGGTTAGTTCAGTGGGCTGAACCATGAAGATGGTTTCCCAAGGACATATCTTTGCGCAAGCTTCACATCCAATACAACGGTCTTGATCTACTTCAACTACTCTCATGAAGTCAGGATGTTCCACCCCGGGAACTTGTTCAATGCAATCCACCGGACAGACGGGGATACAAGCGTGGCAACCCGTGCATCCACGCTGGTCTATGATCGCATGGGAACGGGGTGGTTTTTTTCGCTCTGCTTTTCCTTCAGCTGGATTTCCTGATCTCTTTTCCATAGTTTCGTTCTTATCTTATCAGATAGCTTCTAGGCAAGCTATCCTATCACTTCTCCCATTCCCCGACCTGTCTTTCTAACTCGCTGATTTCCCAACCATAAAAGCCGCAAGGGGGTGAAATCCAAACCTGGGGATGATCTTTGAAGAGGTGATTTAAGTTATTGTTTCCTGCCTTAAGCCCACCCCAAACCAAGTTTTTCCCTTTTTGGCAAAGCCAGCGACCATAGTTTTCCTCTTCCTGGGGAGTCATGGGGCTTTGAGTAAAATCAAAGGATAAAAAATCGAAAAAGTTAATATGGTCTACAAAGGGAAAGGGACGAAGAGTCGCACAACTATGCACCCCAAGCTTAATATCCCAGTCAACCTCCTTCACCGATTGTAAAAAAGCTGTATAACCTTCACAAATATAGGGAAGAGCGCTATTCCAAAAGGGTTCGTCTATTTGTACCCACAACTCTCCTTGAAAAGCTGCCTCTCTCAACTGTTTGCGCAACCCTTTCCAGAAGCCAACCCATAGAGGGGCAACATCTAAAAACTTGGCACTCATCGAACGGGCCACCGTATAAGGACCGGCAATCTGAATTTTATAGCGAGGACTGTCAACAAACTCATTTTGAAACAACTCTAAACAGCTTGAAGCTTTTTCATCCCAAAAGCCAAGATCAATGCCTCGCAAAACCTGACCGATCATATCTTCTTGGGGATGGCTTTCCGGCAGCTGCGGAAGAAAGGGTAAATGGCTGGAATGTTTTTTGACAAATTCAATCGCTTCTATTGGGTTTGAATGAGGAAGGCTTCCCAAATAAAAGAGTTTTTCTTTGTTCATGCGTTAATCAACTAAAGATGCAACAGGCTTTGTCTTTTTTTTACCTTTGGGACTCAACGCCATTTGTGCGGGCAATCTATTAAACTGCTTTGAAAAATGCTTAATAAAACTTTCTTTTACCAGTGCTAAGGATGGGCTCTGATCCCCCAACTCTTCCTTCATTGAAGTCATCACACTTGCTTTAAATCCACAGGGATCAATTTTGGAAAACCCTGATAAATCGTTGTTTACGTTAAGAGCAGAACCATGAAAAGTGATCCAAGAGGATATGGCAATTCCAATACTCGCTATCTTCTTTTCTTTGCCCACAACCCAAACTCCTGTAGCTCCCTTTCGCCGCTCTCCTTCAATATTAAATTCTTTTAAAACGTGAATGAGGGTGTCCTCTAATCGTCTCAAGTGAAGATGGGCATCTTTCTCCGATTCTTTTAATGACAATAAAGGATAACAAACCAATTGCCCCAGATTATGAAACGTAGCCTCTCCTCCTCGCTCGATGGCATACGCATTTTTCAAATTCCAAGGAATTTCTCCTTTGCTCTTTCGTCCAAAAGTATAAACCTCAGGATGCTCGACTAAAATCAATCGATCTGGATAGTAACTGTTGACCTTTTTTTGATGAACGACGTCTAACTGAGTATAATAAACCTCGTTATAGTCACTGACTCCTCGATCATCGACCTCAAAAAAAGCTATCGGCACATTACCCTCGCTTAGGTTTGTAAATGTGAATGGCTTTATAAAAAGCGGCTTCAACAGCTTCTGGCATCACTTCGGGTAATGTTGGGTGCGTGTGAATCGTTCGCACTAAATCTTCCACCGTTGCTCCCATTTCAATCGCTAATGCAGCTTCGGCAATCAAATTTGAGGCCTCAGGCCCTACGATGTGAACCCCTAAAATAGCCTCGGTTTTGTCGTCGATAACAACCTTAACGAGACCATCCGAATCGTTCATCGCCAAGGCTTTTCCAGAAGCAGCAAAGGGGAACCTTCCAACTCTGACTGTAAATCCTTTTTCAGTGGCCTCTTTTTCGGTAAGTCCGGCAACTGCGATCTCTGGATCACAAAAGACCGCCCAAGGAACGGTTTTATAATCTTTAAACGAAGGCTCTCCTGCTATCGTCTGTGCTACCAATAAACCATCCATGGTTGCTCGATGGGCTAATTGCGGAGCCCCAGCAACATCCCCGATCGCAAAAATATGAGAAATATTCGTCAGGCTTTGGTTGTTGGTGAGGATATTCCCTCTGGGATCCAGCTTAATTCCAATTTTCTCCAAACCCATATTGTCTGAATTGGGTTTTCTTCCTACAGACACTAAAATGACATCGGCGGGTAGAGTAAGCTTCGATTTATCTTTTGTTTCAATTTCTAAATTGAGTTTACTAGCCTTTAAAGCATCCTTTTCTTTAATCCCCAGGGCTTTAGCACCCGTATGAACTGTGATTCCAAAGTGCTTCATTTTTTTTTGAACCACAGAAACTAATTCGTTGTCCACTGTAGCCAAAAGCTGATCGAGAGCTTCAACGATGGTCACTTTCGATCCTAGCTTCGCGTAAACAGTTCCAATCTCAATTCCAATAAATCCGCCACCAATCACCACCATCTCTTTAGGAAGGTTTTTTAGAGACAGTGCTTCAGTAGAACTTACAATGTTCTTCCCGTTGAAGGGGAGAGTAGGAATCTGGGCTACCCGAGAACCCGTTGCGATCACAAAGTGTTTCGCAGTGACCGTTTCTTTTCCGCCGCTCGAAGTAATTTCAAGAGTTTTACTATCTTTAAAAGAAGCTGTGCCTTTAAGGATCTCAACGCCATTAGCCTTAAGAAGACCTTGAACTCCACTGGTGAGTTTTTTAACAACCCCCCCTTTCCACTCTTGCATTTTTTCCAGATCGCACTCTACTGACTTTGCGGTAATGCCCATTTCATGGGCTTCGTTTTTCATCTTAAAAAACTGCGAACTTCCATAGATCAGAGCTTTGGACGGAATACAACCCACATTTAAACAAACCCCACCAAAATTTTCCTTTTCGATAATGGCAGTCTTTTTTCCAAGTTGAGCCAATCGAATGGCCGTAGGATATCCCCCCGGGCCCGCTCCAATCACCACAGCATCAAAAGTTTTCATGCAAACACCAATCTTGAAGGTTCTGATAAGAAGTAAATCAATCGATTCATAAATCGTGCAGCATCTGCTCCATCAACAACCCGATGATCTACCGACATCGATAAGAACATCACATCTCCGATGACAATCTGGTCATCTTTGACGATGGGTCGTTTTCTAATGGCGTTAACTCCCAAGATGGCCACTTCCGGATGATTAATGACAGGAGTCGCTAGCACTCCACCAATCGATCCTGCATTAGTGACTGTAAAGGTTCCCCCCTTCATGTCATCCAAGGCAATTTTACCGGTTCGTGCTTTTTCAGAGAGCAACTGGATTTCAGTAGCCAGTTCCCAAATTGATTTTCGATCAGCAGCTTTGATTACCGGAACCATCAATCCATTCGGCGTGTCCGTAGCCACACCAATGTTGTAATCGCCCTTTAAAATAATTTCCTGTTTCTCGTCGTCTAAAGAAGAGTTGAGATAGGGGAATTCCATGAGAGCGGGAATCAATGCTTTAATGATAAATGGCAGATAAGTAAGTTTGACCCCTCTTTTTTCTGCCTCTTCTTTAGCAGCAGCTCGCAACTTAACGACCGCCGACATATCAACCTCTTCCACATAGGTGAAATGGGCCGCGGTGTGTTTTGAATAAGACATGGATTCAGCAATTTTTTTCCTAACCCCTTTTAAAGGCACCACTTGAAGAGCGCCTCTAGCCACAGCAGGAACACTTGCACGTTGAGTGGGTGCAGTTGGAGTTACTGCAACTGCTGTATGCGAAGTCCGTGGAGTGGCGGCTTGGTGTCCTTCATGAGCCAACTGAACATCCATTTTGGTGACACGTCCGTGAAGGCCTGTGCCCTTCACGGTTTTCAGATCAACTCCCAAATCTCTAGCTAATTTCCGTGTGGCCGGCGTTGCAAGAATATGGAAAGGCAAGGGTTCTTCAACGGCCTCCAAGGGCTCTACCACTTTTTCAGTGGGTTTAGTGGCTGAAGTTGAAGCAGATGCCATCGTCGGTTTTGATTCGGTTTTTTCCGGAGCCTTCGAAACCGAGGCCTTACCATTTTCCGAAATACGAATGATGACTTTTCCCACTTCAATGGTTTGTCCCTCTTGAGCCAAAATCTCACTGACTGTACCTGCAACTGGTGAGGGGATTTCCACCGTTGCCTTGTCAGTCATTACTTCCACCATGGGTTGATCTGCAGCCAGAGACTCTCCGGTTTTTACCAACCACTTAACAATTTCTCCCTCGTGAACGCCTTCACCAATATCAGGTAATTTAAAGTCCATAGTTTTATCCTCTAAAAGTTTTTAACTTTTCCAACTGCCAAAGCCACTCTCTCAGGATCTGGCATATAAATGTGCTCCAAGGTGTAAGGGAAGGGGGTATCCAACCCAGTAACTCTCACAATCGGGGCTTCCAAATATAAGATGGCTTCTTCATTAATAAGTGCAGAGAGCTCTGCACCAAATCCACAAGTTTTGGGAGCCTCATGAACAATCACGACTCTTCCAGTTTTTTTCACTGATTCAAAAATAGTCTCTTCATCCAAAGGAACCAACGACCTTAAATCAATGACTTCGCAATCAGCACCGCGAGGCTCGCAAAGCTGGGCCGCTTTCATACAAACTGGAACCATGGCGCCCCAGCACAGAACAGTCACATCTTTCCCAGGTCTCACAACTGAAGCTTTACCAATTTCAACCGTGTAACTCTCTTCAGGCACTTC
The DNA here is from genome assembly GCA_900299195.1 of Deltaproteobacteria bacterium. Taxonomy (GTDB): domain Bacteria; phylum Bdellovibrionota; class FAC87; order UBA2466; family UBA2466; genus UBA2466. The sequence continues at coordinate 112,485 of OMIX01000098.1, forward strand.
TCCTTTTACGGAGCGATATAACCTTTTGGGCTCCAGGAACATAACCGGATCTTCATCTCGAATGGAACTAATCAGAAGGCCTTTAGCATCGTACGGATTTGAGGGAACCACGACTTTTAATCCAGGTGTGTGAATAAAGTAAGCCTCTGAGCTTTGAGAATGATAATGCCCACCACGAATCCCCCCTCCGTAAGGGGTTCGAATCACCATGGGGCAGGTAAATCCTCCACCACTTCGATACCTAATTTTAGCCACTTCACTGACAATCTCATCAAAAGCGGGATAAATAAAATCCATGAACTGAATTTCAGGAACAGGTCTTAAACCGTTAACCGCCATTCCCATAGCCATTCCAATGATTCCGCTTTCATTGAGCGGAGTATCCAAAACTCTTTCTTCACCAAATTCTTTTTGAAGCCCCTCGGTGGCTCTAAAAACACCGCCGTTTACACCCACATCCTCACCCATGAGAACAACTCTAGGATCTTGAGTCATCTCACACATCAACGCATCTCTTACTGCTTGTACTAAAGTTAAATTCGCCATAATTGCCTCTTAAAGTGGAAATGCCTCACTGGTATTTTCAAACTTACCCCTAAGCTCGACTTCATGAAGAAGCTCCGCTTTTTGTTTTTTTAATTGAGGTGTCAGCTCGGCATAAACGTCTTCAAAAAGATCCATCGGGTCTGGAGCGGGCTCTTTCTCTGCTCTTTCGACCGCTTCTGCAATCTGAGCTTTGATCTGCTCTTGAAGAGACTTCTCTTTCTTTTCATCCCACCATTTCTTGCTGTTGAGATAATTTCTTAATCTCACAATAGGATCCCGTTTCGTCCAAGCTTGATATAATTTTTCATCACGGTATCGAGTAGGATCATCTGAGGACGAATGCGGTCCCATACGAAAGGTCACACACTCAATCAGTGAAGGGCCTTCTCCACGTCTGGCCCTGTCCACCGCCTCTTTAGTCGCCGTATAAACAGCCAAAGCATCATTGCCATCAACGGAAACTCCAGGCATTCCATACCCCACCGCTTTATCGACGAGTCTTTTAGCTCCCGTTTGCTTAGAAAGGGGAACTGAGATCGCATATTGATTATTAGTCACTACAAAAACGGTGGGCGCCTTATAAGCGCCAGCAAAGGTCAAGCCAGTGTGGAAATCATTTTCCGAAGTTCCTCCGTCTCCACAATAACTAATCGCTATCTCTTTAGTTTTAGAAATTTTTGCAGCCATCGCAGCGCCCACTGCCTGAATCAATTGGGTAGCAATAGGGCTTGAAACACTAAACATTTTTATTTTAGGAAAACTGTAATGAACCGGCATTTGCCTGCCTTTAGACAAATCACCTCGATTTCCCCAAAGGTTGCAAAGCATTTCGTACAATCCCGCACCTCGATATAGAAAAATACCCGGTTCGCGATAAGAGGGGAAAACCCAATCTTTTTCTAGTAAGGCCGCTGCCGTTCCGGTTTGAATGGCTTCTTGCCCAAAAGAGGGTACGTAAAAACCAATTCGTCCTTGTCGCTGAAGCATCATTCCTCGCTCATCAAAAGCGCGGGTTAACACCATATTGTGATACATTCTTAGGACAACTTCTTTATCGATCTTGGGTTCAACTTTAGAATCTACCGTCCCATCCTCTTTCATAATGCGAAAACAGTCCTCTCTAAGAACTGTGCATTTTTCGGAGTCGCTGATAGTTTTACTTGGTTTCTTTTTCATTTCTACCGTTTGGCTTTTAGATTTTTTTTTCATTAAGTCGGTTCCTGAATTCATGTTAATGAGCCCTCGAACGCAAAAGTCCTTCAAGAAATTTTTCAGCCGCACGATACGAGCTTCTTACTAGAGGTCCTGACGGGACACACAGAAAACCTTTTTCTAATCCCACCCTCTCATACTCTTTGAAAATATCGGGTGGCACATATTCCTCTACCGGTAAATGCCAGGTCGTCGGTCTCAAATATTGCCCAAAAGTTACAATTTGGACACCTACGGATCTTAAATCGTCCATGGCTTTAAAAATTTCTTCTCGGGTTTCACCTAAACCCACCATAACTGACGACTTAGTGTAAATATTTGGATAATAACTTTTCACTTTTTTTAGTACCCCAAGGGATTGGTGGTATCCACAACGCCGATCTCGGACAGTCGTCGTTAATCTTTCAACGGTCTCGATGTTGTGAGCAATGACATCAACTCCCGACAGACAGATTCTTTCAATACTTTTTTCATCACCTTGAAAATCAGGAATTAATACTTCAACTAAAGTTTCAGGACTCTTTTTTTTGATGGCTTCAACAGTTTGAGCAAAATGATCCGCGCCGCCATCAGGTAAATCATCTCGATCAACCGAAGTTAAAACGACATATCGAAGTTTTAATTCAGCTATCGCTTTCGCAACGTTTTCGGGTTCGTTCGGATCCAATACCCCTTTAGGGTTTCCGCTTTTGACATGACAAAAACGACAGGCTCGAGTGCATGTGTCTCCCATCAACATCACCGTGGCAGTTCCTCCGCCCCAACACTCTGCTACATTTGGACATCGAGCTTCTTCACAAACGGTATGAAGCTTCAATCCCTTCAGAAGTTCCTTAATTCGAGAATAATTCTCTCCACCCGGAGGTCGAATTTTCAGCCACTCGGGCTTTGGATTGGTATGAGAAACTGAGGCCATAATTACTCAAATTTGTAATAGAAAAAGCGGGGTTAGGCAATCGACACTAGGACTTTCCGACCAAAATCCGGTGAAATCAGACCCCACGCTCGTTGTTACCCCAAATCTCTTTGTGCTGTTGAGTTTGAAGGGTAACAGGGGCCTTACTGGACAGAATCCAACTAGCAAGTTGCGCTGGCTTTACCAGTCCATAGGCCGGAGAATAAAGAACTGTACACCGCTCATGTAGCTTGTGCTTGTCACAAACCCCTTGAGCCCAATCAAAATCCGCCTTGGAAGCGACAACAAACTTGAATTGATCATGTTTTTGAACCAAATCAAAGTTTTTCCACTCCATTTTATCTGACTCACCACTGTCGGGGCATTTAACGTCTATTACTTTAATGACTTCAGCGGGAACGTGCTCAATCGAATGACTACCATTGGTTTCAAGAGAAACCGTATATTCCGCAGCCAATAATGCCTTTAAAAGCTCCAAAGTGCCCCGTTGACTCAAAGGTTCTCCACCGGTGACACACGCATAGCTAGTCTCAAAGGGCTTAATTTTCTCTAGAATCTCCGGGACGGTCATAAGATTTCCCTCCCAGTAGGCATATTTGGTATCGCACCAATGACAACGTAAATTACAATAGGATGTGCGGATAAAGGCAGTTGGTTTGCCCGCAAGTAGACTTTCACCTTGGATGCTGTGAAAGATTTCATTAATTTTTATTTTTACTTCTTCCATCAGCACTAAAGTGAAATATGCTGTCGGACTAAGGCGCGTTCTAACTTTAATTGTTGTTTTTTGAAATCGCTCTCGCTCAAAGTTCCCATCAACGCTTGTTCAGCGCGCTTCTGAGCGGCTTGAGCTCTAGCTTTATCGATATCTTTCGACTCTTCTACCGTATCGGCTAAAACCAAAACTTTGTTGTTCCGTATTTCAGCAAACCCATAGCTGACAGAAAATTTGCGCTCTTTTCCGTCTTTAACGAAGACAAGCGGACCCGTACTCAGAAGCGTCAATAGGTCGGTATGCCCATCTAAAACCTGAAGTTCGCCTTTAGCCCCAGGTAACTTAACGCTATCTGCAGGGGCTCCATCGACCAACTTCCTAGTTGGGGTAACAATGTCTATCTTCAACATGAATTACTTCCCTCGAAGCTGCTCAGCTTTCGCGATGGCCTCTTCAATGGTTCCCACCATATAAAATGCCTGTTCTGGCAGATCATCGTGTTTACCATCGATAATCTCTTTGAACCCTTTTACGGTGTCTTTAACTTCAACATACTTACCAGGATTTCCAGTAAATTGTTCGGCCACAAAGAAAGGCTGTGAAAGGAAACGCTCAATTTTTCTGGCTCGAGACACCGTGACTTTGTCTTCTTCAGACAATTCGTCCATACCAAGAATTGCAATAATATCTTGAAGGTCTTTATATCTTTGCAAAATCCTTTGTACTTCTCGAGCCACTGAATAGTGTTCTTCACCAACAACTTCAGGAGTCAACAATCGTGAAGTCGAAGCTAATGGATCCACCGCAGGATAGATTCCTTTTTCGGCGATTGGACGAGACAAGTTCGTGGTCGCATCTAAATGAGCAAAGGCTGTTGCTGGAGCAGGATCGGTGTAGTCGTCCGCAGGAACGTAAATCGCCTGAACCGATGTGATCGATCCTTTTTTGGTTGTCGTGATTCGCTCTTGTAATTCACCCATCTCAGTAGCAAGGGTCGGTTGATATCCCACGGCCGAAGGGATACGTCCTAATAACGCAGAAACCTCTGACCCAGCTTGCGTGAAACGGAAAATATTATCGACGAATAAAAGAACGTCTTGCCCTTCTTCATCTCGGAAATATTCTGCTGAAGACAACGCAGAAAGAGCAACTCTCAATCGAGCTCCGGGCGGCTCATTCATTTGGCCGTAGACCAAGCTGGTCTTGTCGATAACTCCCGACTCTTTCATTTCCATCCAAAGATCGTTTCCTTCACGGGTTCTCTCTCCCACTCCGGCAAACACTGACAATCCCCCGTGTTGCTGAGCGATGTTATTGATGAGCTCCATGATGATCACGGTTTTTCCCACACCCGCACCACCGAAAAGACCAATTTTTCCACCCTTTGCATAAGGGGCTAAGAGATCGACCACTTTAATCCCAGTAACTAACATTTGAACGGATGTACTTTGCTCCTCAAATGTGGGTGGTTTTCTGTGAATGGAGTAATGCTTTTTGGCATTCACTGGCCCCATCTCATCTACAGGTTCTCCGATCACGTTCAAAATTCTTCCTAGGGCTTCACGACCCACGGGCATCTGGATTGAGGCACCAGTGTCTCTTACTTTCATTCCACGAGTTAAACCGTCCGTGGAATCCATGGCGATGCATCTGACAACTCCATCTCCTAGATGCTGAGCAACTTCGAGAGTTAGGTTCTCCGAATCTTTGCCCAAGCCAGGGTTGGTTAGCTTAAGAGCATTATAAATGGGGGGAAGGTGGCCTGGAGCAAAAGCTACGTCCACCGCGGGTCCCACGACCTGTGTTACTTGTCCAAAGTTTTCAACCGACGCCATTGTATTCTCTCCTTAAAACAAAATTTATTTCATGGCCTCTACGCCACCGACAATTTCCATCAATTCCTTCGTAATCGCTGCCTGCCGAGCTTTGTTGTAAAGCAATGTGAGATCTTCGATCATCTCTGATGCGTTCTTAGATGCATTTTCCATCGCTGACATTCTGGCTCCGTGCTCACTGGCAACCGACTCCAGAACACAGCGGAAAAACTGCATGTAAAAATGTTTGGGCACAATATCGTTAAGAATTTCTTCTTTGGAGGGTTCAAAAATATAATTTTTAAACCTCTCGTCTTCGCCCACTTTTAAAATACCAACCACACCCTCAGGCACTTCCGTGGCGACTGGAATCAATCGTTCGACAGTAACCCGTTGTTGGATTGCTGACTTAAATTCATTGTAAACAAGATAAATCGCATCAAATTCTTCTTTTAAATAGGCTTCTAGAATTTCGTGGGCGATAGCAGACGCTTTTGAATAGGTTACTTTAGAAAGCAGCCCCTCGTGATAACTTGAAATCGTATATTTCTTCTTAAAGAAGTCGTGTGCCTTTTTGCCAATGACGTCTAAAGAAACTTCAATTCCTGCAGCTTCTTTGGTTTTAATGAACCTTTGTGCTTCTTTAAAAACGTTTGCATTGAATGACCCGCACAGTCCCCGGTCTCCCGCCACAATGATCAATCTGATCTTTTTCTCTTCTCTGGAAACGAGAAGAGGGTGCTGGATTCCTTCCCGCTGAAACAAAGACAACAGAATGGAGTAGATCCGATAGGCAAAGGGGCGCGTACTCAAAATTGCGTCTTGAGCTCTACGCAACTTGGCCGCAGCGACCATTTTCATCGCCCGTGTGATTTGCCTGGTATTTTGTACCGAGCTAATGCGTTTTCGTATTTCTTTACGATCAGCCATGAAACTCTCTCATTAAGCGAAGCTTGCTCCAAACTCTTCCAATGCTTTGACTAACACTGGCTTGATTTGATCATCGATAGCTTTCTTGGTTTTAATATCTTCTAGCAACTTAGGATATTTTTGTTCAATGAACTCAAAAAGCCCCTTCTCGTAAGCTCCCACTCTAGCTGTTGGGAACTTGTCCAAATATCCGTTGGTTCCGGCGTAGATGATTACCACCTGTTTTTCTACAGAAAGGGGAACGTACTGGCCCTGTTTTAACAACGCCACCATGCGCTCTCCGCGAGCCAATTGGTCTTGAGTTGCTTTGTCCAAATCAGAACCAAACTGAGCAAAAGCTGCCATCGCTCGGTACTGAGCTAAGGAAAGTCGTAAGTTACCAGCGATAGATTTCATCGCTTTGGTTTGAGCGCTACCGCCCACTCGAGAAACTGAAAGACCTACGTTAATAGCAGGTCGAACACCCGAGTAGAAAAGGTCTGTATCCAAGAAGATCTGTCCGTCAGTGATTGAAATCACATTGGTCGGAATGTACGCAGAAACGTCACCAGCTTGAGTTTCAATGATAGGAAGAGCCGTTAAACTACCGCCACCTTCTTTATCACTCAACTTCGCAGCTCGCTCTAACAAACGACTGTGAATATAGAACACGTCCCCAGGATAAGCTTCTCGTCCTGGTGGGCGTCTTAATAATAGAGACAACTGTCTGTACGCAGCTGCTTGCTTGGTCAAATCATCATAAACAATCAGCGCATGTTTTCCATTATCTCGGAACCATTCCCCCATGGTTACCCCAGCGTAGGGGGCAATATATTGAAGAGGAGCGGAAGCGCTGGCAGTTGCAGAAACCACGATGGTGTAGTCCATAGCACCTGCAGCTCTTAGTTTATCGACTACGAGAGCCACGGTTGAATTTTTCTGTCCAATCGCTACGTAGATACAGAAAACGCCCTGTCCTTTTTGATTAATAATGGTGTCGATTGCTATCGCGGTTTTTCCGGTTTGGCGGTCACCAATGATAAGCTCTCGTTGACCCCGTCCAATCGGAACCATCGCATCGATCGCCTTAATACCTGTTTGAAGTGGTTCACGAACCGATTGTCGCTTCACAATCCCAGGAGCTTTGATTTCTACGTTTCTAAATTCTTTTGATTGAATGGGTCCCATTCCATCGATGGGTTGTCCCAAAGCATTGACTACTCTTCCAACAAGAGCTTCGCCAGCCGGAACTTGTAGAATTCTTCCGGTGCGTTTAACCAAATCACCTTCTTTTACAGTGGTCACTTCTCCGAAAACTGCAACCCCGACGCTCTCTTCGTCTAGGTTCAGAACTACGCCATAAAGCCCACCAGGAAACTCCACCATTTCTCCGGCCATGGCTCCTTGAAGGCCATAAATTCTGGCTACCCCGTCACCGACATTGAGTACGGTTCCAGTTTCTGCAACTTGAACCTCTTTATCAAAGTCTTCGATGCGCTTTCTAATAATCTCACTAATTTCATCGGCGCGAATTTGTTGCATGTTTCCTCCAATTAACCCGAAATTAAATTTTCTTCGAAACTATTTAACCAGCCCACCAAAGAGCCATCGTAGGTTCTGCCTCCGGCGGTGGCTTTAATTCCACCAATAAGAGCCGGATCTACTTTGTAACTAGCTTCTACTTTTTTTCCTAAAATCTTTTGAAATTTATCTTCTATTTTTTTCTTCTCTTCACTCTCCAAAGTAGTGGCTGTCTCCACTTGAAGAGCAATAACATTAGCTGATTCTAAAAGAATCAACTGAAGACGATCTGAAATAGCACTTAAATGATCGAGTCTCTTTGCAGATGATAAGGTTAATAAAACCTTCAATGCCTCTGCAGATAGTTTTGCTTTGGAAACAAGCTCTTCTACTACAGATCTTCTCTCGGCCTCAGAGTAGACATCGCTGGTTAAAACTAAACTCAGCTCATTGTGCCCCTCTAAAAGAAACGCGAAACCCCTTAACTCAGTGATCAAACTGCGGATCCGCGACTCATCTTTAAGATAGTCGAAAATTGCCCTTGCATATCTTTGTGAAACTTTATCTTGTGCCATGACCTACCAAATCTACAAATTCTGTTACAAGCTTGTGCTTTTCCTGTGCGGGTAAATGTTCACCCAAATAGAGTTCTGCAAGTTCAACGCTTCTTTCAATAGCCTCTTTCTGCAGTCCTTGTTTAGCTTTTAAAATTTCTCCCGAGCTTAAAAGTTCAGCTTCTTTTTTGATTCGTTCCGCTTCATGTTTAGCTTCGGTTAAAGTTTTTTCTCGAAACCTGATTAAGCTAGCTTCAGAGTCTTTCTTGTCTTGCAATGCGTGAGCTTGAGCTTGATTCCAATTATTTTCCCAAGTAGACAGCTCTTCATGCGCATTTTTTGCCATCTGTTCTGCCTCTGAAATTAAATTTTTCACACCTTCTGACCGAGCAGCCATAAAACTTGCAAAGGGTTTTCTTCCAAAAAAAACAAAAATGAAAACCACAACACTGAAATTTAAGATACTAGCAATGACTACGTGTGCTTCCATCGTTATCCCTGAACCACCGGACGATTATTTAGGTTTTTTTTTACCCCAACATCGACTCCGGAAATTTTAACTGTTTTTCCGACAAGCTTACTGGCAATTCTGCTTGAGAAATCCGAAATCATTGGAGTGAGTTCATTTCTCACCTGAGAAACTTCTGTATCAATTTGTTTTCTTATCTCTTCCAGTTTTTGAGCCGCTTGATCACGAGCAGCCTGCACAAGTTTAGTTTCTTCTTCTGATATTTTCTTTTTTTCTTCATCTAACCACAGGGCAGTTTTTTTGTGCTCTGTCTTAATAAAGTTTTCGTAATCCGATTTCAGCTGCCCAGCTTTTTTCTTGGCTTCTTCAGCTTCTTCTTTCAAACCGTGAGTTTTGTGTTCGCGTATATGAATCAATTCCATTAGCGGTTTAAAAACCAAAAGTTTCATGACCATAAAACTGGCTAGAAAAAGACCTAGCTGGATCAAAAACTCGATAGCAAATTGTCTATTTAATACCAGCCCTTCCATTACTTCCATGGGATCCCTCTTAAACAAACTTTAGGCAGTTTCAGCTGACTTGGTTTACAGCCCAAGTGAGGGTGTGTCAAGAAACGGTATGATTTTTTGTGCAGTATTTTGAAGGCTTTAAGCGTTAATTCGTCTTGGTTTGCCTAGTAAGACCGGGAAGGGGACCCAACATTTTAGTTTTTCCATCAAACACTGCCCCTTCCTCAATCTGCAATATCGCGGTTTGAACTGTGCCTCGAACCACAGCTGGGGCTTGAATTTCCACTCTCTGGGTAGAATAAATATCTCCCGAGAAATGTCCTGAAATTACAACAACATCCGCTTCTATTTGACCAGTAACTTGGGCTTCATCACCAATGATCAAAATGTCCGGAGTAAAAATTTCTCCTTTAAAACTGCCATCTATTCTGGCCGTTCCTTCAAATTGGAGACGTCCCTCAAGATGACACCCTTTTTGAAGAACCACAGTAACTTCGTGGCTTACTGAGGGAAGATCAAATGGATCCTGGCGGCGTTGAAACATTTTCACCTTTTAGCTCATCTGCTAGACGCATTAAATCATCACGGGTTGCGTAGGTAAACTGAATGAGCCCTTTATTGTCGTTACCCACAATTTTTACCATTGTCCCATAAATTCTTTTAAGGTCTTCTTCAAGCGCTCTCAAATGGATATTTTCATGGGACGGAGCGGCACCGGGGCCTTTCCCCTTATCTCTGATTACCTCTCCTACTTTACGCTCTGTTTCTCGAACCGAAAGTTTTTTCTTTACTATCATCTCGCGAACAGCCAGCTGGTCCTCAGCGGTCTCTAGAGATAACAACGCCCTAGCGTGACCCATGGTAATTTTCCCAGCTGTAATATCCTCTCGAATCACTGCTGGTAATTTAAGAAGTCGCAAAGTGTTGGCCACAGTGGCCCTATTTTTACCAACGCGATTAGCTATATCCTCTTGGGAAAGCTGAAACTCATCCATCAACTGCTGATAAGCAATAGCTTCTTCAATACAATTCAGATCCTCTCTTTGAATGTTTTCGATGATGGCCATTTCAAGAGATGTTTGATCTCCATCAATTTCTTTGACGACAACCGGAACTTGTTTCAATCCAGCGCGTTGAGCAGCTCTCCATCGACGCTCACCAGCAATGAGTTCAAAACGCCCATCTTTGTGCCTTACGATCAAGGGCTGAATAACACCATGAACTTTTACCGATTCAACCAATTCGTCTAAAGCTTCTTTTTGAAAAATTTTTCTCGGTTGGTAGGTGTTCGGTACTATTTTCTCTATGTCGCAATAGAAAAAATCTTTTTTTAACTGTGCGCCAGGTAAAGTCCCCTCCGGACCTTGGGCCTCTGGAATCAAAGAGGCTAAACCTCTACCGAGTGGTTTTTTTCTGTCGAGATCAAGGGTTGCCATATTCTATGCCTTTCTGTTCTGTCGGTCCGATATCTGTTAAAGCCTCAACTGGAATCTCTGGGAGATCTTCTGAGATCGTTTCCTCGGTCAGAGGTTGTTCTGAAAGTTTACTTACATCCACCTTGGGTCCACCTTCTAACCGGCGAATTACTTCCTGTGCTAAATTCAAATAACTTTGGGAACCCGTAGAGCTAATGTCGTAAAGCAAAACTGGCTTGCCGTGACTTGGACTTTCACTCAATTTCACATTTCTAGGAATGACCGTATCAAAAACAGTGCTCTTAAAATGATTTTTAACCTCAGTCACTACTTGTCTCGAAAGATTATTCCTTGAATCAAACATCGTAAGAAGAATGCCAAGCTGCTGTAGCTTTTTATTGAGTCCTTTTCTTATAAGCTCTGCAGTATGAAGAAACTGTCCCAATCCTTCCATTGCATAATATTCACACTGCAACGGAATCAGATAATAATGAGATGCGGTAAGAGCATTTAAAGTTAGTAGTCCCAACGAAGGGGGACAATCGATAAAAATATAATCAAATTTGGTCCCCTCAGATTTTTCTAACTCCTCAAAAGCATTTTTTAGTCTGAGCTCCCGAGCAATCGCTTGAACTAACTCTATCTCTGCCCCACTTAAATTATTATCGGACGGGCAAACTTTTAAATATTGAAGTCCTGTTGGATAGATGGCCTCTCTCATCGGAAGCTCATCGATAAGTACGTGATAAATATTTTTATCAGTGAAAAGCCCCTTATCGACACCCAACCCACTTGAGGCATTTCCTTGTGGATCTAGATCAACCAACAACACTTTTTTCTCGGCCGCCGCAACTGAAGCCGCGAGATTCACTGCTGTCGTGGTTTTACCGACACCGCCCTTTTGATTTGCGATTGCTATTATATTTGCCATAAATTTTTCGGAACAAAAATCAGATTATGTGATTGATATTTCTATCATATTTTTTTTTACTGTACAAAAATTTTTCCACGAAAAAAAATTTAATTGCTCTTCAGGAATTGGAACGATGAGCCAATCGTCGATACTAAAAGATTTGTCTACGGGTGGAATTGTTCCACGTGGAACAAAATTTAGATTACTTTGTTCCACGTGGAACAAAGTTAAAGCTCTCTACTCTTCTAGGGCCACAATCCATGGGAAGCTCATAATAAAGCTCTCCACATTTTTGAAACTCTTTGGGTGGGACTAAAGCCTCGCTGCTTCCGCCGACATTAACAATGAGGGTGCTCCCTGAATTCATTCTTTTAGACATAAACTTAAAAAGCTCTTGGGGTGGCAATACAGCCCTAGCCAAAAACAATCCACTCTTTCGCTCCAACGGCATCTCTCCCATCAATTTGATGTTTTCCAATTGGAGGGTTGTTAGAACAGCGGACAAGAAGGTTTGTTTTTTTAAACTTCTTTCATACAGAGTGACTTTGGCATCGGGATATCGAATGCCATAAATAATTCCAGGAAATCCGGCTCCGGTTCCAAGATCATAAACGGGTCTTGCTGATCGGTAATTTTCAGCGAAGTCACAGATTGAAATACTATCCACATAGTGGCTGGCGAAGGATTTATCGATGCTTTTTTTAGAAACCAAAGCCATTCTTTCATTCCAGTTTTTTAAAACTGAAAAATGTTTTTCGTAAAGGCTGAGTTCTGTCTCGGTTAGGTTCTTAAGACACTCGAGTTGGTTCTGATGGTTTTTAAAATGCTCTTTCAACATGTGGCTTCAGAGGTCGGAGGTTTCTGCCTTAAATGAAATAGGAGAGCCGAAAGCGCAGCTGGGGTAACCCCAGAAATTTTTGCAGCATCCGCTAAAGTGTTAGGCTTAATCCGTTCCAACTTCTCCTTAATTTCGATAGAAAGCCCTGAAACAACCCCATATTTAAGCTCTTTAGGAATGGTCAAAGTCTGCAGCTTTTTAAGTCTCTCGATTTCTTGGGCTTGCATGACAACATATCCTTCATACTTAACCTCGATCTCAACTGTGTCTGAAGTCTGCTGATCTAATGGGTGAGGGGGAGCAGCCTCTGATATTTGCAAGATATCCGACAACTCAAGCTCTGGCCTTTTCAACAATGAATCCAATGATTGTGCCTGTAACATCGGGTTTAGCCCCTTTGAAGCAAACAGTTGATTCAGTTTCTCAGTAGGTTTGACGAATGTTTTCTTAAGAAAAGTTTTTGTTACTTCTATCGAACGCTTTTTTTCTTCAAAGCTTAGACGCTCATTTTGACCCAAAAGCCCCAGACTAATTCCATAGTGGCTTAGCCGCATGTCTGCGTTGTCCTCTCGAAGGGATAAACGATATTCAGCTCTAGAGGTAAACATCCGGTAGGGCTCGTTCACCCCGAGCGTAGTGAGGTCGTCAACCATGACACCAATATAAGATTCCGTTCTGGAAAGAATAAAAGGCTCTCTCCCCTGTGAGTATAGCGAAGCATTAATCCCCGCTAATAAGCCCTGAGCAGCAGCCTCTTCGTAACCAGAAGTTCCATTCACTTGGCCACCTAAGAATAGCCCTCTAATATGCTTGGATTCGAGAGAGGGATGAAGTTGCCTTGGATCGATACAATCATATTCGACTGCGTAGCCATGTCTGGCAATTTTCACATCTCTGCAGCCGGGAATCGTTCGGATAAATTGCTCCTGCACATCAGCTGGTAAACTAGTCGATATTCCGTTGGGATAAATCCAATTAGAATCTAGAGCTTCTGGTTCAAAAAACAATTGGTGCCGTCCCTTATCGGGAAATTTAACTACTTTATCCTCGATAGACGGACAATACCTAGGACCTACACCCTTAATTTCTCCGCTATACAAAGGCGAGCGATGAAGGTTCGACTTAATTGCATGATGGGTTTCATTGTTAGTAAAGGTAAGAAAACAGGAAACCTGGGGAAGGGGAATTGAACTATCCCAGAAACTGAACCTACTGGGGGGATTATCACCAGCCTGTTCTTCCATTTGAGAAAAGTCTATCGTCTCTGCTAGTAGCCTTGCTGGGGTTCCTGTCTTTAGTCTAAGGAGATCAAACCCGAGCTCTCTTAAACAATCTGAAAGACCCAAAGAGGGGGCCTCTCCAAATCTTCCCCCCTCCGATTTGTCAAAGCCCGTGTGCATAACTGCCTTCATGAAGGTTCCAGCGGTGATAACAACCGAGGAGGCACCGATCTCTTGAAAGTGGCCGTTCGCATCTTTAGCCTGAAGAGCTCTTATCTTCCCGTTCTCTAATAACAGGGTCTTAACCTCTCCATGAAAAACTTCCAGGTTTTTAGTTTCCTTTATAACCCCCTGCATACGGAGGGCGTATTGTCTTTTGTCGGACTGACAACGTGAAGACTGAACGGCACTTCCTTTTCTTGTATTTAATCTCTTAAATTGTATTCCGGTGAAGTCTGCGTTTTTTCCCATCTCTCCACCTAGAGCATCTATCTCCTTAACTAATTGGCCTTTGCCAACCCCTCCAATAGAAGGATTACAGGACATTTCAGCAATTTTATCAGGGTTCATGGTGACCAATAGGGTAGAGGTTCCCATTCGAGCAGAAGCTAGCGCGGCTTCACACCCTGCGTGTCCACCACCAATTACAACCACATCAAAATGTTTCACGTGGAACATTTTTACTTCCCAATACAAAAATCACTAAAAATACGGCCTAAAACATCGTCAACTTCGACTTTCCCTACCACATTTTCAAGCTGAACCATAATTTTTCGACTAAACTCAGCTAGGATTTCAGGGGGATACCCTTTATGTAGTTGAGATTTCAATTCTTTTAGGATTTCGGTCACAGCCTCTAATCTGGCCGCTTGCACAGCAGTGGGTGTCGGACCTAAATGATCAATAATCAACTTTGCTGCCGTTGATTCCAGGCTAGACCAAAATTCTTCCATGTTGGCGGAGTTAAAAACAGAACCCTCCACCGATTTGTCTTTTAATTGCTGAGGACTTTTTTTCCAATTTGAAAGGTCCATTTTGTTCCAGAAAATTAAGTGGGGAACACTTCCAAAGCGATCAAGAAGTCCCTGTTCCTGTTCTGTAATGCCCTGCGTTCCATCAACAACTAAAACCCAGATAGATGCACTAGATAAAAATGCGGATCCTAATTCGATCCCTTCTTGCTCAATAAAATTCTCGGTCGTTCTTATGCCGGCCGTATCAGCAACCATCCAAGGACGACTCAATATTTCAATTTGTTCCTCGATGACGTCTCGAGTGGTTCCAGCTTCTTCCGAAACAATAGCTCGGTATCTACCTAACATAGAATTAAAAAGAGAGGATTTTCCGGCGTTAGGCCTTCCGACTAAAACAATTTTCGGCAAGATTTTACCGCTCTTAAACCTCGAGTATCTCTGAGTAATCTCTGAGCACTCATGAATAAGCTCTTCAATTTATTGATTAGCTAACTCCACTGCCGAGGAATACTCTTCCGAAAAATCAACGGCGGTATCAAGTATCGCCTGAATTTTGATGAGTCGTGATCTTAGATCTTCTATTTTCTTCTCTAGCCCACCATCTCTGCGGGAATAGACAGCTTGCAAATCCACCGAATGTACAGCATTAAAAACATCCGCTAAATTCTCTAACTCTAAGGGAGATTGTTTTCCGTTGAGTAAAGCCCGGTAAGAAAACTCTCCCCGCTCCGCAGGCCTTGCCGACAAAGACAAGAGTTCTTTTTCCAAAGAATGAATGACTGCAACCGAACCATGACAATGAAACTCAATAGTGTCATCGCCACTATGGGAGTTGGGCCCCACAAAAGAAATTGCCATAATGTCATCGATTTTTTTTCCTGTCCGGGTATGCAGAACACCAAACCAGATATCGCGAATTTTCGATAGCTCTCTAGACTTTGGAGTAAATAGCTTTTCCGCAATTAAAAATGCCTTCGGACCCGAAAGTTTTACGACTCCAATGGCAGAGGGAAGTGTCCCAGTGGTAAGAGCAAAAATGGTATCTTCTAAACTTAAGTTCTCACGCAACATAGTTAGGACGGTTGAAGGCCTGTCCCAATTTTATCTCTCAAGGCTAATTGTTGAGCAACTCCCAGTAAGGTGCTGACAAAAATATAAAGGGTCAAACCTGAGGGCAGATTGACCATCATGAAAGTAAAAATGACTGGCATAAATAACATCATCTTTTGTTGAGCGGGATCCATTCCTGCGCTTGGCGTCATTTTCTGCTGAAGCAACATGGCAAGACCCATCAAGATCGGGTAAATGTAAAATGGATCTTTTGTGGACAGATCTTGAATCCAACCAAAAAAGGGCGCGTGAAAAAGTTCAATCGAGTTACCCAGCACAGCATACAGGGCAATAAAAACTGGCAATTGAATCAACATAGGAAGACAACCGCCCGCTGGGTTGACTTTGTGCGCCTTAAACAAAGCCATTTGCTCTTCGTTGAGCTTTTTCGGGTCGTCTTTATATTTTTCTTTTAATTGGGCAATTTTCGGCTGAAGCTTTTGCATTTCCTTCATCGACTTCATGCTTTTTTGGGACAACGGATAAAATAACGCCCTCACCAAGACCGTAAGCAGAATGATAGCTATCCCATAGTTATGAATAAACTTATAAAAAAACCGCAAAATCTCTAAAAGCGGATAGGCAAAAACAGTAAAAGTTCCATAATCTATCAATTTTTTTAAACCAGGAATCTTAGAGAGCTCTTTGTAGTCTTTAGGCCCCACATAAAACTTTAACGAGAAATCCAATTCCCTCTGACCACTCTTCAAAATAAGCGGATACTTAAGATACGCACCATTGAAGTTCTCTGTTTTCTTAAAAACAACATCAGGATTGATTTGAGAACTTTGATTTATGACAACACTGGCAAAATATCGGTTCCCGAAAGCCAACCACTCCGATTTCCCCTGATGAACTGATTCATCTTCCTTTCTCAACTTCTCAAGGTTTCGCCTCTGAATTTCATCATTCTGATAGAAAACAACCTCCCAGGACTTGAGCGGCTCCTGAGCATTAAATGTCTCTTGTTCTGAAGTTCCAAGCGGGATAAGTAGGCTTCCCCAATCTTTTCTATCCTCTTTGAGGAATGAAATCTTAAAATTAGCTTCGATAAAATTCGAGTTTTCGGAAAACCGATATTGCTTGGATACACTGATGTCTTTAGTCTTCTTGGTAAAAACAACCTGGTTGGCTGATTGTTGAGCATCGAAACTTCCACGCGAAAACTCCGACAAAACAGGATCAGTAAAAAGTGCCGCCAAAGCCAAAGTTGTCTTTGCTGTCTCTATCGGTGTTACAAGGGGAGACTTTTTGTCGATGGTCTCTCTGAACTTTAAGAGCTTAACTCCTGCTATCTTTCCCCCGTTGGACGAAAACAAAACATCCAAAGCATCAGTTCTAAGATTTAATTTTGACCCCTCCGGGATAGGGCTAAAAGCACTATCGTGAGCGACTTTTTCGCTAGCGGTACTGGTTTGGGAACTTACAGAAGGCTTTTCTTGGGACAAATTTGATCCACCAGACTCCACAAGTCTTGTGTCGGTTGCGGACGGTTTTTGTGGCGGGACAGGGGAAAACCAACGTATCCAACCAAACCAAATAAGAAGCATTAAAGAAACCGCTAACCACGTTCTTGAGGCCATATTTACCCTACCTTATCGACTACTGGGTCACTTCCAAAGGACCCCATGGGATGACACTTTAAAAGTCTCTTTATACTCAGCAAACTTCCAACGACAAGCCCATGTTTTTTGAGAGCAAGAGAACTGTACTGGGAGCAAGTGGGTTCGAACCGACAACAAGCCCCAAAAGAAAAAAATTGATGAAATCCCCGAACAAAAACTACCACCATTTGCGGCCAGTTTTTTAAGAGCCTATTCACTTTTTTTGTTCTCCTCAACAAACCTGGCGGCGGAAATCAACTGCTTCTGAACATCGGAATAATCTAACAATTTCCATTCCTTGGATAAGTTGTCTCGGCCAATAATATTCAGATCTGTTTTGGGAAAGAGTTTAGCATTTTTTCTAAACGTCTCTCTAATCAGCCGTTTGATTCGATTCCTAGCCACAGCAGAACTTAAAACCTTTTTGGAAATTGAAATTCCCAACCGGCCTTTTCCCTCTAAACCTAAAATGAACATGAAGGATTCAGTTTTAAACCTTTTAAAGGATTTAAACCTAAAGTCTTTTTTCTTCTTTAATCTCTTAGACTTAGAAAGCTTCTGACTGCGCTTCGTTCGATGGATTAAATCTTCCAAACCAATGAAAACTATTTGCCAGAAATGGTTGCTACTAGCTTTTTACGCCCTTTTCTTCGACGTCTAGAAAGAAGAAGTCTACCGTCTTTTCGGCTCATTCGCTTAAGCCAACCGTGAGTTCTCTTTCTTTTTATCCGACTGGGCTGATATGTTCTTTTCACTTTAAACCCCTAACTAAATTAATACATACGTTTAAACTGCCGCATATTAGGGGTTCCTGCGTCCCGTGTCAAATTTCTTTCGATCTAGCAAGGTTTTTACTCTCTCAGATAGCCCCAATAAGCTTATCCAGGTGGCCTTTACCTATTTGTTTCGGTTCTCAAACTTCAAAAAATAACTCGTCATCGATTTGTTTGTTTAGTTGTCAACAAAACTAATTCTTCTTTTTATCATGCTCTTTGTTGCCAAAATATTTTGGCTTTGCTAACTCACTCAGTTCGGCACGAAGTTTTGACTATGTCATCAAATTCTTGGACTCAAATTAGAGAGCGATTGAAGGCGTCTTTGCCTGCTCATATTTTTTCTTCCCTGGTGGAGCCAAGCTCGTTTTTTGAGAAAGAAGACTCTTATGAAATTTCTTTCCCAAATCGCTTTACTAAAGAGAGTTTCGAAGAAAAGTGTTTGTCTCCTTTAAAAAACGCCTTAAAAACCCTTTCTCTTGATGCAAAACGCATTGAACTTCTTGTGGCGGCCTCTAACCAAGAAAGTGCCCAACAGACCTTTATAGATCCCTCATCATTTAGCCGATTCGATCCTAAGTATCGGTTTGATACCTTTGTGATAGGAACCTCAAACCAGTTTGCCCATGCTGCTTGCCAAGCGGTCTCAAAACAGCCAGGGCAGTGTTACAATCCTCTGTTTATTTTTGGGGGTGCCGGCTTAGGAAAAACCCATTTACTAAGGGCGATTGGGTACGAGTTATCAAAAAATCAAAGCAATTTAAGAATCCTATTTTTGACGAGCGAAGCTTTTACTAATGAACTTATTCAGGCCATTCGTATCGATAGAATGCGAGAGTTTCGAGAGAAATATCGCTCGGGTTGTGATGTTTTGCTTCTAGATGATATTCACTTCTTGGCGGGCAAAGAAAGAACCCAAGAAGAGTTTTTTTACACTTTCAATTACCTTCATGAGTCCAGAAAGCAAATCGTCATTACTTCAGACCGATATCCAAAAGATATCCAGGGACTTGAAAATCGACTGCAAACCAGGTTCGAATGGGGTTTGGTCGCCGACGTACAACCTCCTGAAGTCGAAACCCGTGTCGCCATTTTAAAAAATAAGGCAGAAGAACAAAAAATATCTTTACCGGATGACGTAGCCCACTACGTAGCTTCTCATGTTACTTCTAACATTCGAGAACTCGAAGGATCTTTACACAGACTGCAAGCCCATGCGTCTTTAAACAACTCCTCGATCAATTTGGATCTGGCTCAACAGATCTTAAGAGACCTGGTTCCTCGACTAAAGCACGAACTTACTGCTGATGGAGTTTTGAAGTTAGTCGCATTAACCTTTGGGTTAAAAATCGCTGATCTAAAATCCAATAAACGAGCGAGAAATTTGAGCGAGCCCAGACAAATTTGCATGTATCTGCTGCGCAAACACTTGATGATGTCCTTGCCAGAAATTGGGGCCTTCATGGGTGACAGACACCACACTACGATTTTACATGGCGTCAATGAAATCATATCTCGATCTAAAACAGATCCCGAACTTGAGATCAATATTTCAAAAATTGAAAGTTTATTTCGATAGTTTTGGACTTGGTTTCTCTTTTTGCTTTGGGTCATAGCAAAAATGAAATTAAAAAGGCCAGGATCCTGTTTTTTTCTCTAAGTTGATATACGTTACTGTTGCCATATGTGGATAAAAAGGTATGCTTTTTCTTTGGGGTAATGTTAATAACTATGTTGAAAACATTGTTAATTGTTTGTTAATTGTTTGTTGAAAACTTGTTGATAACTTTTTATCCACAGTTCATCCACAGCTTTTAAAAAGTTATCCACATCGTTATCCACAACAGGATCGACAATGTTATTGATGACTTAACTGAGTTGTTAACATATTAACAATGCTAATTACTACTACTATAGATCTATATATATATAGATAAAGAAAAAGATAAGAGAACGGGGATTTCGGGGGATTCATGAAATTGCAGATTTCGAAAAGCCAAATGTTGTTAGGACTCCAACGTGTACAAAACGTTGTTGAGAGAAGAACAACGATGCCGATTTTGTCTAACGCTCTTTTAAAAACAGAAAAAAATGGTTTGTCTTTGTCGGCAACTGATTTGGAAGTCGGAATTCAGTCCGTTTTACCTGCTGAAATCATGGAAAATGGTTCAATTACCGTCAAAGCTCGCAGTCTTTTGGATATTGTAAGAGAACTTCCGGATACAGTGATTCAGTTTCAGACTAAAGAAAATAATCGGTTGGCGATTAAAGCCAATAAGTCAGTTTTCAATATTGTGGGATTACCTGC
Organism: Deltaproteobacteria bacterium; assembly: GCA_900299195.1. GTDB lineage: Bacteria > Bdellovibrionota > FAC87 > UBA2466 > UBA2466 > UBA2466. The sequence continues at coordinate 132,805 of OMIX01000098.1, forward strand.
TGAAGACTTTCCTGAGATTCCAAGTTTTTCCTCTGAAGAACACCAACAGTTTGTCAGAATGAACGGTCAAGCGGTCATGGCCATGTTAGACAAAACTTTATACGCCGCATCTACTGATGAGGCGCGTTACCATTTGAATGGTGTCTATTTTGAAACCTTGGAAAATACAACAGCGGACGACCCAAAAGGAAAAAAAGTTTTTCGAATGGTGGCTACTGACGCTCATCGTCTATCTTTAGTCGATAATCCAGAGACTCTATTTGATGAAAATGCGTGGAAGCTTTTCCAAGAGGGAATTATTGTTCCAAGAAAAGGGCTAAATGAACTTCGAAGATTACTGTCTGAGGGAAAAGACGACTTTTTTGTCACTATTAGAGGAAAGATGCTTTTTGTTAAAAGAGATAATATCTTTCTATCAATGAGATTAATCGAAGGTAAATATGCTGATTATCGCCGTATTATTCCTGATCAATCGATTAATACTATTACTTTAGACCGCGAAGCCTTTCTGGCATCGCTTAAACGAATTTCTTTGATGTCATCGGATAAATCCCGTAGTCTTACGTTTAGTTTAACTCCAGGAGTTTTGCAGCTTTCAAGTCAAAGCCCAGAACTAGGAGATGCCAACGAAGAAATTAGTATCGATTATAGTGGCGATGAGGTCAAAATTGGATTCAACTCTCGTTACTTAATTGATGCTGTTTCTACGATGGAAGGTAAAAAGATTATCTTAGAACTTCGTGGAAAACAAAATCCCGGAGTCATTCGATCTTCTGACGGCCCTAACCACACCAGTGTGGTAATGCCGATGAGAATCTGATCTTTTTAATAAACTTTTAAAAAATACTAATTAGAAATTTAAAAAAACATGCCTGTAGATAACGAAACGTCAGAAGTCCGAAAAGGTTATGGAGCAGATGCCATCCAAGTTTTGGAGGGCTTAGAAGCCGTTAGAAAACGTCCTGGGATGTATATTGGAGATACGGGTGTCCGTGGTTTGCATCACTTGATATGGGAAGTTGTTGATAATTCAATCGATGAAGCAATGGCTGGACATTGCAAAAATATCGTAGTCACTGTTCATGTCGATAACTCAGTCACAGTAGAAGATGATGGACGGGGAATTCCAGTAGATATTCATAAAACTGAGAAGGTTTCAGCTCTTCAGGTTGTAATGACAGTTCTTCATGCGGGTGGAAAATTTGATAATGATGCTTATAAGGTATCAGGCGGTTTACATGGAGTGGGTGTTTCAGTGGTCAATGCTCTCTCGGAAACATGCCAAGCTGAAGTAAAGCGCGAAGGAAAAGTTTATTTACAAAAATATGAACGGGGAGTTCCTCAAGGTCCGGTAACTGAAATTGGAATTAGTCAAAAAACCGGAACAAAAATACTCTTTAAACCTGATAAAGAAGTGTTTGAAGTCCATGAATTTAGCTTTGATACTATTTCGAACCGGCTTAGAGAACTAGCTTTCCTCAATCGTGGAATAAGAATTGTTTTAGTTGATGAGAGAACTGAGAAAACACAAGAGTTTTTTTCAGATGGAGGCATTAAGTCTTTCGTCGATTATTTAAATAGATCGAAGACCAAGCTCAATGATGAGCCTATTTATTTCTATGCAGAAGCTAAGGGAATTTATCTAGAAGTAGCAATGCAATGGAATGATGGTTATAAAGAAAATATTTTTACCTTCGCCAATAATATCAACACCATTGAAGGTGGAACCCATTTAGCCGGATTTAAAGCTGCTCTTACGAAATGTGTAAATAAATACATTGAAAGCAGTCCTCTCAGTAAAGAGTTGGATGAAAGTTTAATTGGTGAAGACATTAGAGAAGGGCTCACTTCTGTTATTAGTGTGAAAATTTCTAACCCTCAATTTGAAGGACAAACCAAAACCAAATTGGGCAATTCGGAAGTTAAGGGGTTAGTTGAGAACCTCATGAACGAGAGATTCTCTATTTACTTAGATGAAAATCCGGGAACTGCCAAAAAAATTGCTTTGAAAGCGATTGAAGGTGGAAGAGCAAGGATAGCTGCTAGAAAAGCTAGAGACCTCACACGAAGAAAATCAGCATTAGATTTAGGCGGGCTTCCAGGAAAAATGGCAGACTGTCAGGAAAAGGATCCTGCTCTATGTGAACTCTACTTGGTTGAGGGAGATTCAGCAGGTGGTTCAGCAAAACAAGCCAGAGATCGAAAGAATCAGGCTATTCTCCCTCTGAAGGGTAAGATTCTTAACGTCGAAAAAGCGCGTTTCGACAAAATGTTAGAGTTTGCTGAAATTAGAACTTTGATCACCGCTTTAGGAACCGGGATAGGTCAAGGTGATTATGATATTAATAAAATTAGATATCATAAAATCATCATCATGACAGACGCCGATGTGGATGGTGCCCACATTAGAACCCTTTTGTTAACCTTTTTCTACCGTCAAATGCCTGAAATTGTGGAGCGGGGATATCTCTATATTGCTCAGCCACCGCTTTACAAAGTGAAAAAAGGAAAGGTTGAGAGATACTTAAGAAACGATACTTTTTTAGAAGAGTTTCTATTAACTCAGGCGTTGGAAGAAGTTTCAGTTAAAGGTGGTAAAGAAAAAATCGACGCTGGAACTGCAAAAAATGTATTCAAAAAAGTAACTCAGTTTGAAAATATTTTAGGCTCTCTAGCAAGAAGATCTGATTCTGAACTGATTCGTTTGATAGCCATGGATGAAACTTGGACTCCAGAAGTTCTAAAGAATGAGTCTGAGCTTAAACGCAAACTTGATGAGTATGCCAATATTGTAAAGTTGAGAAATAATAATTCTACTTTCTCTTTTCAGGTTGTGAAGGATGAAGAGCACGCGAGTTTCCAAGCCGAATGTGTTTCCACAAAAAACAACTTAAAAACCAACACTAAAATTACTTGGGAATTTTTAAATTCCACCCAGCTTCAAGAGATGAGAAAGATTACTCAATCTTACAGTCAAATGGGTAAAGCACCTTATGAAGTTTCCAATGAGAAGGGGACTGAAAAGTTTGCAACGATTGAGGCCCTAAAAAAATATGTCATTGAGGTGGGACAAACAGGCTTAATGATTCAAAGATACAAAGGTTTAGGAGAGATGAACCCTGAACAATTGTGGGAAACAACGATGGATCCCCAAGTTCGATCATTGCTTCAGGTCACGGTTGAAGACGCAGTGGAAGCAGACAACATCTTTACTGTTCTCATGGGAGATCAGGTCAAGCCCAGAAGAGATTTTATTGAAGCTAATGCACTTAAAGTGAGAAGTTTGGATATCTAATGGAAACCACAGATTTACAGCTTAGTCAGGTCAGTATTGAAGATCAAATGCGGGATGCGTACCTCGAATACGCAATGTCCGTGATCGTCGGTAGAGCTTTGCCCGATGTCAGAGACGGTATGAAGCCTGTTCATCGTCGTATTTTGTACGCCATGTATGACATGGGAAATACTTACGATAAAGCTTATAAGAAATCTGCGAGAATTGTCGGTGACGTCATCGGTAAATACCATCCGCATGGGGATACTGCCGTTTATGAAACCATGGTTCGGATGGCCCAAGATTTCAGTATGCGGTACACCTTGGTGGACGGACAAGGAAACTTTGGTTCCGTAGACGGTGATGCAGCGGCGGCAATGCGATACACTGAAGTAAGACTTGCTAAAATCACCAATGAAGTTTTAGCCGATTTAGAAAAAGAGACCGTCAATTTCAATCCAAATTATGACAACTCTTTACAAGAGCCTGCGGTTCTTCCCACGAAAATTCCTAATTTGCTTGTGAATGGTTCCTCTGGAATTGCTGTGGGAATGGCTACTAACATTCCCCCACACAACTTGAATGAAGTGGTTGATGGGATCAAAGCGGTAGTGGCTAATCCATCCATTTCGATTTCGGAACTGATGCAAATTATTCCCGGTCCGGATTTTCCTACCGCCGGATTTATTTATGGCAGAAACGGACTGAAAGAGGCGTATCACACAGGTAAAGGCATTATTCATTTAAGAGCAAAGGCCGATATCGAGGATGTGAAAAATGACAAACAACGTATTGTCGTTACGGAAATTCCTTATCAAGTCAATAAATCTAAGCTGATTGAAAGTATTGCTGAGTTAGTTCGAGATAAAAAAGTTGAGGGCATTTCTGATATCCGTGATGAATCGGATAGAACAGGAATGAGAATAGTTTTTGATTTGAAAAAGGGAGAAGATTCCAGAGTTATTCTCAATCAACTTTACAAAAATTCCCAAATGCAAATTTCGTTTGGGATTAGCATGTTGGCTTTAGACCATCAGCAACCCAAACTTTTAAATTTAAAAGAATGTTTAGTTGCTTTTCTACAACATCGAAAAGAGGTCGTCACAAAACGAACTGTTTTCGATTTAAGGAAAGCAGAAGAAAAAGCACACATTTTAGAAGCTTTAAAAAAGGCCGTTGAAAATCTTGATGAAGTCGTTTCCTTAATCAGAAAAGCGAGTAACCCGGCAGAAGCTCAAGAGAAGTTAATCGCCAAATTTAGCTTCACTGAAATTCAGGCTAAAGCCATCTTGGAGATGAGACTTCAAAGATTAACAGGCCTGGAACGTGAAAAGATCGTTGCTGATTACAACGAAACGATGGCCTTGATCGCAGATTTAAAATCGATATTGTCAGATGAAAAACGGGTTTTAGCGATCATTGAAACAGAGCTAGATGAAGTAAAAAAATCTTTCGGAGATCCAAGAAGAACAGAGTTTATTGAAGAACAAGAAGAGATGACCGATGAGGATTATATTGTTGAAGAAGAGATGGTCGTCACAGTTACCTACTCCGGATATATCAAGCGCTTACCCGTAGATGCCTATCGTTCCCAACGACGAGGAGGTAAGGGCGTTATTGGAGCGGCAACTAAGTCTGAGGATTTCATTCAAGATATTTTCGTTGCAAGCACACACGAAAACATTTTGTGTTTTACTGACCAAGGAAGAGTGTATTGGTTAAAAGTTCATAAGATTCCCGAAGCCGGTAGGGCGGCAAAGGGTAAGCCGATCGTTAACTTGTTGAATCTCACCACCAATGAACGGGTTCAAGCAGTTCTTCCAGTCAAAGAATTTAAAGAAACTGAATTTGTGACAATGGTAACTCGACAAGGAACCATCAAAAAGACTTCGCTTGGGGCGTTTTCTCGGCCGATGAAAAAGGGAATTATTGCGATCACGACTGACGATGGCGACTCCTTGGTCGATGCAAAAGTCTGTAATGGAAGTAATCACATTGTTTTGGTCAGCAAATTTGGTCAAAGCATTCGATTTGAGGAACAAGATGTTCGGCCCATGGGTAGAACTGCTAGGGGTGTGGCCGGCATGCGATTGGATGAAGGGGACATTGTGATCGGCATGGCAGTTGTGATGCCGGACGATAAAACAGCACAAGTTCTCACTGTGACTCAAAAAGGTTATGGGAAGCGAACGCTTTTAGACGAATACCGCGTTCAAGGTCGAGGCGGTTCCGGTGTGATTACGATGAAGATCACAGATAAAAATGGACCGGTGGAAGCAGTTAGTCAGGTCAAAGACGAAGATGATCTTATTATTGCATCCGATCGGGGTAAGGTGATTCGAACTCGAGTTTCTGAAATTTCGGAGGTGGGTCGAGTGGCTCAGGGAGTGAGACTTATTTCCATGGATGACGGGGAAAGTGTAGGGGCTGTTGCAAAAATTGTTGAAAAGGAAGATGAGCACCCTGATCCCAAGGCTGCAGCCGTAGTTCCTGAAACAAGTCCTAAGACTGATGAGGGAACAGGTAATGCTAGTTAGAGTTTTTTTTTAAGTCTTCTCGTCGTTTTTCTAGGGTGTACGCAACAAAAACAGGAGAAGTTATTAGAAGCCGCGGAGACTAAACTGACCGAGGGCAAATACTCGGAAGCTACTGAACTGCTTCGCAAGGTTATTTCTTTAAATCCAGAAAACAAACTGGCTGTTAAAGCAATGTTCAAGTTAGGTTTTACTTTAGAAACCTACGGGAGAGACTACGATGGGGCTGTTTTTAATTATCAGGAAGCCATTCGTTTAAGCCAAGACCCTGTTTCAGTGTATGAAATTCAAAAGCGAGTGGCTAATATCTTTTTCGAGCAGGGCAAAGACATTGATAAGGCAATAGCCGCTTACAAGAAACTTATTTCATTTAACCCAAAAAGCCTAGAGCTCGACTTTTTTCAATTTCGAACAGCAGAAGCCTATTTTCGTCAGAATAATTTTGAACAGGCCAGAACCGAGTACCAGCTTATTTTAGAAAATTTTCCTAAAAGCCAATATATTGCAAAGAGCCGTTTTGAAATTGGAAATACTTATTACATGGAGGGCAAGTATGACATTGCTCTCGAAGCTCTAAAGCAGGTAGGAAGATACCATCCCCAAACGGAATATGCAGTTGAAGCCGAGTTTTTAATTGCCCAATGTCTTGAACAAACACAGAAAGAGCAAGCTGCGATTCAAATTTACGAAAACCTCAAAAATCGATATTCGAATCCAAAAATCATCGAATATCGAATTGATCAATTAAAGAAAAGGGTCAGGAAGGGGCCTAAATGATTAAGCTAGACGGCAAGAAAATTAGAATAGCGATGATGATGGGAAATGCAGTGATGACCAAAGCCATCATGATCGCTGCCGGATGGTATTTCGGGAGCAAACTGGACAAAAAATATGGTACGGAGCCCTATGGGATGGTTGGTCTGGTGATTTTAGCCATGATTTTAGGGGTATGGTACATCCTGAGGGTCGCCAAAAAAAATAATTTAACGGATTGATACCCGAAATTAGGGGGTTAATAGTTAACGATCAACCCTGTTGACAGGGTTAATAGTAAACGATCAACCGGTAAATTTTTTGAATTACCTAATTGATTGAATCTTTATTGAAATATCAAAACATTGGTTGTATGACAGGGTGTTCAAATTGGGAGTTATTAAAGCATGCAAAGTCATGGTTCAGCACATCATGGTCCTGAAAGCTGGTTAACTAAGCTTCCTATACTTCCGCAGGATCGAGCTTGGGAAAGTGTTAATGGTGCGATTCTTGTATTTGTATTTATTTGCCTAGTTTCATGGATAGTAAACAGGGTAATTAAAGGAAAAATCGCAGAAAACGTGGTTCCTAGGGCCAAAATTGGACTTTTTTCGGTGGTCGATTTGTTGGTTGAAGGGCTTTACAATTTGATTGTTGGAATTGTTGGACATCATTACGGTGCTGACGCCTTTCCTTTTATTGCCTCTGTTTTTATTTACGTTCTTCTTAACAACCTTTTAGGGTTATTGCCTCTTTCGGCTTCTCCAAGTTCCTCTTTCCCTATAGCCTTCGCTTTAGGGTTATCCAGCTTTGTTTTTTACAATTGGATGGGAATTAAGGCCAACGGAGTGGCTGGTTATGGTAAGCATTTTTTGATGGGTCTTGGGGTCTTTGGGGTTCCGATTGCTGCTTTCGAGTTAGTCTCACATGTGATTAGGCCTTTTACTTTGGGATTACGGTTAAGAACCAACATGCATATTGATCACATGTTGGCTGGGGCATTTGCTGACCTTTGTAAATGGATTGTTCCTGTTCCGTTGTTGCTTTTTGGAGTAGTGGTCTGTACGATACAGGCCTTTCTTTTTGCGGTTTTGACAGCTGTTTATGTACAGATGGCAACTGAACACGAAGAATAACTTTTTTTAGGAGGTAAGGTATGAAGTTAATCAATATGTCTAAGTTGGCGTTAATCGGAATGTTCATCTCCTCAGCAAGCGTATTTGCAGAAGAAGGTGCTCATGCAGTAGCTACTGGTGGAGCCGCTGGCCCATTAGCAGTTGGTTTGGCTATGGCTTTAGCAGTTATTGCTGCAGCGACAGCCCAAGGTAAAATTGGTACAGCTTTTATGGATGGCGTTTCCAGAAATCCTGGAGCTCAAAAATCCATGTTCGTTCCATTGATTCTTTCCTTGGTTTTCGTCGAAACCTTGGTGCTTTTTACCTTCCTAGTAGCTCAAAGCTTACTTGGAAAATTCTAGACTTTTTTCTTAACGGTCTAGGAAATCAATTTTTAAAACCATCTGCACTCTCGAGTGCGGGTGGTTTTTTTTTGAGGAGATTAAAATTGAGGGCGTTTTGATTAAGCATCCAAAACAGACTTTAAAAACTGGCCGGTATAAGACTGCTTAATTTTTAATAAACCTTCAGGAACTCCCTGATAGAGGATTTCTCCCCCGCCTACACCCCCCTCTACTCCAAGATCTATTAAATAATCGGCTTGTTTGATTACATCTAAATTGTGTTCGATTACGACAACCGTATTTCCATGATCTACTAAGGTTTGAAGGATTTGAAGAAGCTTCCTAACGTCTTCAAAATGCAAACCGGTTGTGGGCTCATCTAAAATATAGATGGTTCTTCCTGTTGCACGCTTGTTTAGTTCTTTGGCGAGTTTAATCCTTTGAGCCTCACCCCCCGATAAAGTAACAGCATTTTGACCCACTTGAAGGTACCCTAAACCCACATCAAGTAGGGTAGTAAGCTTAGTTTTGATTTGGGGAACTCTCTCAAAAAAGAGAGCAGCTTGTTCAACGGTCATACTGAGAACGTCGGCAATGCTTTTCCCACGATAATGGACATCTAAGGTCTCTCGATTGTAACGGGCTCCTCGACAGACCTCACATTGAACGTACACATCGGGCAAAAAGGTCATGGTTATTTTTAGATTTCCATCGCCACTACAGGAAGAGCATCGTCCACCCTCGACATTGAATGAAAAACGGCCGGCGGTGTATCCGCGGACTTTAGATTCAGGTAATCCAGCAAAGAGGGCTCTGATATCAGTGAACAATCCTGTATAGGTGGCAGGATTCGATCTTGGGGTCCTTCCGATGGGGCTTTGATCAACGTAAATTACCTTGTCTAGATATTCGATTCCTTCAATGGCATCTAACTGATTCAAAGCTCGAGTTCTTCCGGAAAACTTAAGTTGTAAGGCAGAAAGAAGAGTATCGATGACCAACGTGCTTTTTCCAGAGCCCGAAACCCCAGTCACACAAGTTAAAGTTCCTAAGGGAATATCCACAGAAACATTTTTAAGATTGTTTTGTCGTGCACCTAGAAGTTTCAAATGTCGACCATCTGAAGCTGATCTTCTTTGGTGGGGGATTTCAATTTTTAACTTTCTGGAAAGATATTGTGCAGTAAGCCCTTTACCCTGTTTTTTTAGATCGGATGGATTACCACTAAATAGAATCTCGCCCCCGTGTTCTCCGGCTCCTGGGCCCATATCGACTACATAATCGGCCCGTTGAATGGTTTCTTCATCGTGCTCAACCACTAAAACGGAGTTTCCTTGGTCACGTAAAGCCTCAAGGGTTTTAATCAACTTGTCGTTATCTCTTTGATGAAGACCGATGCTAGGTTCGTCTAATACATAAAGAACGCCCACTAAATTTGAGCCAATTTGAGTTGCTAAACGGATCCTTTGGGACTCTCCGCCAGAAAGGGTGACAGCTGAACGAGATAGAGAAAGATAAGAAAGACCGACATTCATCAAAAAATTCAGTCGGGCAATAATCTCTTTAAGAATAGGCTCTGAAATAGCTAACTGATGTTTGGGAAAGCTCAGCTTTTGTACAAAATCGAGGGCATCAGAAATGGGCATTTGAGCCACTTGTGAAATATTTTTACCCCCAATGTAGATCGATAAACTCTCCTTTTTTAGACGAGAGCCTTCGCAGGAAGAGCAGTCTTGATAGGTAATGTATTGCCCGAGCTCCCAATCTTCAAATGAAGATTCGCTTTCGCTCATTCGCTCTTGAAGAGTGGGAATGATTCCTTCAAATTTTTGACGGAAAGCATGAGTAGCTCCCCATCCCTTAGCTTTGAACTCAATTTCGTCAGAACCCGATCCATAAAAAATAAGATTCTGTGCGGTCTCAGGAATGTTTTTAAAAGGATCGGTAAGACTGAAACCATATTTTTCAGAGAGCGGTTGAAAAACTTTTTCCAACCACGATTTAGGCTTTTGTGCCCAGGGTAGAATGGCCCCACCCAGAATAGACAGATTGCCGTTAGGAACAATGAGCGAGGGATCAAAAGTGGGAAGCGAACCAAGTCCCGAACATTCCGGACAGGAACCATGTGGGCTGTTAAATGAAAAACTTCGTGGCTCAACTTCTATCACGCTGGTTCCGCATTCCGCACAACCATATTGGGTCGAAAAAAAACGACTGGACTGTTTTTCCTCAAAGGATCTGATTTCAATAAGTCCCTGGGCTAAAGTGTTCGCCATATCGAGCGCATCCATCAATCGGCTTTCGATCCCCGTCTTTAGAATTAACCGATCAATGTAGATGGAAATATCGTGTTTTAGGCTTTTTTTAAGTTTGAGAGGGGCCGAAAGGCTTACTTCTTCTCCGTCGATTTCAGCTCTAACAAAACCCTGGCCACGAATATCGTTAAGCTCTTTTTGAAATTCCCCTTTTTTGCCTCGAGCTATAGGGGCCATAACAGCAAATTTACTACCGGGGGTTCCTTGCATGATCTGATCACGAATTTGGTCTAGCGTCTGGCTTTGGATGGGTTTTCGGCAAATATAGCAATGCGGTGTTCCCGTTCGTGCAAAAAGCAACCTTAGAAAATCATAAATTTCAGTGATCGTACCCACGGTAGATCGTGGGTTTCTGGAAATGTTTTTCTGCTCGATGGAGATAGAAGGGGATAGGCCCTCAATACTATCAACTTCGGGCTTTTTCATTTGCTCCATGAATTGACGAGCATAGGCTGACAAAGATTCTAAATATCGTCTCTGCCCCTCAGCATAGATAGTATCGAAAGCTAGTGAGGATTTTCCCGAGCCGCTCAAGCCCGTGATTACGACAAGACGATTTTTGGGAATGGTGACCGATACGTTTTTAAGATTGTGTTCTCGAGCACCTTTAATGACAATTTCTTTACTACCCATGGTGAACTAACGAAGCTCTTTTAATAAATCACTAACCGTTTTTTCCATTGAGGACTGAATTTCCTCAAGTCTCTTTTGAGAGGAGGCTTCAAACCGTAACACCAAAACGGGTTGAGTGTTTGAGGCCCGTACTAAGCCCCACCCATCACCAAACTCAACTCGAGCCCCATCGATATCGTTCACCTTAAGTCCCTGGGACTGAAAGCTTTTAAGCGCTTTTTGAACTACGACAAACTTAATATCATCAGGACAGTCTCTGCGAATTTCCGGCGTAGAAAATGAGTTTGGAAGATCGCTGATTAGTTCGGCTGTCGTCTTTTGAGTGTAAGAAAGTATTTCCAACAACCTGGCCCCCGCGTAAATAGCATCGTCGTAGCCAAAATAACGGTCATTGAAAAAGATATGGCCTGACATTTCTCCGGCTAGCAGTGCATTTTCTTCTTTCATTTTGGCTTTGATAAGGCTGTGGCCCGTTTTCCAAAGAATGGGACGCCCGCCATGGGCTGCGATGTCATTAAAGAGGCGATGCGATGCTTTTACCTCTGAAATGATAGTGGCCCCCTTGTTTTTCTGTAGAATATCTCTTGAGTAAACGACCAAGAGCTCATCCCCAAAAATTGGACGGCCAGAAGGGTCAACAACTCCTATCCGATCGGCGTCACCATCAAAACCGATTCCCACCACAGCACCTGTTTCCTTCATCTTTCTTTTGAGATCGGAAAGGTTTTCAATGACAGTAGGGTCTGGATGGTGATTGGGGAATCTCCCATCTAATTCCGAGTAAAGCTCAATCACTTCGCAACCCAAACGCCTAAATAATTCTGGAGCAATCATTCCACCCATTCCGTTACCACTATCGACGCATATTTTTAAGTTTAGGGGGTGCTTGATAGACTTAAGAATCATCTGAGAATAAGCGGGTTTGATATCCATTTCGGAAAGAGATCCCTGTCCGCAACTGAAATGGTTACCCAATAATAGGGCCTTCACTTCTTGAATCTCAGCTCCATGAATGGTTGTTTTACCAACACAAATTTTAAAGCCATTGTGTTCGGCGGGATTGTGACTTCCAGTGATCATAATTCCACCGTCTGTTTTTAATTCAAAAACAGAAAAATAAAGAAGCGGAGTTGGGACTAAGCCGATATCAATGACATTGATGCCCGCTTTTAATAGGCCTTGGGTCAGGGCGCTTCGAATTCGATTTGAACTCAGTCGGCAATCTCTACCCAGGGTGATGGTGCTTCCACCTTTTTTAGTGATGAAAGTTCCCAAAGCCCTTCCGAGTTCAGTTACTATTGGATCAGACAAGTCCTGGTCTGCAATTCCCCGGATGTCATATTCCCTGAAAATTTTTTCATTGATATTCATGGAGTCTCCTTAGCAGAATTTCCAATGACAGAAATATTGGACTCTTTCTTTTTTTTCTCAATCCAAAGGGCCATTTTCTTTTCAAGTTCCGTGGCCGCCATCTGATTTCTGATGGCCTCTCTCTTTTCTTTGGGCAAAGTCGAGAAGTCAGGCGAACGAACTTCTAAGAGTTTCAAAATATGAAAACCATCACTGAGCTGAATGGGCTTTGTTACTTGTCCCACCTTAACTTTGGGTATGACTGGCTTGAATTCCTTAGATAATGAAGAAACTGAAAAATATCCAAGGACTCCATCGGGGGATTCAGAGTCATCCGAATATTCTTTTACGAGGCGTTGAAAATCCGAGCCCTTTTCCGAGGCGAGCCTCCAAACCTCATTCGCACGAGTCTCGGCATCTTTTTTTGCTTTGGATGAGGAGTCTTTAAATCCCAGAAAAATATGCGCAAGTTTATACTCTTGTTCGGTTTCCTCTGGGCTGGCATTTCTTAAGTAATAATGACGAAGTTGTTCGTCTGACAGTTCTAATGAGGGGCGGATTTCTCGGTCAATTAGGTTTCTTCTTTCAATCTGCCTACGAATTCCATCCTTGTATTCAGAAAGCGATGAACCTAGTTGTTTCAGCCGCTCAACTAGTTGGGATTGCGAAATAGCATTTCTTTTTAAAATCGATTTGATTTGAGCCTCGACTTCTTGGTCGGAGGCATTGAGTTCGAGTTTTTTCACCTGTTGATTAACTAAGCGCTCTTCGATTAGCAGTTGCAAGGCCGCATCACGATTGTCGATGACGTTATTTGGAATGCCACCAAAAAGCTCTTGAAAGCTTTTTGATTTGAGTCTCTTCTGAAAAGCGGACACATCAGATTCTAAAATAGGCTCATCGTTGATGAGCACAAGGGTTCTGTCGATTATTTTTGTGGTTGCAAATAGAACCGAACCCACAAAAGAAAAAACAAACAAAAGATTATAAAATGGAATTATAAACAGATTCATTTTTATATATTTCTCCATCTTTGAGTAATTTGCTCAGCCATTCCTTGTAAACAGTCCCCTCTTTTTCTTTTTTTAGCTTTTTAACTATTTCAGCTTTGGCTTCATTAAAAAGCAGCCGTTTAGAGGGTTTCTTTTCAACCACTTTTAATAAATGAACTCCGAATCGGCTGCTGATGGGTTTAGAAATGGTGTTTACCGACAGGCTAAAGGCTGCGTTGAAGGCCTCAATTTTTTCATTTTTAGCAAAAAATCCAAGGTCCCCACCTTTTGAGGAGTCGGGGCTCATCGATCGAGCTCTCGCTGCTGATTCAAAGGAGATCTTTCCAGTTGTAATTTCTTGCCTGATTTTCTCCGCCTCTTCTCTGGTCGGGACTACAATTTGAAAGACGTGAACTTTTTCAGGCTCGATAAATTCTTTTTCATGTTGTTTGAAGTAGGTTTTTACTTCTTCGTCCGGGACGAGAGTTTCGTTAGTAAAGAGAGAGCCAGTTATTTTTTCTATGAGTAGTTGATCTTCGATTCTTTGCTTTAGTAAAGCTTCAGTGGTGTTTTGTTTCTTTAACATCTCCTCAAAACCGCCCGGAGGATAGCCGTCTTTCCAGTCGGCAAGCTTGCTTTCAACTTGCTCACGGCTTACTCGAATTTGATGCTTGGCAGCCTCTTGGCGAACAATGGTTAGAATAATGGTTTCGTTTAATGCCCTCGATTTCAATGATTCAATGATTTTGGGGTTTTTCTGGGAAATATCATCTTGCTCAGACTTTAGTTGTTGGTAGCCCACGAGAAAATCACCCAGAAAGATGGGATCACCATTAACTTTGGCAAGAAGGGTGGTTTTGTTGTCCTCTAGTTTAGAGGTACAAGCCACCAGGAACAGGCTAGCGAGTAGAGCATTAAGCCAAAATCGAATCATTTATCCTTCCTGGAAACAGAAGAGGTCTCAATGGTGGCCTTTAACTCCAGACTTTTTAAAAGTTCGGTGAGAAGAGTCTTTTCTTTTGATTCTTCAAAGCGGCTCTGTAGATATTGCAAATAAGAAGCTGGAGCGGTTGTGAAAGGTTTTTTCTCAAACCACTCAAAGTAGTGGACCGTTGAACCTATTTCGATAGGATCAGAGACGGTGTTTTTTGGAAGTCCTCTGATTTTTAAGTAAAACTCTTCGGGAAAATTATGGGGACCCCGAAAATCATTATCTCCTCCGAAAAGAGCCGAAGCATCTTGAGAATAACGAGTACAAAGTTGTTCAAAGGGAGTTCCGTTTTTAAGCTCTTTGCCTATTTGAGACATCGTTAAGTCAGCAACCTGTCTTTCAGCCTCGGTTCTTCGATTTAAGACGAGGTGATGAATTCTAATTAAAGGAAACTTCTCATAAAACTGATGAAGTTCTTTTTCAGTGGGAGTGAACTGTTTTTTCTGGTTCTTGCGTTCGTGTTCGATGAATTTTTTGTAGAGCAACTTATTTAATTCCGTTTGTATATCGGGAGATCTCTCAAGCCCTAATTTTTTGGCTTCTTGAATGATTAATCGATATTGAATCGCTCTTTGGATTTTTTCATCTCGAGTGAGAGGGGTAGACTCAGGGGCCAGATCCTCTTCATAAATGACCTCGCCATTCACTTTGGCGACAATCGAGGATGAATTAGGGTTGTTTGAAGCCCAGGATAGCGCACAAACCGAGAATAATATTAGAGGTTTAAGCATGCCCCCCATGCTAACGGAAACAGGTCTTACGCGCAATCCCTGATAGCTGCTAAGGTGAACTTAGGTTTAGGACTTTTTCTGACTTTTTGAGCTAAATTCTAGCAAATCCTTTAATAGAGTCTCAGGTTTCCACTCATTATCTTTATAATCCTTTAAGGGAATTAAATCGGGACTTACTAAAACACTTCGGGAATTGTGGGAAATTAAACCATTCGTTGGAAAACCAATGGCATTAAATTCAGCTGAAAAGTCTGCCACAACCTGTTCTTCTCCTGTAGCCAAAACAAAGGCTTGATTGGATACCCCAAATTTTTTTCCATAACTTTTCATGACTTGAGGGGTGTCGTTGGCGGGGTCTAAAGTGACAATGAGAAACTTTAAAGGGATGGAGGAAAAATTCTTTTGCCATTGAGAGTAAACTTGTTTGTTCAGCGTCATGGTCAGCGGACACATTTCAGCCATGGGACACCTGGTATAAACAAAAGAGACCAAAACAAAGGATCCTTTAAGATCATGAAGTTGCAAAGCTTTTCCGTTTTGGTCTTTTAAAGTATAGTTTTTAAGTGCTGCCGACGGGAACGCGTTCGCTGTAAAGAGAGAAAACAAGACTAAAAAAAGAAGTTTTTTGGTTTTCATAAAAGGCCCCTTTTGTTTCACGCAGAGCACTATATTCCAACCTTAGTAGGGTCTCAACTTTATAAATTAGAAATTTAGTGTCATACTTAAAAGACGTTTCCAAAAAACCGACACCAACTTTTTTAATAGGACACAAAGCTGAAGATGAAGATTCTCCTATTGAACCAAACCTTTTATCCAGATGCCGTAGCCACTGCTCAACAACTGACCGATCTTTCTACGTATTTGGTGAGCCAGGGGCATGAAGTGAGCGTGATTACCGGGCAGAGGGGATATGAAAACCGGGATAAGAAATTTCAACCCTTTGAGCAGTTTAAAGGCATAAAAATATTTCGAGTTCGATCGACCGGTTTTGGAAAACAAAGATTTGTGTTGAGAATTTTTGATGCGCTTACTTTTGACTTTATGTTGGCCTTGAAGCTTCTGTTTTTTCCCGGTCAGGATATTGTGATTAGTTTCACTTCACCACCACTGATTGGTTTGTTTGGGGTCCTTTTTTGTTTGTTTAAGGGCGGTAAAGCTGTTCAATGGTTAATGGATATCAATCCTGAGGCAGCCTTTTCGATTGGGTATATCAAAAGAAAATCTCCTCTTGGGCATTTGCTCAATTGGGCTTTCGATTTGACTCTTAAGTTGAGTGCCCATGTGGTTGTTTTGGATCGGTGGATGAAAAAAGTAGCAATGGAACATGGAGCTCAAGAGGAAAATACATCGATTATTCATCCTTGGTCTTTATTCGATCCGTCGCCAAGACTCATGGATTTTTCGGAATCTATTTTCAGGAAAGCGAATAACTTTGGAAACAAAACGTTGATCCTGTACTCGGGTAACCACAGTGTAGTTCATCCTCTCTACACTTTGCTAGATGCCGCCAAGAAATTGAAAGACGATCCTTCTATCGTTTTTGTTTTTGTGGGGGGAGGTTTAAGATCTTTGGAGGTGAGAGCATTCAAAGAAAAAGAACAACTAGAAAACATTGTTCAATTGCCTACGGTTCCGAGAGAGCTTTTGTCAGACGCTTTAACCAGCGTCAATGCTAACGTTGTGGTCATGGGTGAAGCGGTGAATGGCTTAGTTCATGTATCAAAAGTTTACGGAGCCTTGGCCACAGGGAGACCCATTATTTTTATTGGCCCAGAGAAAAGCCATGTAACCGATCTTTTACAGCGATGCTCTCAGGCTTATCATATGGAGCATCAAGATGTTGATGCCGTTATTTCGGCAATCTATCAAATCAAGAATCTTACTGCGGAAGATCGAGAGAGGTCCGCCAGAGAAAATAAACGATTTTATCAATCCCAGTTTTCATCCCAAAAATGTTTTGCCATTTTTTCAGAGCAAGTTTTAAAGGTTCCGCCAACAAAAGAGTTTATCGATTCTGCTGAACTGCCTGAGCAGTATGTTCAATCGTGACTAATTATTTGCCTTCTCGGGCCAGGTTTCGATTCCATGAAGGGATTTCAACTACGAGATCCTCCTCTCCGCTGGGTACGCATTGACAAGCAAGTCTAGAATTGGGTCTGACATCAGGAGCCAGATCCAACATATCGTTCTCATTTTCTGTAGCCGACGAACAACTTTTTGATCCTGATTTGATGTAAATGTGACAAGTCGAGCAGGCGCAAACCCCTCCACAGGCATGATCAATATCAATGCCGGCAGTCATTGCAATATCTAAGATGCTTCCGGGTAAACCCGTTCCAAAGACAGGATAATCCGGGGTCACTTCAATAGACTTATCCAGTCCCGAAAAAGTAATTTTAAAAGGCTTTTTGGGCTTTTTAATTTCGGGCGATTTAATGTAGGGGTTGGTTCCACCCATAAGGTTTCCTTACGCTTAAATAATTTGTGACCATAGCAAGAGAGGTGAAGCAGCGCAACAACGAATAAAAATCTCTCTATCGACAACAGCTTAAATTCGTAATATTCTATAAGAGTCTTCCTAATAGTATTATTCAATCATCCAAATTATAGAGCCTTTTTGGGGGAAACATGAAAAACCTTCTCTTCATTGTCAGCGTTTTTGGTTTAGCTACTTCAATTGCCGTAGCAAAAAATTCTTCGAACCTTAATCGAGGAGGCTTTGGTTTTTTGTTTCCCGATGCCAATTCTTTTATTAACGGTGGGCAGATGGCCCAGACTCAAGGAACAGCCGTTGAAGGTTATTACGAGCGTAATGATGGGTCAGATGTTCAAACGGCCACCCCCTCGGTAGTATGGGGTTCGGGAAGAGTTGGTTTGGGAGCTTTTGTTTCCAGAACAGGAACAGAACTCACGGGCAATAATGGTGGTAACTCAGATTCTGTAGGTGCTGGATTAGGAGTAAGTTTAGCCTCTGGTAAGGTAACTGTGGGCGGCACAATCCAAAGAAGTATTGATACTGCGCAAACCGATGATGGAACAGTGACCGCTGCTCTAAATTACAATGGAGCAAAGGGTCAGGGATTTCATATGGGGGGGGGATTTAGCACGACGTTAAACAGTGTTTCTGGAACCGATTTGAGAACTGCTATTTTGGCTTTGGGATGGGGATTTGGCGGCATGGCCTCTTTTGAACTGAATTATAAATTAAAAGATTTAGACCAAACCAGTAACAACTATGTGGCTGGCGGGTATTTAAACTTTGGGGGAAATAATTACTATCTTTCCTCAGGGTATAGCTACGACAAGCCGTCAAATTTGAGTACTGTAGCAGGTCGTTTGGGTTATATTGCTGGCAGCATCGACCTCTCCGTTCATGCTGAACACATCATGGCAGATGGGCAAAACCCATCATACGGAGCGACACTCCGAACAACATTCTAAAAGAATCATTTACTTCAATTATTTCTTAGTAGTTAGAAACCGCGGACTTGTTCAGAGTGCTTTACCGCACAGGGCGACCTTATGAGCATTCGAACAAAAGTTATCGGCTGCTTTTTTGCAGTTCTGGTTCTGTTTGGCGCGGTATCGTCCTATACTTACCTAAAATCACTACATATCAATCAGCGCCTCTCCATGGTGAGCGATGTGTTTTTGCCCCTATCAAGGCAAATGATTCAGATTCAGGTGGGCTCTCAAAATCTAGCCGGAGAAATCAATCAATATTACTCGAACGAGGAAGTGTCAGCAGATCGAAGCACATTTTCTAGAATGGCTAGAGAACTGTATCCCTACGCAATTCAGAAAAAATTTACTCAAGCCGAGCAATTATTGATAAAGGCATCGTCGGATGAGCCCGATCCTATCCCACAGTTTAAAAAGATGCTTTCTGTGTTGAAACATCAATTCGAAGATTTGACGAATAGCAGAGATCAGGCACAGTTTGATAGAGAGCTTATCTCCTTTCAAGTGGGGCTCCAAACGCTAACTAAGAGAATCGAAGACGAAACTGATAAAATCACAGCGGAAGCCAGAGCTAAGGGCCAGCAAAATTTATTGACCAATGTGGGGCTGTCTCTTCTTTTGGTTTTGATGGTTATTTTTTGTATGGGGCTTGCTTATCAAGTTCTAAATCCGCTGCCCCAACTAATTCAAAGCCTAAAAAAACTGACGGGTGGGGATTTTGATCAAAATATCAAAGTTAAAAAGTCGGACCAGGATGAAATCGGGCAATTGGCCAGAGAGTTTAATAGGATGTTGAGCGCTCTGAAAGATCGAGACCAAAAAATTAAATCTCAGCAAAAAGAGTTGCTGCAATCCGAAAAACTTGCGGCTATCGGACAGCTATCTGCAGAAGTTGTGCACGAAATAAGAAACCCACTGAACTCAATCAGTCTGAACATTGACTGGTTACAATCAGAAATTACTGATTCAAACCCGGAGATCAGAAAAACTTTGCAGAGCATTTCTCGAGAAGTTGAGCGATTAGCACAAATTACAGAGAGCTACCTAGTTCGCGCTAGGGTTAGACCTAATGAAAACCAATCCACTGAGATTAATAGTTTGTTGGAAGAGATTGTTCACTTTGAGCGGGGCGAGGTAAGCGGAATAGAAATCGAAACAGAACTAGCTGAAAAACAATTGTTCATAAAAACAGATCGCTCAAAAATCAAACAGGCTTTTATTAATGTTTTAAAAAATGCCAAAGAGGCTATGCCAGGCGGCGGAAAAATTAGAATAAAAACATCTTTTGATCAGGGTTTGGCTCAGATCATGTTTTCGGATTCAGGTCCCGGAATGAGCGATGAGGTTAAGTCAAAAAGCTTCCTTCCATTTTTTACAACTAAAACGACAGGGACCGGGCTAGGTTTGTCTCTTACTAAAGAAATAGTTGAAGCTGCTAAAGGCAAAATTCTGGTTGCGAGCCAAGCGGGTCAAGGGACTACTTTTACTTTTCTGTTTCCTACTTAAAAAGGTTTTCATATGAATTCAAAATATCGAGTTGTTGTAGTTGACGATGAACCAGCAAATTTAGATTCGTTACAACGAATTTTAAAATCTGATGGAGCTGAGGTTTTT
Source organism: Deltaproteobacteria bacterium (assembly GCA_900299195.1). Lineage (GTDB taxonomy): Bacteria > Bdellovibrionota > FAC87 > UBA2466 > UBA2466 > UBA2466. The sequence continues at coordinate 152,913 of OMIX01000098.1, forward strand.
GTCTTTTTAACCCCTCAGGAAGCGCTGGATCATATTAGGAAGGGCTTTGTAGATATTCTCTTAACCGATCTTAGACTCCAATCTTGGAGTGGTATGGATTTGTTGGAGGCGGTTAAGATATTAGATCCTTCGGTTGAGATTGTTATGATGACGGCGTTTGGGACTGTGGAAATAGCGGTGGAGGCCATGAAGAAAGGGGCCTACGATTTTATTACCAAACCGCTTCAGAAGATTCAGGTTCTTAAAGCGATTCATCGAGCTCTGGACAGAAGAAGGCTAGTTCTTGAGAACTCAAGGCTTCGCGAGGTTGTGTTTGAAGGTCAGCCAAACCATCAACGGGCCATACTAGGGGGCTCTCAATCTATTAAGAGCGTGATGGAGATTGCTAAACAAGCCGCTAGAAGTCGGGCTAATGTTCTTATCGAAGGGGAGAGTGGAACGGGTAAAGGATTGTTAGCCCAATATATCCACGATCAAAGTGATTGTGCTCTTTTGAAACAAGGAGTGCTGGTTAAAATCAACTGTACCGCGATTCCAGATAATTTATTGGAAGCAGAGTTGTTTGGTTATGAGCCTGGGGCTTTTACCGGGGCTGCTAAGAGAAAACAGGGAAGGGTCGAACTAGCCCATCAGGGAACGTTATTTTTGGATGAAGTTGGAATTGCACCATCGACCTTACAAAGTAAGCTTCTCAGATTTTTGCAAGAGGGCGAATTCGAGCGCTTGGGGAGTAATGAAACCCTAAAAATAGAGACTCGAGTGATTAGTGCCACCAATGTTGACCTCAAATCGGCTATTTTAAGCGGGAAGTTTCGAGAGGATTTATTTTATAGGTTGAATGTACTTCATATCAGGGTTCCATCCTTGCGCGAGCGTTTAGACGATATTCCTATTTTGGCAACTCAGTTTCTATCTGACTCTGCTAAAAAGAATGGCCGAGAAGTTCCTTTGATACATCCGAAAGCCTTAGATCTTTTAGCCAACTACAAGTGGCCTGGAAATATCAGGGAGCTCCAAAACTTAATGGAAAGGCTTGTGGTCTTAAATACCACAGGCGAGATTCGAGCTGAAGACCTACCACAGGAATTTGGAGGGATGAAGTCAGAGCGATTGATTCAAATCCCCCTGGGTCTCCCTCTCAAGCAAGTAGAAAAACTCCTTTTTGATGAAACCTTGAAATCAACCGATGGGGATAAGCGAGTTGCTGCAAGACTTTTAGGAGTACACCCAAGGACGATCTACCGATATCTTGAACAAAAAACAGAGCCCGCTGTTGGGGTTGAAAAACCCATTTCCTTTTGTGAATCAAAGGCCCCAGAAATTGAATCCCATTAAATATGAGTTCATTTTGGTCTCTTGCTAGGGTAAACACTGACTATGGAGACCATTCTAATTGTTTCAGTTGTTTCAGGTTTGACCCTAATAGGATCCGGTATCTGGTTTTGGAAAAAAAGAAAGCCTAAAACCCCCACTGCGACCATAGCCACCCGTGCACCAGAGATAAAAGAGTTAAATCTTCGAGCGGATAGCAAGGCTGTTTTAGGAGACAAGTTAAGGAAAACCAGAGGATCGTTATTTGATCGAGTCTCCCAACTTTTGAATGGTAGCGGAGATGCCCAACTAAGCACTGAAAACTGGGAGCTTCTTGAAGAAATTTTGCTACAGGCCGATGTGGGATATGCGACCTCTCAACATCTACTCAATGATGCAAAACAAAAGTTGCTCGAAAGAAAGAGCGGGGAATTAAAGAGTGTTTTACAAGAGGTGACGGGGTCGCTTTTTAATTCATTAAACTGTGGGAAATTGGAGTTGAGTAATTCCCCCAAGCCCCTTGTAATTAGTGTCGTTGGAATTAATGGGGCAGGGAAAACAACAACGATTGGTAAGTTGGCGCAGCAGTTAAAGAACGATGGTAAAGAGGTGTTGTTAGGCGCTGTGGATACTTTCAGGGCCGGAGCCATCTCCCAGCTTAAAGTTTGGGCTGATAGAACGGGAGCTCAATTTGTGACTGGTAGAGAAGGGGCCGATCCAGGAGCTGTTGCCTTTGATTCGGTGACGGCTGGAAAAGCCAGAGGGGTTGATGTTGTTTTATTGGATACTGCCGGAAGGCTTCACACAAAATCTAATCTGATGGAAGAGCTTAAAAAAGTTCATCGAGTGATTAAAAAAGTGATTCCAGAGGCGCCCCACGAAACATGGTTGGTAGTTGATGGAACTCTTGGTCAGAATTCAGTGATTCAAGCTAAAGAGTTTAAAAATGCTCTTGATTTGACAGGTGTTATTATCACGAAACTTGATGGTACAGCTAAGGGTGGGGCTGTTTTTTCAATTGCATCGGAGCTCAAGCTACCTATCAGGTACATAGGGGTGGGGGAGTCGATTGAAGATTTGACTCCATTCGAGCCTAAAGCCTTTGTTGATGCTATATTAAGTTAAATTCCATTTTTTTGGAGCATCTAGTGAATACAGCGTTTGTTACTCTATTAGGTGGGACAGCTTTGATGATTTATTCTATCGAAGAACTTTCCCGAAGCGTTCAATATTTGGCGGGATCTAAATTTCGCTCTTGGATTAATCTGTTCGCTGCTAATCGGTTGAGCGCGATCCTTTTGGGTTTAGTGCTTTCTATTCTGTTAAGCAGTAGCGGTGCCGTAACAGTCATGCTCGTTGGATTAGCTAATGCCAGATTGTTGACTCTTGAACAGGTTTTCGCGGTCACTTTGGGAGCCTCTATTGGCACTACGCTGATAGTTCATCTATTTGCTTTTAATGTTTCGCAATATGGATTGGTCATTATGGCTGGGGGAGTCGCATTAGAAGCAATCTCTCGTTCCGATAAGCTGATTCGAATGGCTCGCGGACTTCTTTTCCTGGGAATGATGTTCTATTCGATGTCTCTTATCGTAATGGCTGGGAAGGAGATGGAGAACAATGAGCTTTTTAACTATATCATTGAATACTTCAAGGATCGGCCTGTCGTTTCTTTATTAATTGCCACGGTTTTTACAGCTTTAGTTCATAGTAGTGCTGCAACCATAGCCTTCATGATGTCTTTGATGCTTGCGCGACATGCGGATGTTTATCAGGCGATTCCCTGGGTCTTGGGAGCTAATTTGGGAACTACAACCACCGCCTTTTTTGCAAGTCTTAAAACCGGGAGCTTGGGCAAACAAGCGGCTCTAGGAAATTTGTTTTGTAAGCTTTTTGGTGTCATCCTATGTCTTTTATTTCTCCAACCCTTGGGTAAGTTGGCCATCCAAATCGGCGGTGATGTAAGTCGCCAAATCGCCACTATTCACACGTTGTTCAACGTGTTTCTGGCAGTTCTCTTTTTCCCTTTTATTTCTTGGGGTGTTTCTTTTGTTAAAAGGTTTGTTTCAGATAAAGATGAGAAAGGAGAGTTTTCTTTTCAATATCTCGATCCCCGAACCTTAGAATCTCCTGAGTTAGCATTAGCTCAAGCTCAGAGGGAGATTTTAAGAATGTCTGACATTGTTGAAAAGATGTTAACTCGGAGTATTTCTCTGTTTGAGCCGGGACGGCAAGGAGAGGTGGAGTCGATAAAGGCCATGGATCAATTGGCTGACTTTCTCAATCGAGGAATTAAATTGTATCTGACAAAGCTTTCTCAGAAGGAAATGACTCCAGAACAGGTTCAGAAAGAGTTTGAACTTTTGCTGAGGACTAATGATCTGGAGAACATTGGTGACATAGTTGATAAAAATATTTTAGAGCTTGTTAAAAAGAAACACAAAAAGGGTTATCTCTTTTCGAAAGAAGGTTGGAACGAGATTACAACTTTTCATGAAAAGGTAGTTGAGTGTTTGAGAATTTCAACGGCATTTTTTACCTCAAGGGACCCGGCGCTGGCCGCGAGACTTACGGTTTTGAAAGAGCAAATTGAAGATTTGCTGATTGATTACAGTGAACAACATGTTCAACGGTTGCATCGAGGAGTGAAAGAAAGTCTAGATACCACCTCGGTTCATTTAGATTTGCTGGGAAATTTGGAACATATCGCTGTTTTGTCTACTAATTTTATGCGCCTTAGCATGATCAAGCCAAGCCCCTAAAATTGGCGCCCAGTGACAAAGCTTAGTAAAAGCCCAACCTACAGGTGCAAACTTCCCATGTAACAAGTAAAATGGTTAAGTGACCGACTCTCACACGAAAAATTTTAAGGTAAGGAACAATCGACACGCCATCCTAGGGATCTATTCCGAAGCTGAAATCATTGATCGAATTAACCGCGGGAAATACCAAGGCTCCGAAGAGGTTTCATCAGAGCCATTTCTAAATTGGCAAAAGCTCTCTTCTCATCCTGTTTTTTATGATGCCTTTTTAAAACGGCTATTCATTGAACAATATCGAACCCCCGATGGGAAAGAAAAAAACCGAGAATCAGTATCGGCCCCTAGAATTCAAGAAAGCATTGAAAAATCTATTAAAGAAGCCGACTCAAAAAAACTAGAGGAGCAAATTCAAGCGACTCAACAACTAGAGCCGGGTAATCATGAGTTGGGTCAACCTTTTCCTCAGCTTGATGAAATCGATAAGTTGTTTCTAACGGACCAGCCCGAAAAGGAAGACCAAGAAGACCAGGCCTTGAAAGAGGCTGAGCAAATCTTTGAACAGGCTGAAAGTTCTGTTGCAATGAATTTGCATGAAGTGACTGAAAACAATCGGATTGATCGCCAAATTCTTTTTGATCCTGGTTTGACATCAGAACGCTTAGAAGATGGTACTCAGCTAGAATCAGAAAAGTCGCAAAAAACAAGAAAGAGGATTTTAGTCGCAGGAATAGCTTTAGCTCTTTCGTTTTTATATCTTATGGGACAATCGGTGCCAGAACCTGCACAGCTTCCCACAGGTGTAACTCAGGAGGCTGAATTAGGCTTTAAGACAGAGGAGCTTAAGGAAAGTCAGCTCAAAAGAGAAGAGCTAGTTTCGGCTCTTTTGGATGAAGCCAGCCACTTTTATGATTTTGATACGCCCCTTCACTATTCAGGGGCAGAAATGATTTTTAAGGAAGCTGTGGATTTGAATCGTCAAGATCCTGCGATTCTTGCTCAGTGGGTATTGTCTAAAGCACATTTGATAGAACAGGATCCTAAAAATGAAAAACGTATTTTAGAGCTTAATACTTTAATTCGCCAAGGCAGGGAGTTGGAGCCTCAACTGAACGCCTTCTATCGAGCTGAAGCGATTTTAGCTTTTGCCCAAAAAAACATCGATTTGGCGGTAGAAAAAATTGGGCATGCTCAGGAATCAGACCCCTTAGACGAAGAAACAGCAACACTGGAGGCTGAATTTTTAAATGAAAATGGGGATAGGAACACCGCCTACACCAAAATTCTGAATGTGGTTAATAAAAAACCGACAAAAGTCCGGCCCTATTATGTGGCAGCTTTGATTGCATTGGATTCAGGAGATTTAGAGAATGCAGAAAAATTTGCAGCACAAGCACTTTTAATTAACCCCATGCATGCAAATACCCACTATGTCTTAGGGGAAGTCTATCTAAGAAACAAGAAATCGGGGGCTGCCGTTGCCTATTTTGATTTGGTTACCAAACTGGCTCCCCTGGCATCTAGACGGATCCTTGCCGATGCCCACTTTGCTTTGGCCAAACTTCTAGAAACTCAAGGCAACACAAGTGACTCTGCTAAACACAACAAGTTAGCTTTTTATTTTTCAAACGGGCTTATTACTGGAGTCAATGAAAAGTTGGGATCTGAAATCCCTGACATTGATAGCTTAAAGGGGTTGGCAAAGGAGCAAGAATACGACTCCAGCTTTTATAGTGCTCGCGCTGAGGAGTTTATCAATGACGGCAATTCCATTCTTGGATTGGAATATCTTCAAGTGGTAAGGCTGCTCCGGCCGAATGAAGCCGCTCCACTGATTAAGGTCGCAGAAGTTCTGGAAAAGTTAGCGGTGTCTTATGAGAAACTAAAACGAATTGAGGTTTTGTACCTTCGGGCGATAAAAAAAGATCCCTACTACATGGACAGTTATTCTAAGTTGGCCATGATAGAAACCGAACAATATAACTTTGACAGCGCCTATAAACTTTTATCAAAAGCCGCTGAGCTGATGGGGGTTGAGGGGCTGAATTCTTTAGTTTCGACGGGCTGTAGAGACAAGCTTTCCTCATCCTCCTCTGATGCTAAAGATGAGTACAAAGTTTACCTTGCACTAGGAAAACATTTTTTCAAAAGAGAAAACTATGTGTGTGCAGCCACTTTCTTAAAACAAGCAAGAACCTTAAGTCCAGTTAATGCTGATATATTCTATTATTTTGGAAAACTAACGGAGCTTTATAACGCCGAGGCCCTTCCTGAGGCGGCCAGATATTATTTTCAAGCTGTGAGTACCGATGGAACTAACTACGAGGCTTTAGCTGGTTGGGCAAAAGTGAAAACTCGCATTGGTGAAAAGAATTATGTCATAAAATACCTAAGGGCTTTAATTGAAAACGATTCGAAAAACGCCTATCTATACTGGGCGCTCGGAGAAACCTACTCAGAAAATCAGGAGTATCGCAGGGCCATCACGTTCTATAAAAAGGCCCTTGATTACAATAGTCGATTTTCCAAAGCGAGAATTTCTATGGCGAGAGCCTTATCGGCTGTTGGACAAACCTATCAAGCCATTAATGAATATACTTATGCTGCCAGTGCCGACAGAAGAAATGGAATTGGTTTTTTTGAAGCGGCACAGCTTCAAACAATCAACAAAAACTATCAAGATGCTGAATTGTTGGTCAGGGCTTTGATAGAGGCGACGCCGAATTATCCGGGAAGCCATAGATTACTTTCTCAAATCTATCAGTTTCAGGGAAGAAAAGATGAGGCCTTGGCCGAGATGATAAAAGAAGTAGAAAACAACCCGCAGAACATTAAGTTTTTGATCGAGCTTGCAGAGGTTTATATGAAGTACCAGAAATTCGACAAGGCCGTGGGTGTTTTATCCAAGGTGTCGAATCTTCCCGGAGAAATTAAGGCACCCGAGTTTAGGGCCGATAGAACACAGGCGTTCCTGTTGTTGTCCCGATGCTATCGAGAATTGAATAGACCCGAGAGTGCCGAAGGGGTGGTTAAGCTAGCGCTGGAGATTGACAGCAATGATCCTGAATTGCACCGAGAGATGGGGTATGTTTACCTTGCCTTGCAAAGATTTCGAGAAGGGGTTAAAGAGTTTGAAATCTATTTGCAAAGGAACCCTGCGGGCGCTGACGTGGAAAATCTAAAAAAGCTTATCAAAACGGTGGTTATCGAGGAGTAGAGGAAAAATCGGACATGTTAGATCTTAAGATATTAGTTAATGAGAGTGAAAGGGTTCGGGAATCTTTAAGTAAGAGAAACCGAAAGGATTTAATTCAAATTTTGGAACAGATTGTTGAATTAGATAAAAAGCGTCGACAGGGACTTCAAGAGGTCGAAAGTCTAAAAGCCAAAAGAAACGAAGCTTCATTAGAAATTTCGAAACTGAAAAAAAACAAACAAGATGACTCAGCCATACTTGAAGAGATGAAGTTAGTTTCGAAGAGGGTTAAAGAGCTAGATGAGTCAGTGGCCGTCATTCAAGAAAAGCTTGGACAGTTTTTGTATGAGTTTCCAAATTTAGTTGATTCCAGTGTGCCTAGTGGAGTTGGGTCGGAGCAGAATGTCGAAGTCAAAAGGTGGGGAGACATAAAAAAGTTTGATTTTGATGTGAAGTCTCACGATGAAATCGGGGAAAAATTAGGGATTTTGGATTTTAAAAAGGCGGGGGAGGTTACTGGGGCCCGTTTTGTGTTCTTGAAGGGATTGGCCGCTCGGTTAGAGATGGCGCTAATTCAATTCATGTATCAAACGCACCTGAAATCAGGATATGAGCCTATCATTCCGCCGTTTATCGTTAATCGTGCAAGCCTTACTGGAACTGGGCAGTTACCAAAATTCGAAGAGGATGTTTTTAGGATTGAAAAAGTAGATTACTTTTTAACTCCAACGGCGGAAGTTCCGGTCACCAACTATCATCGGGATGAAATTTTAGATTTTAAGGATCTTCCCAAACATTATGTCGCGTATAGCCCGTGTTTTAGGTCTGAGGCAGGAAGTTATGGTAAAGACACTAAGGGACTCAAGCGGCAACATCAGTTCAATAAAGTAGAATTGGTAAAGTTTAGCTCTCCCGAAAAATCAATGGAAGAGCTGGAGGCTATGGTAGCCAATGCAGAAAAGATTCTTCAGTTGTTAAATTTACCTTATCGAGTGATGCTTCTTTGTGGTGGAGACATGGGATTTTCGTCTACAAAAACGTATGATATCGAAGTTTGGTCTCCTTATCTGAATGCTTATATGGAAATATCCAGCTGCAGTAATTGTACAGATTTTCAAGCTCGAAGAGCCAACATTCGTTATCGAGACTCTCAAACAGGAAAAGTCCATTTTGTGCACACTTTAAATGGTTCCGGGTTGGCGGTAGGGCGTACCTTGTTGGCGATCATTGAAAACTATCAATTATCCAACGGCCAGTTTGAAATACCAGAGATTCTTAAGGCCTATTTTTAAGATTCCGACTTTTTAGGTTTTTCAGAGTCAGACTTGTCGCTTGGCTTAGAGCTCTGCATTTTTTTTGCTCGTACTTGAAGTTCCTGTAGGGCCAATTGACATGCCATTTTCAGAGATGTTGAGGTAGCGGAAGTCTTACAGTCAGTTAAAGCGGTTGAGGGACCTTCAGGAAATTTTCCAGATTGTTTACCCAAGGAAAGAGCAGCGCTAACCCTAATAGCCTCGTCTAACTCTTTTTTCTCGAGGCTTTTTTGGAGTGTTTTTACTGCTGTTTCGCTGTAGTCTCCACAAACACCTAAGGCTAAGATCGATTTTTCAAGAACGTCGGTGTCAGAATTCTCTTCGATCAGTTCAATCAGGCGAGTCGATATTTTTTCATTGGGAGATTCTGGTAAGGACTGGATGACCTCTAGGCTTGCCAAAATTACATCGGGATCAGAGGACTCAATAGTATTCTCTACGGCAGACCAAGTTTTGGCATCTTTTTTGGCTTGAACTTGTAGGGCTGATAAACAGTTTAGCACTAAGGTCGTGTCTTTATTGTTGAGACAATCGGTTAAAAGAGACACCACAGAGTCTTGCCCCTGACCCCTCTCAGACAGAGCCTTAACTACACTGCGCTTTACTTTGAGATTATCGGTCTTTTGGTAAAGAGCAATGAGGGGATCAATAGTTTGAGAGGATCCAAATTGTTCGAAATACTCCAAAGAGGGGAGAATTTCTTCGGTTTCATTCGACTGTTTGAGGGTCTCCACTAAGGTATCCTGAACGGCAGGGCTGTTGTCCTTTCTCGTAGTGAAAGTTCGAATCAACGTGCCCCTCATGTGCGGGTCTTGTTTGTATTGCTCAAGTAAGGCTTTGCGGATGACTTCAGCTTTGCTCTTACTGTTAGCCTTTCCCAAAGCTTTGGCACAGAAAACCTTGATGTGTTCATCGGTGTCTTTGAGGCATTTTAGCAGCGTATTAATCACCTCTTCTTGGTAGATCGATTGGCTATACTGACTTAACTTGAAGGCAGCTACCTTTCGTTGCTCGATGTCTGGGCTGTCCGATAAGGTCCTAGACCACAAAACAACGGGATGGGTGAGGGGTGGGTAGTATTTTTTCCCACGCCCTCGACGTTTTGCAAATACCCCTTCTGAAGGGAAGAGAAATGCGACAACCAATAAACCAACAATGAGATTTCTTTGGGCCATGGATTAACTATTTTATGTGATGAAGATCAAGTCGGCCACTGGTTGCGACTTTCCCTTGGATTGATTGGGTGTCAGCCACCATGCTCAACAGTCTTTCTCTAACAGCACTTGCCGACTGAGTAAGATCGGTTGACCAAATCACAGCCATAGCTCCCGCGACATAGGGGGTCGCCATTGAGGTTCCATCCCAAGTAGCTTTGATACTTCCTAGATCGATTAGAGTATCTTGGTATCTGTCTCCTGGAACAGTAGAGAGAATCTTCACACCAGGGGCTCCTAGTTTAATTGAGTTGTTTCCCCAGTTTGAAAACTCAGCAAGTTCATTATTTGAATCGATAGCGGCAACACCTACCATATTGGGGAAGTTATAAACTGCAGGAGCAACAGGTTTTGAATCGGTATCAATATCAAAACCATGGGACTTTCCGGAAGCCGAATCCAACCGTCCATTTCCAGCGGCTACAATGAAAAGAACTCCTTTAGCCTCTGCGCGTTTAATCGCTTCTTTTAAAGGTTGGTCATCTTCATCTCCAGATTCCCCACCCCAACTTGCGTTGATGATATTGGCACCGTTGGCTACAGCATAATCGATGGCCTTAATGGCGCTATCGGTGCTTCCTTCACCTTTCTCTCCAATAAACCGCAAAGCCATAATTTTAGCCTGAGGAGCTACACCAGCGATTCCAACGCCGTTATTCAGTGTTGAGGCGATGACACCGGAAACGTGAGTTCCGTGTCCAGGGTTTCCACCACTCAGAAGAATATCCATCAAATCCATACTGAGATCGTAGGGTTTACTGTCATCGGAGTGAAAGTCCCAACCTACGATGTCATCAACATATCCATTCTTATCGTCGTCAATTCCGTTACCCGGAATTTCGCCTTTGTTTCTCCACATGTTGTTCATGAGATCAACGTGATTGTAGTCTACGCCGGTGTCTGTAACGGCAACCACAATGCCTTTTCCTTGAGGAGTGGAGCTGTGAGCATTGGCAGCATCAATAGAAAACATTCCCCACGAATTTTTAAGAAGGGGATCTAAGCCGCTAGCCTGAATGGAGGGAGTTTTAATTTCTGGATTGTCAGGGTAAGCTGGGCCTCTTTTTTCCATGTCATTTGAATTAAGAGATTCAAAAATAGCTCTTCTGTTTTCTATGAGTGAAGGGCTTTGAAAAATCCGTATTTTTTTATTTTTTGAAATATAACCGACAGAGGCATCCCAAGTTGGGATGTTTCTGGTGTTTGAAGTCCACTTGTATAGATTGCCTTCTTTGCTAACGAGTTCGAATGTTCCGCCATGTCGTTTCAAGAAAAGCTTTTTTGATTCTTCATTGTGGGTTTTAAAACGAACCAAATATTCTTGTGCAAATAGGTTGGTGGTTAAAGAAGCTAGTATAATAGCCTTAATCCAGTAGTTCATTTTTCCCCCGATGAATTTAATTTTTTATTGCCCACTTTGAGGCTAAACTAGCTAGTTGAAACGTCAAGGAGTATGATGAGTTGAATGAAACAAACGATCTTAATCTGCGTCAAAAAACAGCATAAAGAAGCTGAGCTTGCCAAAAAGGCACTGCAGGCATGGGCCCACAAAAAAAAGATTAACCTACATGAAATAACATCTAGCGACGATAAAATCTCTGGCGAGATAGAGAAAGCAATTTGCTTGGGTGTAGCGATTGGTGGAGATGGGACTTTCTTGTCGATGGTTAAAACCCTAACAAACAAAGAAGCATTTCCGCTGATGGGTGTTAACTTAGGAAGCTTGGGGTTTATTACGGAGTTTAGTCGAGATGAAATGCTGACAGTTGTGGAATTAGCGTTAAAGGGTAAACTGAAGGAGGACAAGCGTCCGGTGTTGGATGTTGAAGTTTGGAGAAAAGGGAAAAAAGTAGCTTCCGGCTTTGTTTTTAATGACGCGGTTATATCTAAAAGTCCCCAAACTACCATGCTGCGATTTGACGTGAGTTTGGGTTCAGATTTTTTGAACCACGTTAGAGCTGATGGGTATATTGTTTCGACGCCAACCGGCTCTACAGCTTATGCGCTGTCGTCGGGTGGACCCATGGTTCACCCTGAAATTCCTGCGCTTGAGTTGGTTCCTATTTGTTCCCATTCTCTATCTTCAAGGCCCATTCTTGTCCCGTTGTCCTCTCAAATAATTATTGAGATGAAAGAACCGCGGGGAAAAGCCTCTTTGGTTTATGATGGGCAATTAAGTTTTGATTTAGAGCAAGCAGATATAGTTAAAATAAAGTACAACAAAAAGAATCTCAGGCTTCTTCATGCGCCAACACAAAAGTGGTCAGAGGCCTTAAGAGAGAAATTAGGACTATAAAACTTGAAATTAGATCTAGACTCAGCCCTAGATTTTATTAGACAACACCCAAAGCTGGTGGTCGCAGACGACTATGAGCTTGTGGGACAACAAACACAAGGTCGTTCCGTTAGCTTTAATAATGGCGAAGCCATTCATTATTTCGAGGAATCTTTGTGGTGGATCCAGTTAAGAATTCTACATCGTAAGCGAGTTGGAATTTCCTCTACAGTCTATTGTGAAGAACAGGGGCTAAATACGCTGGTTGAGTCAGCATTTCAATTGGCTGACAACATGATGGTTGATCCCTGGTTTCGCTTTCCGCTTTGGCGAGTGGATAAATCTCATTCAGGGAATAACCTTCCCGAGGATTTTACGATACATTCTAAAGATCATGACTTTTTTCAGAGCCTTTTTCCTCGATTGACTCAGCAACCGATTGGACTTGAGGAAAAATATGGCGAGCGATGGGAGTCTTGGAAGATTTTTCGAAAAACAGAAAAACAGCAGCGCTCCTTTATCAAGGCGACCCAAAAAGTGGGATTTTCCTTAGTCAATCAAGGGCCGGAGGGGTTTTTTAAAATTGAAGAATCTAAGGGTTTCTCCGTGGGGTCACAATCTAAGGAGCGGATACTTGATCATCTTATGCTCAAAGCGGAGCGGCTAAAATATTTTCGAGCTTCGGGTAAATCAGAGCCAGGCAAATTTATTTTAGCTAGTGTTGTTGTTGCTTCAATTCTTGAAAGCATTGAGAAGCTTTTCCACGGTGAGATAGCAGGCCTTGGAAAATCTGTTTATTCAACCCAAATTGAAAATAAAATCGCATCGTCAGTGGTTTCTTTAGTTGATGATGGAACGATGAAAGTCGGAGAAGGATTTCATCAGTACGATCTTGAGGGAACGCCGGGCCAGCGAACGGTGATGGTGAAAGAAGGCGTTTTAAAAACATTTCTTCATGATGCTACAAGCTCGGCCAGATTTAATCGTACAAGTTCCGGAAATTTAATTTTAGGGGAGGCAAATGTGCCTTCTGTGGGAGTCACGAACTTCTATTTGGAGCCGTCTGAAAAGCCATTGCGAAATCTTTTTAAAGAGATGAAGGATGGGGTTTACATTGAATGTTTAGACAAATCGAGTCGAGATTTGACTCGCAACGGCAAGTTAAGATTGGTTGGACATGGTTGGAGAGTTTCAAATGGAGAGCCAGTAGAGCCTATTGGACATATTGTCATTGCTATTGATCCTATTGAGATTCTTAAAAGAATAACTCAAGTGGCTGACGATTTAGAGTTTTGGGGGCGGTATGGAAGCCCCTCAGTATTCATTGAAAATATGCCGTTAAGTGAATTATGAAATTACAAGTTTTCGGAATGACAGATGTTGGAATGAAGAGGAAGAACAATCAAGATACTTTCCTTATTGATGAAACTTTGGGGCTGTTTATTGTCGCTGACGGTATGGGGGGTCATTTGGGAGGGGAGGTGGCGAGTAAGTTGGCTGCCGAAACGACTCAACAATATTGCAGGGAGTACAAACAACTCAGTCCTAGAGAGAGATTAGAGAAAGCGATTAACGCAGCCTCCGAGAAGATTTACAACGAGGGGCAGACCCATGAAGAACTGAAAGACATGGGAACTACCATTGTAGCTCTCATGGCCCACGAAAATCATGCTTACATCGCTCAAGTGGGTGACAGTCGAGTTTATCTTTTTTCTCAGGGTGCGCTTTGGCAGGTGACTGAGGATCACACGGTGGTTCAGGAAGAGATAAGAGCAGGACTTATTTCCCCTGATGAAGTTGAAAATCATGAGTTTCAGCATGTGATCACTAGATCGGTAGGGTATCAGAAAGACGTGTCTGTGGACGTGTATCGAAGAAAACTTCAACCCAACGATACCTTTCTCTTGTGTTCGGATGGTCTATCAGGGTTGGTTAAGAACAAAGATATTCTTAAAGAGCTGGAATCTAACTCTTTAGAGACAGGTGTTAGGAATTTGATCGGGTTAGCCAATTCTAATGGGGGCACAGACAATATTACAGTAGTGGTTTGCCGTGTTGCGCCATAAACCTTCTTGAGCGTTTGACTTAGCAGTGTCACTGGTGATTATATGTGCGTTTGCTCGGCGGAAACGCCGCATTAAGAACTGAGGTTGTTACGTCTTTTTTAAAGAAAAAAAGCTGGTGGAATGAGCGGTACATTACCATCATGGTCATTCCCGAAAGAACTCGAGAAGTTCAAAAGATAGTCGTTCCCTTTTTATTAGTAAAATTAGGTGTGGTTCTTTTCTCTTTGATTACGCTGTTTTTGATGGTGATTGGGGTTGATTACTTCCATGTTTTAGGTCGAATGGGAGAAAATAAGGCTCTTAAAGGGGAAAACTTTAAGCTTCGGCAAGAAATTCAGACGGTCAGAAACAAAGTGGACTCTATGGAGGCCACGATCGAGAGAGTTCGAAATTACGCCAAAAAGTTACAAATCTTAACGGGCCAAGGAAACACTAAGAACCAGGTTGAAATGCCTGTCGGCCCAGTTGAGGTTGAACCTGAAAGAATTCCGTCAAGTAAGGAAAAAAGGTCACAAACCTTTTCTTCTGAGCCCGATTTTTCGAATGTCACCTTTGCCCCTCAAAGTGGGACTGCCCTCGATGATAAATTAAGAAGGCTTCAATTAGCTGGAGAGGAAACTGAAGGGGAGCTTTCAAAGCTTCACACTTATCTCATTGCTAAAAGTGCCGTGATCAATGCAACCCCGTCTTTATTGCCTATTGCAGGGTGGTTGTCTTCGTCGTTCGGATATCGGAGAAATCCTTATGATGGAAGTTATCGATTGCATGCGGGTGTTGATATTGCCGCTGAACCCGGAACCCCGGTGAGAGCACCTGCGGATGGTTTGGTCATTTTCTCAGGTTATCGAGAAGGTTACGGTAAGGTGTTGGTCATTGACCACGGGTATGGAATTAGAACTTTGTTTGGTCATAACTCTGCAGTGTTTGTCGGACAAGGGACCAAAGTGAAGCGTGGAGAAACTATTTCTCAGGTGGGTAATACGGGTCGCTCTACGGGGCCGCATTTGCACTATGAAATTAGGAAAAATGGTGTTCCCGTAAATCCTGCTACTTTTTTCTCACGAAGCCGTTTTTAGGCTTTTACCTTTTTCCAATCTTCTAAAAAGGTTTTCAGTCCAGCATCAGTTAAAGGATGTTTAGTGAGTTGATGAATGACTTTAACTGGCAAAGTAACTACGTCCGCTCCTAGTTTGGCGCATTCTAAAACATGAACCGGATGGCGAACGCTTGCCGCGAGAACTTTTGTATTAAAAGAGTAGTTATTAAAAATTTGAACAATGTCTTTGATAATATCTAAACCATTTTGGCCGATGTCGTCGAGTCGCCCGATAAATGGGCTTACATAGGAAGCCCCTGCTTTAGCGGCTAAAAGGGCTTGAATGGGTTGAAAGATCAATGTCACGTTGGTGGGAATGCCTTCAGAGGAAAGGCTTTTAACGGCTTTTAACCCTTCAGACATCATTGGAATTTTTACGACCACATTGGAACCGTAACGCCTTAATTCTCTAGCTTCTCGGATCATTTCTTCTGCTGTAGTGCCGACTACTTCAAGACTAACGGGACCTTTAACGAAATCACAAATCTCTTTAGCGACGGTGGCAAAGGGTCTTCCCGTTTTTGCTATGAGAGATGGGTTAGTTGTAACGCCATCCAACACGCCTAGCATGGCAGCTTCCTTGATGTCTTCGATAGACGCTGAATCGATAAAGTACTCCACTTGACCCCCTATTCGATTGAGTGCATTGTAAGGTGGCTATCGATTCTTGACAAAGGAAAATCCCAATTTCTAAAATACATCACGAACTTGTAGAATCTTACGTCTAAAAACGACTGGAGTGTCTATTTATGATTGAAGTTCAAGGGCTAACTAAAAAATATGGCGACAGATTGGCCGTAGATAATATTTCTTTCAGTGTGAAGCGAGGGGAAATCTTAGGTTTTTTGGGTCAGAATGGTGCGGGTAAATCTACCACAATGAAGATTTTAACTTGTTTTATGCCTGCGACTGCTGGGACTGCTAGTGTTGCGGGTTTTGACGTTTTTGAGAATCCTTATGAAGTCAAAAAGAGGATTGGGTATCTTCCAGAAACTCCCCCGATTTATTTAGAACTACTGGTGACTGAGTATTTAGAATTTGTCGCGAACTTAAGAAGAATTCCCAGGTCGGAAAAGAAAAAGAAAATGGATGCGGTGATCGAACGATGTCAGTTGGGGGACGTTAGAAATCGCCTCATTGGAAATTTGTCGAAAGGATATAAGCAAAGGGTGGGTTTGGCTCAGGCCCTAATTCATGATCCTGAAGTTTTAATTTTAGACGAACCTACTGTGGGATTGGATCCCAAACAAGTGAGTGAGGCTCGAGGGCTTATCAAGTCCATGCGATCTGAAAGAACCGTCATTTATAGCACGCACATTCTTTCCGAGGTCGCGGCGACCTGTGATCGAATCATTATCATCAATCAGGGGAAAATAGTGGCTCAGGAGGCCATCAATTCCATGGGGGCTACGGGCGCAACAACCAAGACCGAATTGGTGGTGCAACGGTCTTCCGAAGATTTGGCCCAATCTTTACGAAGTGTGAAAGGGGTTAGAAGTGTTCAGCTGATATCCAATGGTAAAGAGAGAGTGATAGTTGAAACGGACCCGACTGAAGATGTGATGGCCCAAATAGCCAAAGTTGCTGTAGACAAAAATGCAGGGTTAATTCAAATGTCACCCGTTCAATTGGCCTTAGAGGATTACTACTTAAATCTTATTAGCGGTAAGAGAGGAATATCGATATGAGAGGAGCTACGGCTATTATAAAAAAGGAACTGCGATCTTATTTTTGTTCGCCCATTGCTTATGTAGTGCTTGGAGTTTTTCTCTTTGTAATGGGGGTCATTTTTGCCAAGTTCGTTGATCTCTACCAAAGATTCAATACAGCTCAGCAGTTTGGACAGGCTCAAGGTATCACTTTGGATAAGCTGGCTACGTATCTGTATCAAAACATGGCATTCATTTTGTGTTTTGTGACCCCATTTCTTACTATGCGTCTCTTTTCAGAGGAAAAAAGACAAAACACCTTAGAGCTTCTGTTCACAGCGCCGATGCGTGAATTAGAAATAGTTTTAGGCAAGTTCTTTTCGGCGTATTGCCTCATGTTAATCATGCTCGCTTTATCCGGGCTTTATGTTTTCTTTATGGTGCTTTGGGGAAATCCACAGATCAAAATTATTGGAGCTACTTATTTGGGGCTTGCTTTAGCTTTGGCTTGTTACGTTTCTCTAGGGGCTTTGATTTCAGCAATGACATCAAGTCAGGCTATTGCGGCAGTTTGGACTTTCATTGCATTGTTGTTTTTGTGGTTGCTTCAATCCTTGGGGCAAGGAATTACAGCTTCTTGGGGCCCAATTCAGTGGGGACCGACCCTTGTTTACATTTCCCCTCTAGGACACTTCAATTCCTTCACTGAGGGGCTCATTCATGTGAAAGATGTGGTTTATTTTATTTCGTTTACTCTGTTTACTATGTTCTTGACCCACCAAGTGGTGGAAAGCAATCGCTGGAGATAATGTTATGAGTGTCATTGTTATCATACTAGGTTTAGCGGCAACGGCGGTGAGTGGAATTTCGGCTTATCTCATTCCCGATAATTCACTTGTTTGGCAAATATCACTTGGAGTTGCGGTGATTGCCTATTTTATTTATTTTTACCAAGAGAGGCAGTTTTTTACAGAGCTTTTATCAAAGAAAAGCACTCGCTATGGGCTTAACGCAGTCTTAGTTTCGCTGATAGCTTTTGGGATTTTGGTTTTGGTTAATTTGATCGCTACAAAATACGATCTAAAAAAGGATCTCACTAAAAACAAACTGCACACTCTCTCTGACGAATCCATTAAAGTATTAAAAAATCTCTCAGGAGAGATCAAGCTCAAGGCCTTCATTAACCCAACGCAGATGCCGGAATTTGAGAAAATTTTTGAAAAATACACCTACTATTCTTCGAAGTTAAAAAAAGAATACATTGATGTCGATAAGGATCCCTTTGTTGTGCAAAAGTACAACATCAAGCAGGCCGGCACTATTCTTGTGGAGTCTGAAACCAGAACCTCCAGAGTCGAAAACTTGTTTGGCCCTGATGATCCTAAGCTAGAAGAAAAAATTACCAACGCCATTATTCAGGTGGCTAAAGGGGATAAAAAGAAGATTTATTATGTTTCAGGTCACGGAGAAAAGCTTCTTTCGGATAGTAGTCGAGAAGGCTATTCGGAAATGAAGGATCAACTAGAAAGTGGCCGGTACAAAGTTGAGGAACTGGTTCTTGTTGAAAAGGGACTTGTTCCTGAGGATGCCGATATTGTTGTTTTGGCGGCACCAAAATCCGATCTTTTGGACGTCGAGATCAAAGCCATTGAGGGGTATCTGGCCAAAGGGGGTAAGGTATTGTTGATGGTAGAGCCTACTTCGTCTTCAAGTCTCAAAGGTCTGTTGGCGAGGTATGGGGCTGTTTTCAACCCGAAAAAAACCGTAGTTGAACTCAATCCACTTCAACAGCTTGCCGGTGGTAATCCACTGACTCCCATTGTGACGAGCTATAACAAAGAAAGTGAAATCACTCGGGAGGCTAAACAGATCAGTTTGTTTCCGATTGCGACTCCCATCGAAAAGTCGGAAACTCAAGCTGAGGGGTTGAAAGTGACCAGTCTCTTTTCAACAAGTGCCAAAAGTTTTGAGTCGGATCTCAAAGACAATCAAGTTAAGCCCAACCCAAAAACGGACAGGAAGGGGCCTCTCTCTTTAGGCGTCAGTATTTCTGGAAAAGCCGTTGCTAAAAAGCCCACAGAAGATAAAAAAGAAAAGGGGCAAGAAAAGACCCCTGTTGAAGAAAAGAAAGAGCCTGAATTTAGAATGATTGTCGTTGGTGATTCTGATTTTGCCTCTAATAGTGGACGGCGATTTGGCATTAACGCCGATATTTTTCAGAATATGTTAAGTTGGCTAGCCCATGAAGAGGATCTGATTTCTATCCGACCCAGGGCCACCGATGTGAGTGATTTCGAAATCACTGAAACTAGGATGCGTTCCATTAACTTGGCTTCCATCGTTTTTGCTCCTTTGTTGATGTTTGGTTCGGGGTTGGTGGTTTGGATCAACAGACGTAGAAAATAGATCTAAAACTTCGACGTACCAAAATATTCGGGTGATATCTGAACCCATTCCTCGATAGAGGAGTAGCTTGTTCGGCTTTGAGATAAGGGTAGAAACCTTCCCAATGTTTCTGCGTGGAGTGGTTCATTCGCAACAGAAATATGAGGATGTTGAGGAATTAAATTGGGGTTAGTTTTTTCATCTAAAATCAGGGTTGAGGGGGGAGCATTTTTGAGAAAACTCCAGTCGTTAAGCGTTTTGTCCCCTAGAAATTCAAAAGAGGAAGTAGAGCCTTTTTTAAATTCTCCCAAAACGAATTTGTCAGCAGTAATCAACGTAACCACATAAATTGAGTTAGAGTGAGTGAGGGGGTTTTTGCTGATCCAAGAAAGTCCGCGGACTTCGGAGCCACTTACCGTGTCGATAGGCGTCTGATAGGGGTAGGCCAAAGCTTTCAGTGTGGCCAATGCAATTCTAAGCCCAGTAAAAGAGCCGGGTCCGGAGCAAGTGATGTAACGCGAAATATCTTTGACCCTCATTTGGTGTTGATTCAGTAAGAACTCGAGTTTTGGAATGAAAGTTTCTGAGTGATCACCACTTTCGGTGAATTTATTGGAAAAAACCGATTTAACTAAGCCAGAGGAGTCCTTGGAGAGTAACGCCAGGGTTCCAATTCGACTGGAAAGATCAATACTAAGCCAATATTCAGAAGAGTTCATATTTCCACGGGTATTAACTGGTTTGAGGGTTGTGATCAAGTCACAAAATAGCTTTGGGGGCGGCAAAAAACCAAAATTAACGACTAAGCGAGGGGTTGCTTAGTTAGAGGATTCTGGTTTCGGGGGTTTGTCATTTCGGGTAATTTGCCGCCCCCAAACTTGATAAGGCTCGATTCCGTTTCCATGAGCCTATGGGTATTTCTACCCCAAGCTCTACACTATCAGTGTAACTGTTTCTAAGATCCGATTTCAATAGACAACAAGTATACAGTTTGTGATTAAAACAAAAATAGCTTTGTGAATTCAGATGTTTAATCTAGATATCGGCTAATCACTCGACACAGTTTTTCTTGATGAATTCTTCAGGGTCAACTAAGACTGCAAGGGAGAAAAAAGATGGCTGAGGACAATGTAAAACTTACTCTTTGGGATCGCGCTGGAAATTGTAACGAGCGAGTTGTCGAATTAGGTTCGAACTTGAGAAAGCAATTAATGGAGATGGGTTTTTCGCCTTATGAGGGCAAGTTCAAAAATCTCAATTGTCAGGGAATGGGTGTCTGTGGAACTTGCAAAGTCTATGTTCGAGAGCAAGGGGAAGATTGGGAAAGAAGGTCCTGTCAAATTCAGTGCTTTCAGGATTTGGAAATACGATTAAAATAGGGATTCGCTCGTAAGGGAGATCATAGTGAAGACTAAAGGATATTTTTGTAGTGTAGTAGGGAGTCGAGAACAAAATGAAGATTCCTATTTGGTAGAGGATAGCTTGGGGTTATATGCCGTGGCGGATGGAATTGGAGGCGGGCTCAAAGGAGATGTGGCTTCCCAAATGGCGGTGGATGGATTGCGAAACTATCGGGCTGAGACCGATTCTTTGAAGGAAATTTTTAAGATTTTACAAAAAGACATTTTACTAGAAGCTACCGAGACATTGGGTGGAGCTCTCATGGGAACCACTTTAAGTTGTGTGGAGATCAAAGATAAAAAGGCGACGATTTGTCATGTGGGAGATTCTAGAGTTTATTTTTTTGATGGGTTAGTTCTTCGTCAGCTCACGGAGGACCAAGAGTTTTACGATGAGCATTTACGAGGCACAGTACTTAATTCCTATCTAGGCATTGATTCCGATATTCATCCCTTAAAAATTTCACAAGAAACGATCCCGGTAGCTAGTGGGCAAGGTTTTCTGTTGGCCAGTGACGGACTTTTTAAGCAAATGAGCGACATGAGAATAGTTAACTTGATCCGAGAGCATCTGATGAATCCGCAACAAATAGTTGAGAAGCTATGTGACGAAGCTAGCCATGTGGAGCACTCTGATAATGTGACGGTCGTTTATGTAGAAGTGACTGAATGACGAACTATGATTGCTAAAGTATCCAAAAAGAACCTCGATGAGCTGACCGGAAAAGGTTTTTCGGTAAAAGTTAGGGGAAAGCTTGTTAAGGGGTTTGTGGTCAAGAAAGGTGGGCAGTTTTACGCCTACATGAATGTTTGTAAGCATCTGCCGGTCACTCTGGACCTCAACGATGATAATTTTTTCACCTTTGATAAAGCTTATCTTCAATGTCATATGCATGGTGCTATGTACGAAATTGAAACCGGTTTTTGTGTGGGGGGCCCCTGTCAGGGAGCAAGATTAGAGCCTCTGAAATTGATGGAAGAACAAAATGATCTTCTTATTACAGTTCCCGAATCCTCGGTTGAAAAATAAATAAAAAATTAAAGAGAAAAAATGATGGAAACAAAAAATCTGAGATTTGAAACCAAGTTGATTCATGGGGGTGAGCCCAGCCCTTTGATCGAACGAGCTGTAACCATGCCGATTTTTCAAAGTAGTACCTATGAGATAGGGGAAAGTTTGACCGGTGAAATTAATTACAATGACATTAAATATGTCAGACTTAACAACACCCCTAACCATTTAGCTCTTCATGAAAAGATAGCCCAATTAGAATTTGCAGAGGCTGCTTTGGTCAGTAGTTCTGGAATGGCTTCTATCTCATCAGCTTTGTTGGGATTGGTAGGTCAGGGAGAGCACTTAATGGCTCAGGACAACTTGTATGGGGGTACCCTTCATTTTTTAAAAGAGTTCTTCCCCAAAATGGGAAGAGACGTCACCTTTTTTCCGGCAGAAGATACGGCAAATCTCAATAAATATTTAAAACCCAACACTCGAGCTGTTTATGTTGAATCGATTTCCAATCCTCTTTTAAAAATTCCAGATCTCAGGGCGGTGGTAAACTTTGCAAAATCCCACGGACTGGTTTCGATGATTGACAATACCTTCCCTTCGCCAATGAATTTTAATCCGATTCCGTTTGGTTTTGATGTGGCTCTTCATAGTGCGACCAAGTACCTCAATGGTCACTCGGATGTTGTGGCAGGGGTCATGGTTTCAAGTTTTGATCTCATTAAAAAAGTAACACCTCTATTCAATCATTTGGGTGGATGTTTGGATCCTCATGCCTGTTTCTTATTGCATCGAGGAATCAAAACTTTGGGAGTTCGAGTTGGTTACCAGAATGAGTCAGCTTTGAAAATCAGTGAAGCTCTAGAGAAGTGTTCGAAAGTGGCCAAGGTGATCTATCCGGGGCTTAAATCCCATCCGGACCACTTGAGAGCTAAGGAATGGTTTAGGGGGTTTGGTGGAATGGTCTCTTTTGAGTTCAATGGTTCTACTGAGCAAGCGGATGCCGCTTTAAAGCAACTGAAAATTCCTTTTTTAGCGCCCAGTTTGGGTGGAGTTGAAAGTTTGTATGTGAGACCTTCTACAGCTTCTCACTCTGGAATTTCAAGGACTGATCGAGAAAAACTGGGTATTAAGGATACTTTGGTTAGGGTTTCAATCGGCCTTGAAAATACTCAGGATTTGATTGAGGACTTTACTCGAGTTTTAAATTAAATTTGATTTATTCATCATAACTCTTTAGGTTGGGAGGCCTGAAATGTTTAAAAAAAGTGTTGTTGCTTTTATCGCAGTTTTTGTTTTGGGAGCAATTGCAGTGCAAGCTGCTCCGAAAAAAGAGAAAAAAGGAGCCAATAAAATGCTAATCATTGAAACGTCACATGGAACGATTGAAGCTGAACTTTTTCCAAAAGAGGCGCCAAAAACGGTCGCCAGAATTACTGAGTTAGCCGATAAGGGATTTTACAATGGTCTTTCCTTTCATCGAGTTGTCCCTGGGTTTGTGGTACAAGGCGGAGATCCCAAAGGCAATGGAACGGGTGGCTCTGGGCAAAATCTTCCTGCAGAATTTAATTCTCAAAAACATGTGGAAGGAACTTTAGCCATGGCTCGAGCGATGGACCCTAATTCAGCCGACAGTCAATTTTATATTTCGTTGGGAACTCATCCTCACTTAGACAACAACTACACCGTTTTCGGTAAAGTAGTGAAAGGCATGGATGCTGTTAAGAAAATCTCTGTGGGAGATAAAATGACCAAGGTCTACACTAAGTAGATTTAAAAAATTTATTCTAAAAGATGCGAAGGCTTCTCCACGTTGTATTTTTCAAGCAGCTTGAAGAGGCCTTCTTCATTTTCCGCTACTATTTCAATACAGGGACAAACCCAAACCCAAGAAGTACCTGCTTTTTTTGCTGAGAATTGATAGACGGCAGATTGGTGGTTATTAAAAACGACCTCAACAGCTCTTTTTAAACCATCACCTGCTTTGCTAAGCTGAGAATCTAGGTTAGAAACCTCGCGTCGAATGTCGGTAAGATCTTCACTATTCTTTCTTCTGATAATATAACGCATCGCCATAGGTCTTTGATATCCTTCTAAAGTTTCTTTTAAAAGATTCTAATCAGCGTTTTTTATACCTACAATAGGACAAAATGACAAAGAAAGATTTTTGGCTTCAAGCGACCGTGCCTTGATCGGCGTGGGTTTGCGTGGGATACTATAATTAGTCTAAGTATTTGAGCTTCCAACCGTGAAAAAGCGAACCGATAGCTTCAAGGAATCTACAGTTTCCATCCTTCGAAACTCCGTATGCTTGCCCTAAATAATCAAAAATGCAGGCTTAATATGCGCTTTTTCATTTCCCTAATGAAAAGAGGATAATCTCATGGCGAAAAAACTATATGTGGGTAACTTAAATTACGAGGTTACCGAAGAGGACCTTTCTCAGCTGTTCAGCCAATGTGGGCAAGTTTCCTTGGCCCGAATTGTAAAAGACAAGTTTTCAGGACGATCTAAGGGCTTTGGATTTGTTGAAATGCCCAATGATGATGAAGCCACGCACGCTATTGATCGGATGAAAGGGTTTGATTTGAAGGGTCGCCCCTTGATGGTAGATGAGGCTAAGGAACGGCCTGAAGGAGGGGGCGGAGGTCGTAGGTTTGGTGGTGGTGGTGG
>OMIX01000099.1 GCA_900299195.1 Deltaproteobacteria bacterium
CCGAGTCTGTCCGCCTACTACATTTATAACTTATAGTGAAATGACAAGACAAAATCACTGTATTTACTATTATAATACAACTGACACAGGGAGTTTAGATCAGGGTTCTCAGCTTACTGAAGCTGAGGATTATCTCTCTTCATGGAACCGCCCATTGACAGGGAACAACACAAACGCATCTTTTTATGAGGGGAATGTTTTAGCTTGTAACAACCTGGGGATGAGACTCCCCGCTCTGTATGAAATGTGCATTACAACCCCGCCGACCACTACCCCTGATGACGCCACCCCATCACCGCAATATACCGCTACACCTCAAAAATGCGTGGAAACCCAAACGGAAGTTTGGACTGCAACTGCCTTTAATAGCAACTCAAAAACCGATCACTTTTTTACAGTTTCTGCACCTGATTCAATTAAGACTACAATTTCTAGTAACGCCACTCCCACTTTCTACTGCGTCCTCCCATGAAACCCTTTTTTTATAAACTTAAGAAGGTCTCAGCCTTTCCCAGATCTTTATTGGGCAAAGAGTTGGGGGGTTTTGTCCTTTTGGCCCTATTAGGAATCTACTTTTTTCCTTTGGCGTCCCAATCCCCTTTTCCAGTGAAGCAAAAGTTACAATACTCTCTCACCGACCTCAAATTCAAATGGCGCGGCCCCCAAAACCCCTCGGGCGATGTAGTCGTGGTTGCTTTTGACGATAAGTCGATTGCTTCTCTTGGGAAGTGGAAAAGCAATCGACAAACCGTAGCCCTCTTGATGGATTCGCTCATCAAACTGGGAGCGAAAAACATCGCTTTAGATATTCTTTTTTCCGAACCTGAACCTGAAAGCCAATCTAGGGCCGATCGGTTACTTCAAGCCACTTTCAAAAAATACCATTCCCAACTCACTTTGGCTTGGGCCTTTGACTCTGACGGAAATAAGACTCTCAATTTGCCCCTATTCTCTCATGAAGTGCCCACCCAAGGCTTTATCAATGCAACCAAAGATGCGGATGGAGTGATTCGAAGAATTTCTTACCATTTCACCGACCGTGAAGGGATTCATCCTTCGCTGGCTCTGGCTCCAATTTCTTAGAGGCTTCAACGCCCCTCTGAGAGTCTTGTTTCCACCTCCCAATCCTCGATCAATTTTTACGGCCCCACGGGAACCCTCCCTACTTACTCGGCTCTAGATATCATTTTGGCAGTGGAAGATTCTTCAAAAAACACGATTAATCTTAAAAATAAAACCGTTTTTGTGGGAGTGACCGCCATGGGGGAAGTAGATCAAGTAGCGACTCCGTTCGAAAGTTCGGTCCCTGGAGTTGAAGTTCAGGCCACCATTGCCGATCGGATCTTGTCAAACACCGTACCGAAAGAACCCCTCAGGTTGGGCTGGGTGTTGATCATGGTTCTCTCTTTTGGGCTGTGGGCTTTTGGAAAAAGACTCTCTAACTCACAATTAGCACTCATGTATGGTGGGGCTTTAATTCTTTTTTCAGGCCTCGACGGGTTAGCTTTTAAACTCAACTACCACTTCGACACTCTTTTGTTTTATCTCAATGTTTTCTTTTTAGTCCTATCCACCTATGCCCAGCGCTATCTGCAGGATTATCGACAGAAAACTTTTTTACGTTCTGCATTTTCAAAATACTTACCCCCTGATGTAGTGAGCACTTTAGTCGCTAACCCCGATGCTTTAAAACTTGGGGGAGAGAAAAAAGAGATCACCATTCTCTTTTGCGACATCCGTCAATTTACCCAAATCAGCGAAAAACTAGAACCCGCCGAACTCAATCAACTTCTTAATGAAGTTTTTACTCTGCTCACCGAGGTCATTTTTCAATTTCAAGGAACCGTTGATAAATACATTGGCGATGCCATGATGGCCTTTTTTGGAGCTCCCCTAAACCAGCCCGACCATGCCTTAAGAGCGTGCCAAGCGGCCTTAGAAATGAGGAATGCGATTCACAAAAAAACCAGAGAATTTAAAGAGGCCTATGGAGTAGACATTGCCTTAGGCATAGGAATTAATAGTGGGCTTGCTCATGTGGGCAACATGGGAAGTCGCTTAAGATTTAATTACACTGCGCTTGGAGATTCAGTGAACATCGCTTCTCGTATTGAAGCCCTTAATCAACAGCTGGGAACGACTATATTGACCACAGAACACACGCTTACAGCGATCCAAAAGTTAGGAGTTCCCCCCCTCGCCTCTCGCGACATGGGGGAACATGTGCTCAAAGGAAAATCCACTCCTCTCAAACTTTTCGAACTGGTCTAATAGTTTTTTATGTGAGTTACTTATCTGGTAGACTGAACTTCACAACTGACGTATTGTTTGTGAGTAGTTTTATTTTTTGGGGTAGAACTCATGCCAAAACCAGATATTGGGCCGTTTAAAAACGCCGTTTCAAAACTTGAGCAAGCTCTTGCTCAAACCAAAAATGAATTTCTCCGAGACTCAGTCATTCAACGATTTGAGTTTTCAGTGGAGTTGGCCTGGAAAACTTCAAAGAAAATCATGGGAAGCACCTCTACAGCTCCTAAAACACTCATACGTGAAATGGCTCAGAACCAGTTAATTAGCGAAATTGAATTATGGTTAAAAGCAGTCGACATGAGGAATCTTTCTTCCCATACCTATCAGGAAAATTTGGCAGAAGAGGTTTATGAATTTGCCAAACTGTTTCTCCCACACCTAAAACAACTTCTGTCCGTTATCGAATGAAGATGCCCTTTGGACTTTCTCCTCAGCAATACGAATTTATTTTAAAGATTGTCGTGCACCCGTTAGAAGCCTTAGGGGCCAGCGTTTGGTGCTATGGTTCCCGTGCCCGAGGAGACCACAGCCCATTTTCTGACTTGGATTTAATGGTCGAGTCCGACAAAGATCTTAGCCGCGAGATAAGCTCAATTTCCGATTTTCTTGAGGAAAGCCAATTCCCCTATAAAGTGGAAATCGTCCTTTATTCCCATTTCGCAGAACAGTACAAAGCGGGGTACGAAAACGATAAGAAAAGGTTTCTTACTCCCTAAGACTTTCATACTCAAAGCAATAATGCATAAAATGACGACTCACCCCCATTATCGAGATTTTGGGTGAGCAAAATGCAATCGGTGGTCACACCCTTGGGATAAAGCCTCTTGGTTAAGCTCAATTTTGCCAACCGTCGACCACTCGGAAGCCCCCTGTTCCGCCACCAAAATTCTAAATTTCAAACTTTGGTTAGCAAATCGATGAAGCCTCAGTTCATTTCTAAAATCTTCTGGAGTCTCCGAAAACCTGCTTTGAGACACAGGCTGAATCATCATCCAATGGGGAGCCAAAGCAGAGCGAGGGTTTTCCATTCCAAGTTCAGCAATCGCATGCACAGGACGAATCCCCGGATTTTTGTCTGCTGCTGTAAAGGTTTTTAAGATCGTGGTGATCATCGGAAACGAAAATAGGCTGCTCACATGAAATGAAGTGGCAGGCTCATTGAGCTTGGGCAACTCTAAATAAGAATCAGCTAAAGTCCCCCCCAGATCGTCTACGGTAAAAAAGTTAGCTGTGGAGTAAGAAGTTTTGGCATTGGGATCTAACGTCGGAAAAAGTTTTCCCGCAAATCCAAAAGAACGGTAGTCGCCTTTTAAAGGCTGTCCCAAAGCTTCGCTAGCTCTTACGATGATCAATCCCTGACTGCCCTTAGCAAAATAACCGGTGTAAGGATTTTTTTCTGTGATCGTCCAAGTTCCAGAAAAACAAATTCCAATTGGGTGAACCCATTTTTGAAAGTAAGGGAGAACATCGCTTGTATTATTTAAAGTTCTCTCCGCTGATTTTTTTAGGACATTCACTCCAGCATCAAAGAAGCTGGCATTAGTGACTGGATGTTCAGGTAAAGATGCGTACGGCCCTTCGAGCGTCGCAGACCAAACTTCTTTAAAGGTTGCGGCCCGTGCTGTGACCGCGAACTGACTTACGATGGCCAACGCCAACACGCCGGTTTTTATTTTCTTTGATATTACGAGATTTTTCATAGGTACTCCTCTTGTTTAAAATTTTTTTACAGCGAGAGACAAAATCATCCATCAGTTGGCAAAGTTCTAAGTGGTCTTCTCGTGAAAGCTCGGTCTGCTCATAAAGACCGTAAGCGACCTTTTTGGCTTTGTTACAAACTATTTTACCGGCTGGAGTAGTGCGATTTAAAACGGTCCGTTCGTCTGCGGGCAATCGTTCTCGGCGAATGTATCCCATTTTAAGCAGCGACTTGAGCAAAGGGGATAATGTCCCTGAATCAAGGCTTAGAATTTCCCCTAGTTGATTTACGGTCATTCCCCGGTTTTCTTCTAACACCAGTAAGACCAAATACTTAGGATAGGTCATGCCAAGGCTTTGGAGCCCCTCTGCATACCCCTGCACTATCAAACGGGACGCGACGTAAAGTCGGTAACATAAGTGATTGTTAAGTCCAATCTCCATGACAGGTGGGTGTATCGCATACAATTAGGTTGTATACAACCTAATTTTCGCTATTTATTTCCATTGTCTGAAGGCTCAGTTATGCGCCCTATTGCGGTACCCCCCCTTTTTCTGCTAATCCCTGTCTATCAAAAGTTTGCAAAGGGGTTGTTATGCGTTATTTACTTTTGGGTTGGATTTTATTCACGACATCGGTTTGGGCTGATGTCGAACCTTTTGATTGTTCCAAAAGCCCTGGCCGTGACTTGTGTTTGAAAATCAGAAGAGTCGAAAGCTATATCGCTAGTTGCGATGGAGATAGCTGTTATAGTCTTTGGAGAAGTTATCTCACTGCTATGGACTCTCTAAGTAATTTCTACGTGGACCATTTCTTACCTAAAGATACTTTTTCTTTGGATATTGGAGAATTAGCTTACAGTTTAGCAAGAAACATCTGTACCTTTGAAAAAACGGGAGACATTCAATGGTTAAGCCGTTTAGCTCTGGCAGAAAATCGTTTACTTCCCCAACTTAAAGAAATTCAACAGCTCGCAAAAATGCCCGTGATCGAAACTTGTACCATCTCGGTGGGAGATAGCCAGTCACCAAATCGATTGCGTTTTTAGGGCGAGAAAAGGCCGTCAGTGCTAAACCAAACAGACTTTCTTATTTATTCTCTATCTCTAAGCACTGGTTCGAAACTTTAGCCATTCTTTTTACCATTAAAGCTTCGCCCCCTTGAGAGTCATCTCCCACCATCACACTCCTAGTTCTTCCTACAGAGGTAGTGTCGAGACTGGGAGTTACAACGACAGAACACTTACTCAGGCCCCTTTTACTCACCCCATCCCAAACAGTAACTTCCATTTCGCCTTTACCATCTTAATAGCCAGACATTCGAAATTTCAAGAATGAATTACCGCTATTAAAATCATAGTCAGTTAACTTGGCAAGCAATACTGGTTCCCCTTTAGAAAAGGATTTGGGCATTTCAGTAGGACATAACTTTAAGACCTTTTTATTGCTAAGGCATTTAGTAATAACATCTGCGATAGGCATCACCTTAGATTGCCATTCTTTTTTTAATAGTCTTTTTCACTTACAACGTTTTATTCTGGAACAATTCCGAAGCTAAATCTCTTTCCGAGCTGAACTTGCCCAGGAAGGGCATGATGTGGACCGCTACCGAGCAAACCACCCTTTTTTGTCACCCGCCGGCTAATAAGGTTAAAAATGCTAAACCTTTTTAACGCTCATGGTTCTACAATTCAGCCTCAGCAGCTAAAATCTCGTCGTTCCGTAGAACGAGTTGGAAACAAAATCAAAAAAAATGCCTCGTAAGAACACAAGTAGCCAAAGCTAAAC
Source organism: Deltaproteobacteria bacterium (assembly GCA_900299195.1). Lineage (GTDB taxonomy): Bacteria > Bdellovibrionota > FAC87 > UBA2466 > UBA2466 > UBA2466. Next base: position 5,797 of record OMIX01000099.1, read on the forward strand.
TGGCACTATTAGCTCCAAGGACAGAACACCCGCATCCTACGACCCGCCGCACCAGACCCCATCCGAGATTTAGAACATTTAAATTCAGCTAATAATGATATAGACTAAATACTTAATTGCCACTTTCCAATATCGACACCTCATTAACTAATGAAGAATTTTGTCAATCGCACCTGCATTGCTGGGCTTCATCCGATATTCCACTTTGTTTTTTTGTTGTTGCTTACGTGCGTTTGTGTTTTTTTCATTAGCTTAATTGGATCAGAATCCATTAAACTTAAAATAGCTTTTGCAGTTTTGGCCACCTTTTATTCATTATTGTTTTACTCGTTTATTATTCTACTCATCGAAGTGACATTATTTAAACTTCGAAGTAGAATCCGTGGAATATTAGCTGTTTTTATTTTCTTCTTAGTTTTTACATTGCTTTATTTAGATATTTCTATTTATAACAGATTCGAATCTCATCTCATTCGTTTTCTTTTAAGTTACCTTATTAATCTTGATAGAATTTCCGAGTTGTATGTTTACTTGACAACAATGAG
>OMIX01000100.1 GCA_900299195.1 Deltaproteobacteria bacterium
CTACCAAGCTGATTATGGAATCAGATTTCATCGAAAGTTATTCAATCGTCAGCCTAGCGGATTTGATTGATGATGTTGATTTTAAAATCAAGCTTTGTGATCGTGCTATTACCCAAGATCATCACCCTTGGGCATACTCTTTAAAAATAAAAGCTTTACTGAATAACCAGAATCTTGAAGAAGCGGAGGCAACCCTACAACATTGGACCGCAAATTTTCATAATTCTAATTGGGTAAACTCATCTGACGCTCACATCCAACTGGTCGAGATGAAAAGATTGGTCGATTTAGCAAAGCAAATTGCCGCCACCTCTAATCATTCACAAATTGAAACCTCTCACTGCTCGGAGGAACGATTTTTAAACACTTCCAAAAACATTCTATTTTTCTCTCCAGAAGCACCTACTTTTGACAGATCCTCTGGAGGAAATAGAATGTACGAAATCCTCAGACTCATCCAAAAGGATCTTAATTATCAGGTCTATTACTTCACTGATAATATCGTAGATATCAAATACGCCAAAGCCCTCGAAACTTTGGGTATCCGAGTTTTTTATAACAAGCCCCTTTCTTCCCAACTTTTTGACCTCAAATCGAGAGGAATAACATTTTCAAATGCTATTTTTGCCTGGTGGTACATGGGTGAAAAACTCATTCCTGAAGTAAAGAAGCTCTTTCCAGACATAAAAATAATCGTGGACTCTGTCGATGTGCATTGGATTCGAGAAGAACGAGGCAACATATCCAATATTGAACTTAAGAGGCGAGAAGTTTCTGTTTACAGAATTGCTGATGTCGTATTCGCAGTGACTGAAGATGATAAAAAACATATTTTAAAAGAGTGTGGCGATGGGTTGAATGTAAAAATTGTTTCTAATATTCACTGTGAAGAAAGTACACACTTTCAAAATGGCCAAGATATTGTGTTTGTGGGTGGCTTTGGACACCCGCCAAACATTGATGCCGCTTTAAAAGCCTGTAAAATATTTGAAGAATTTTCTGTACCTCATCATTCGAATATCAAGCTTTATATTGTAGGCAACAACCCTCCAGCTGAGATACTAGCCCTTAATAAAAACAAAAATGTCATTGTTACCGGATTTGTGGAGGACGTTAGACCTTACCTTGCAAAAGCTCGAGTGCTGCTAGCCCCCCTTTCTTGGGGTGCAGGTATTAAAGGAAAACTATGTCAGGCTATTATGAACAGAGTTCCGATTCTTACCACTCCGCTCGGTAATGAAGGAATGGGATTGGCCAACCTTAAAGAGGGTTTCATTGCCAACAGCGACACTGAATTTCTAGCAGCTCTGAATTTGATTTATTCTGTCTCATCTCAGTTTTTAACTGACTTAACGGAAGCGGCTGTAAAAAAGCTAACCCCCTTAGTGAGTGGGCACAGTGCAAAAAGTGTAATCGAGTATACTCTTAAGCCAAAGTCGGTTGTTGTTTCAATCATCACTTTCAACAAAGCTGAGCTTTTAAGAAAGTGCGTTTACTCAATTATTAAAAACACCCAACATTCAAATTTTAAAATTGTAATCACAAGCAATGGTTGTGTGGATTCGACAGATCAGGTAGTTGAAACCCTGATTAGAGAAAATCCCCAAATTCAGATTTTGTATTTTAAAAACAAAACTAATGAATTTTTTATTCGACCTAACAATAGGGTTTTTGAAACCTTTAAAGATGATGATATTGTTCTTCTCAACAATGACATTGAAATTTTAACCTCCTGTTGGTTAACGAAATTACAAACTGCGGCCTACTCAGCAGGATACATAGCTTGTGCTGGCGGAAAAATCGTCGGATTGAATGGCCTAGTGCAAGAGGCAGGTTCCTATATTAAAAATGATGGGGCTGTGATTGTCCGTGGTTGGGATCAAGACCCCTTCGACCCTGAAATAAATGAACGTTACTATCCGGGTTACATCTCCGGTTGTATGCTCTATATACGTAGGGATGCAATAGATAGAGTTGGACTTTTAGATGAGCGATTTTACCCAATGTATTACGAAGAATCCGACTGGCAATACAGAGCTCATCTTCAGGGGTTAAGAACCATTTACGAACCCAAGTGTGTTGCTATGCACCTGGGGCGAGCTACTGCTGGAGAGCAGGGGATTAAACTCATTCAAAAAAACCAAAAAATATTCAAGAAAAAATATCAGGGTAAAAACATTGAAAAATTCAACGAAAATCTATGATTCAGATCGACTTACAAAAGAAATAAAAATCAACTAACTCTGGGAAGGTCTTTTTAAAATCAGTTCCACGTCTTCTATCATGCTCGTCGATAAATCTTACAAAATCTTTTCTGTTAGTTACCGTATCAAACTCGGGCCTATTAAGTTCAGCGGCGGCTACGTTATAAACTCTTTTAATGCGATCTGCCTCCCAAGAATTAAAACCTCGCTGAAAATCACCGTCGGCGTTCTGAACATCTAGATTACTACTCAAAAATAAAACTTGGTCAAAGATCTGCTTAAGCATATCAGGTTTAATGATAAAAACAGCCTGATGACGAGGATATCTTAAATAGGGTATATCTAACCAAATGGCGGGTCGCTCATGACTGGATTTTTTGTATTCACGCTTAATAGCCAAAACATCTTTTAAAAACGGAATGTAGGAAGGCAAGCTAAGCACATTGTAGGTGCTCATAATATTGAGCTCTAATTGAGGAAGCTGGGTACAAAGTTTGTGAAGATTTCCAAGCCACTGATCATAATTCATCCCAAATCTAATATATTCAGCCTGGGCTCCCTTGGCTTCAGCGCTGGTATACACCTCAATTTTTTTGACCAAGTTATCATTTAAAATTCTTTTTAACTTTTCTACCGTCTTTTCAAACGCAGAATCAGGGATACACAAATTAGAGTTTATGGCTAAATTTAAATTTGAATTGATACCTGGGTTTTCAATAATATAATCCAACAATTTAAACGTATTTTTATTAAGAAGAGGCTCCCCGCCAGTAATTCTAAAATGCTCAAGAGAGGGGTAGAGTTCCGGCCACCACTCCCAAAAGGCATCAACATAAGGATTTTCTAACAAAGGGGAGATAGGCATCTCCCCACTTTTTTTAAGCCAGTTTAAATTATTAAAATTTTCGCTGGTGGGATACCCTCCATGCGTTTGTATCTCCTCCATAATTCTCGAGGAAAACTGAGGAAAACAATAACTACACTTAAGATTACAGAGGTTTCCGAAACTAATCTCTGCATAAGAAGGGTTTACATTTTCTTGCCATGATTTGGCTGCAATATCAGAAATATACGGGCTAGCCCAAGCTTCATTAGATTTATAAATTCGATCACTTAAAGAATCAGAATGGCTATCTTCAACCCGCCAGCAATAATCACATTCGGAGGGACGAACGCCCTCCAGCATTAATTTTCGCTGTTGTTTTTTAAATTGACTGTTGTGAAGTGCCGAAGAGTCTCTCAAAACCTCTTCAAGGGGAACTTTGTGGGCAATGGGATGGTGGCAACTGTGGGTCAATCCATTTTGTAAATGGATGGTAACCTGCTTCCATTTTGCAACGCAAAAACTGGGACTGACCTGATTAAGTTTGTCCCTGAATGCTTTTAACGATTCCATCTGTTCGGAAATTATGTCAATTAACAGACAACAACAAGACTCGCTGCGGTATAAACCTAACCCCTCAAATAAATTCTATTTTTACATTCGCAGTTCAAATAAAAAAGCCCGATCGATTAGGTTTTCTAAAGATATCTCATAGGGATGGCGATTGAGAACCCCCGGATGGCTTGATAAAATAAAAAGAACACCCCGAAGGAAAGCTAATGAAAATAAAATTAATACTCCTCAATCTCTGTTTAGTGGGTTTATTAACTGTCATCACTTTAGTGGGATCCCAAACGCCAACTATTAAATCTAATGAAGTCTTTACTCACAAAGACGGGAACTTAAAGTTCAGAGGTTGGGGCCAAGCTGAGGAAACTCATCGATGGAGCGTTGGAAATAGGTCTGTTATTCTTTTCAAATTTAAAGAGGATAAAAAATCCCTGGTTGGAGAGATTGAGTTTCAAGGGGGATCGTTAGGCCAACAGCACATCATTGCAAAACTAAATGGAACTAAAATTCATGACGGCATGATGGAAGCTAAACTCAAAATGAAGTTTGCCCCCAAGTTGCTAAAAGGTAAAAATCAGGAAAACGAGTTAGCGTTTGAACTGCCTGATGCACGCGTTCCTGGGAACGGAGATATGAGGCGGTTGGCAATCTATTTTAGCTCTCTTGTAATACGATAGACGTTATGTGACCCGTCAATATTCTAGACTTCACCGCAATTTGGCTTTTAATTTAATCCTTTAACTTACTAAGGCTCAAAACAAATCGCTTTTTTTGAGACGGGGTTAATCTCTGATTCATAGGCATGGCACCCGACTCTATTAACTCTTTCAACTTGGGCTTATTCATGGCTGAGTTAAAATCAAATTGAGGGACACCTCGAGCTGCCCCTCGTTCATGACATTGCCTACAGGCATCTCTCCAAATTCGCTGAGGGACTTCTAGATCGCTATCGAATTTTCTTAGGTGTAAATCAAAACTACTTCGAACCAGCTTATCGTGACTTACCTCTTTGAGTTTAGCTTCTTGCAATTGAGTGTTTGAACCTTCATAGAGAAAGGACCTCAGTTCAGAATCTTTTTCTAACAAGGCTTCAAGAAGTTGATCTTCCCAAGGGGTCCCATTCACGAAACTGTTTGTTAGAGCACCTTTAAAATTCATGAACCAATCAGAAGTATCAATCCCACGGGACTCAAACAAAGATCTAAAAGTGAGTGTTGCCGGATTTGAAACTGAATTCGCATAAGAAATCGCAATAGCTTCGACTTCTTGGATATTTTCCTTTGAATAATAATCGGTCAAGCCGGAAATTTTTTCCGGTAGATATCCGATGTCGCTAAACCTTTCTCCCTCTCCGCTACTCAAAAACCCCCCAATCATATACTTAAACTTTTCATAATCGGGGCTTTCCATGATGAGCCTAGCGAGCCGTTTGAAGTTGTTGCGGGACAATCGATGAGTGAATGAAATATTGGGTTCATTTGGCAAACGTCCATAATGAGAGGAATAGCCTAAAACCTGTTTTAAGGGCTCTATTCTCAAGGCCGAATATCTGGGGTTGAGCTCAAACAAATTAAGAAAGTTTTTAAAGGGTTCAACTTCCTCACTCCTCAATCGGTCATCGTTACTTCCATAAACCCCCGGCCATTGGTCGTAAGACTCCCAGTTGGGTCTTGGATCCGAAAAACGATGGCATGAGAGACATTCTGAAGGATTAGGCTTAGAAACTTCAAGTTTCCCCGCTGAGCTAAATTTCATCTCGTAAAAATTAAAACGATTCTTTTTCTCATCAAATTCTAAAGCCTCAAGTTTATCGAAACCTGTCTGTTTCGATTCGCCATTGAATGCCAGCACTAAATTACCCGAAGGATCGGACAACAAAACACGAGGGAACTCCGGCGAAGCAGATTGAAGGCTTTCACTTCGATAAATGAAGACTGGACTTGACCTTAAGGGCTCAGGAAGCGCATGCAATACTTTTTCTAAAGTAGTTAAATCTCTATTGTCATCCGCTAACTGGATTAATTGTTGGATGGAATTAATCTCTGAAAGCGGTCCCCTAGGGCTGGTATAGTCTTGAGCTAAACCAACGGGAACCGCTCCAGAAATCAAATAAACAAAGGTTAGTATTAGAAAACTCAAAAGTTTTTCTATCCAAAAAGCAGTAAATGCTTATTGAGGATCTCTAGGTGACCAACACTGAACTTGACCACGATGGTTCTTACCATCTCGAGTCTTAGCAACAAAAACTGCATCATAAACCTTGTGTGGAATAGCAATGCCGTTAGGATGGTGTCCAGGTCCCACGACCAACTTCATGTTTTGTCCGGTGAAAACTTGATTTTTGTTTTGCTGGGTTTGTTTCACAACAAATCTGCCCAACAAGGTCGAACCTGCAAAAGAGTTTTCAGCCAATGTCACTTGAGTAATTCCTGCAAATCCACCTGTCTCTACAGTCACACTATAACCCGCATCAGCGATATTCGGGGTTCTGCAATAATATACAGCCACAAGCTCATCAGCTGCAAAAAGAGGAAAACTTAAAACTGCCACTAACAACCAACTTTTCATTATCAATACTCCTATGTTTAGAATCACAAATTAGGGTGGGAATATACTCGGAATTACGCTTGGCGTCAATTTATGCTAAGGCAGAGTTTATCCTTTTCCCATTTTGCGAAGACCTCTTTTCATGTAAATTTTCTCGAGGTAAAAAGTTCAAGGAGATTAATAAGATATCATGCCTAAAAATAAACTTCCCCTGGCTTTGCTGATTCTACTTTTAATTCCCTGTTGGGGTATTGCTTGGAAACCGGGGGGTGATTTAGGAGTGTACTACAAAGCCTCCCAGTGGTTACAAAATGGCTTGATAAGTACCCTCTACTCCAACAACGCCGAGATCGGTAATTTTTTTTATGGGCCGTTTGGATTGGCCCTCTTAAAGCCTCTTTCTTCGCTTAGTTTTGAAAACGCCAACCGACTTTGGCTATTTCTTCAAACCTTATCTTATTCGATTTTTTGGTTTTTTCTTTTCAAACTTTTTCCTGAACTCTGGGATAGCCAACGACGCTGGCTTTTTATTTTAACTTGGGTCGTTTCGATCAAGCCCATTCACGCTAGTTTTCAATCCCATAACGTTCAATTGATCTTTGCGGCTTTATTGATCTTATCTGAATGGTTTTCCAACTCAGAGAAAAAAGCTCACCAACTTTTATCTGGAATCTTGGTAGTGCTTCTAGCAAGCATCAAAATATATCCAGGTTTTATCGCTCTTTATTATTTTTTAATTAAAAGACCTCAAGTCAAATGGGGGCTTTTTTTAGGCGGGCTTATCTCTCTTGTTTTTCCTGCTCTAACTTTCGGAATCAAAAGTGGGTTTTCTTTGCCTGTAGAATTTATCCAAAATGCGCTTCACTACCATCAGGTCTACGATCTCAGTAAAGATGTGGTTTCGTTATCCCTACCCTCTCTTTTAACTACTTGGTTACCCTCAGCGTGGATATCCAAAGGGGCGGTTACTTTAATAGTGGGATCAGTCAGTCTTTTTTATTTTTGTTGGGCATTCACTCAGAGAAAGGTATTGAACTTCTCGGAAAATAGAAACGCTTGGGCTTTACTGTGGACTACTATGGCGATGCTTAATTCGACAACTCGCCCGGATTATTTTATCTATTTTGTCCCCTCCTTTGCTTCTCTCCCTTTGTTGATCGAACACTCTTCAAAAAAACTCATTTACCAATTGGGAACTTTTATCTCCATTCTACTTATCGCTTTTATCACGGAGTGGACTTTAGGAAGCCGAGAGCTGACTCATTATCTGGAAAGCATTCGAATCCCAGTGCTTGGAATTATTTTGCTTTGCCTCATGCAATTTCTAGCTGTGCGTAATAAGATTAAAGAATGAAAAATGGAATTCTATCTCTTAGAAACTCGGTCGACTTTTTTCTTAGAAACCATATAAAATTTTCCAGACCTGTTTCAGACGTTTCTCAGATCCCAGAAAGAGACAAAAAAATTCAGCTGGAATTTAGGGAGTTTTTTTCACTGTTTCCTTGGGAGAGCCTTTTAAAAAACCTTTCTAAAAATCCACTAACGGTTGTTGATATTGGTGCGAGAAATTTCGTATTTGGCCCCATCATTGATGAAACCCTGAGAAACCAACACCGAGAAGCTCATATTCACGGAATTGAACTAGATGCTCATCGTCTACTATGGGGCTTTCACTCAAGAGCTGATTTTGGAGACTTTTACGCTCGTCAAATGCGAAGTGGCTTTTTTCATGCCATGGATTTTCTAACCTGGAGCCAACCTATCGACTTGGCTCTTTTACTTAATCCCTTTGTTTCTGAGGAGCCTCTTCTTTCCTGGGGACTTCCCCTCTCAAAACTCAAACCCTATCAGCTCTTTGAACAGGCCAAAAAAACGCTTCTTCCCAACCGAGGGATTTTAATCCTATCTTGTCCATCCCCAGAAGAATTGGAAATAGCTAAGGATTGTGCTCAAAGAGTCGGATTTATCGCGGGGCACCAAGTTTTATGGAAACCCTCAAAAAATTCGATCCAACAGAAACCTAGGTATGGCATTGTTTACTATTCTGAATTATGTTCGTAGGTCTTATGACTCACGAACAATACATGAAACTGGCTATTGAAAAAACCAAAGAAGGCATTTTTACTGGGCAGAGTCCGTTTGGAGCTATCATTGTGAAAAATGGAAAAGTGGTCGCTTCGGCTCATAATCGAGTTTGGAAAACTTGTGACCCCACAGCCCATGCCGAGGTCAATGCCATCCGAGAAGCCGCCAAGGAACTCAACACCATCGATCTGAGTGGAACCGTGATGTACACCACTTGCGAGCCTTGTCCCATGTGTTTATCCGCAATTCACTGGGCAAAAATCGAAAAGGTTTATTTTGGAGCTACCATTGCCGATGCTGCCGATGCCGGATTTAAAGAATTGGAATTCCCCGCAAAAGAACTCGCTCGACAAGGGAAGAGTCCATTAAAAGTCGAAGATGGAGTTTGTCGGGAGGAATGTGCGGCTTTGTTCTCTCTCTGGAAAAGTGCAGGGCTGAGTCAATCTTACTAAAAAGTTTTAGTCGGTCTCTTAACTTAAAATCTATTTTTTATAGTCATTCCAAAAAAAAGGCCCCACTTCTAAAGTGGAGCCTTTGATTCTCATCAAACCCTCTTATCCTTCGATGGTTGTGACACCCGGTGGATCGGGAGGCAATTCCGGCATCGGTTGTTTAGGACGTTCTCCCGTTAATGCTTTTAAGAATTCGACGATATCAGCGACTTGATTGGGAGTGAGTTGTTTATTCAACTGAACCTTGGCCATTACTCTAACCGCCTCTTCCAAAGTCTTCACAGCACCATTACTAAAATAAGGAGCCGTTAAAGCCACATTTCTCCAGGTAGGAACTCGGAAGAAATAATTATCTTCCTCATTTTTGGTCAAAGCCCCCCGTCCTTTATCATCCAAAAATTTATATTTGGTGACGTATTCATTATCGGTGAATGTGGGGAATTTTTGATAGAACCCTTCTCCCATGGCCAAATCGTCTGGGGCATTGAAATTCCTACCCGTGTGACAACTCACACACCCCACTTCAATCACAGTGTTCATCCCTCTCACCGCTTGGGGTGACATCGCCTTTTTATCTCCTCTCACATAACGATCAAACGGACTATTGGGAGTGATTAAAGTTCGCTCGTAAGCAGCTATGGCTTTGGCTAGATTATCGATGGTTAAACCTCGCTCACCAAAAACCTTTTTGAACTGAGAAACATAGCCAGGTATTTTACCGATTCTGTCCATCACCGTATCGTGGTTATCCATTCCCATCTCAGCTGGATTGATTAAAGGTCCTTTGGCTTGATCTTCCAACGAGGCCGCTCTTCCATCCCAAAACTGAACAGTATGAAAAGCTGAATTCCAAACGGTTGGCGCTGAGCGTCCTCCTAACTGTCCTTTGATTCCTGCTGAAAAAGCTCGATTATCCCCTCCGCTTGCCATCACATTATGACAAGAATTGCAGGAAACAGTGCCGTCCTTAGAAAGTCTGGGATCCATATAAAGTTGTCGTCCCAAATAAACTTTTTCGGCAGTCATGGGATTGTCTTTCGGAATGGGCGGTGTTTTAGGTAATGCTGACCACGGTAAATCTATTTTAGTTTTTTGAGCCGCGATTAAGCCTTGAGAAAAAATCAACAACCAGATCCAATTACGCACGTTGCCTCCTAAGAAGTAGAACTACAAATTGAGTTATCTTTTATTTTAGAAATGAAGGTTCTTTTTCACAAATGATATTACAGAAAGTTCCGTCGCCTAACCTTGAGTTCCTGGTATCAAAAGGCACCCTAAATTTTTTTGAGTGGATAATTTTTTCAATCGACACCAGGCAACAACGAACGACCTTGTTCTAACTACTTAAGAGTGTTAAACTTTTTTAATAGTTCCACCCAAATTTCTATTAACCAGTCCTGGCAATTGCTTTGCAGTACTCTCGCGCTGGGTAAATGAATTACCTGAGGTGTCAATTGATAATGAGGAGAGTTTCCATGAAAATTGGATCTTGGCGTCTAACTCTGTGCAGCGTTTTTGGATTTGTGATTCTTTCTATTTTAATAGGCATTCCTTTGGGTTCAGCTCAAAGCGCTGTCCCACAAATTTTGAACCTAGGTAATGGAGGCGAACCTAAAGATTTAGATCCCCATATCACCACGGGAGTACCTGAGTTTCATATTCTCATGAACCTTCTTGAAGGGCTCGTGAATAAGGACCCCAAAACTCTGACTCCCATCCCAGGTGTAGCGGAAAAATGGAAACTTTCAAAAGACGGTAAAACCTATACTTTCTCCTTAAGAAAAAATGCCAAATGGAGCAACGGTGAGCCAGTCACAGCCCAAGATTTTATCTATTCCTGGACCCGGTTATTAAAAGCAGAAACCGCTTCAGAATATGCTTACCAAGGTTTTTATATTAAAAATGGAAAGGCCTTCAACGAAGGAAAAATTAAAGACCCCGCGCAACTTGGAATCAAAGCTATCGATCCTTACACTTTAGAAGTTCAGCTGGAAAACCCAACTCCCTTTTTCTTAAGTCTATTATTTCATCATTCGCTTTACCCAGTTCATAGAGCTACGATAGAAAAATTTGGAAGCCGTTGGACTCGCCCTGAAAATTTTGTGGGTAACGGCGCTTTCATTTTAAGTAAGTGGGAAATCAACAAGGTAGTGTCAGTTAAGCCCAATCCTTACTATTGGGATAAAGGCATTATCAAACTCACCGAAGCCAATTTTTATCCCATCGACAAACATGAAACCGAAGAAAAAATGTTTCGGGCTAAAAATTTACACTCAGTGGATGATCTTCCTTTAGAAAAACTTCCTCTCTGGCAGAAAGACTCTTCAGGAGTTTTTAAGACTCATCCCTACTTAGGAACTTACTACTACTGGTTTAACTGCAATAAAGCTCCGCTTAATAATAAAAAAGTAAGACAGGCTTTAACGTTAGCGATTGACCGAGATCGAATTGTAAAATTCGTCACACGAGGAGGACAGGTACCAGCTACCATGTTCACTCCCCCCGGAACCGGAGGTTACCAACCCCAAGCACGACTTCCTAAAGACGGAAGTCAATTTGCTAAGGCTAAACAACTTCTCAAAGAGGCCGGATTTCCGGATGGAAAAGGACTTCCCACGATTGAAATTCTTTATAACACCAGTGATAACCACAAAAAAATTGCTGAAGCCATCCAACAAATGTGGAAAGAAACTTTGGGCATTGATGCCACTTTATTCAACCAAGAATGGAAAGTTTATTTGGACAATCAGCACACCAAAAACTACATGGTATCTCGTGCCGGGTGGATTGCAGACTATAATGACCCAAATACTTTCCTAGATATGTTTGTCACAAATGGTGGCAACAATCACTCGGGTTATAGCAATGCTACTTACGATCAATTGATCGAAGCAGCTAAAAAGGAAACCAATCCCAAGAAACGGTTCGCTATCTTTCAAAAAGCGGAAGATATCTTACTGGAAGATCTTCCGATTATGCCTATTTACATCTACTCAAGAAATTACCTCTTGAGTAATGAAGTTCAAGGATGGCATCCGAATATCGAAGATATTCACCCTTTGAAATATATTAGTATTGCAACCAAGTAGGTCACTATGGGTTTAACTTACATCTTGAAACGACTTCTCGTGATGATTCCAGTCTTTCTGCTAGTGGTCACTCTGGTTTTCTTCATGATTCGATTTGCTCCTGGGGGTCCTTTTTCCTCGGAAAAAAAAGTACCTGCCCAGGTTTTAAAAAACTTGGAAGCCAAATACCACATGGATGAACCCCTGTTTCAGCAATACTTAAGATATCTAGGGGATCTTTCACGATTCGATTTAGGACCCTCTTTCAAACATTCCAACCGAACCGTAAATGAGATCATCGCAGAGGCTTTGCCCGTTTCCATGGAGTTAGGATTAATCTCTCTCTTTTGGGCTCTGCTCATCGGAATTTCCGCTGGCGGACTTGCCGCTCTTAAACCTAACTCTTTATACGACTACATTCCTATGTCGTTATCTATCATGGGAATCTGTTTACCCACCTTTGTAGTTGGGCCTGTCCTGGTTCTTATCTTTGGACTTTGGCTGGGTTGGCTACCTGTTGCAGGTTGGAATAGCTGGCAAGATAGGGTTCTTCCTTCATTAACTTTAGGGTTTGCCTACGCGGCTTACATCTCAAGATTAACCCGAGGCGGATTCATGGAAATTCGCCATCAGGATTTTATTCGAACCGCAAGAGCCAAAGGACTTTCTGAAAAACAAATTTTAATCAAACATGCGCTCAGAGGTGGCATTCTCCCCGTGGTTTCTTATCTTGGGCCCGCACTTGCTGGAATTATTACAGGTGCATTGGTCACAGAAACCATTTTTAACATTCCTGGCCTAGGTCGATTTTTTATTGAGAGCGCTCTCAATAGAGATTACACGGTAGTCATGGGAACTTCGCTCCTCTATTTCTCACTGATATTTCTGTGTAATTTTCTAGTAGATATCGTCTATGTCATTTTGGATCCGAGAGTGCGCTATGAGTAACAGTCTCTGGAAAGATGCTTGGCACCGGCTCCTCAAAAATAAACTGGCCGTTTTTGGAGGAGCTTTTTTACTCTTCGAGTTGATTGTTTGTCTTTTAACTCCATGGATAGCACCCTTTGGTTTTGAAACCCAGAATCTTGAACTTACTCTCGCTAAGCCTTCATTAATGCATTGGTTTGGAACGGACAATTTAGGAAGGGATCTGTTCACAAGAATCCTTTACGGTGGACGAATTTCAATGACGGTAGGCATTTTAGCTTCGCTGGTGAGTGTGATAGTCGGAGTGATCTATGGGGCCATATCAGGTTTTATCGGCGGTAAAACTGACAATATTTTAATGAGAATTGTAGATATTCTATACGCACTACCATTCATTTTTTTAGTCATCATTCTCATGGTCTATTTTGGAAGAAACATTTTACTGTTGTTTATAGCTTTGGGACTCACCCAATGGCTGACGATGGCGAGAATTGTTCGAGGCCAAGTGATTTCTCTTAAACACAAAGAATTTGTGGAGGCTGCAAAGTCTTTAGGGGTCAGAACGAGAACTATCATCATCAAACACCTCATTCCAAACGCTTTAGGCCCCGTCATTGTCTATCTCACATTGACCGTCCCTTCAGTGATTTTAGAAGAAGCCTTTCTAAGCTTTCTTGGGTTAGGAGTTCAAGCCCCCATGGCATCTTGGGGAACGCTGATCTCAAGCGGAGTCGAAGTCATGGAAATTGCTCCGTGGGTTTTAATTTTTCCTGCCCTCATGCTTTCAATGACTCTATTTTCACTCAATTTTTTAGGAGATGGGCTTAGGGATGCTCTTGATCCGAAAGGGGCTAGAGATTAATGGCGATTCTTGAAATTAAAAATCTACAAGCGCATTTCCACACTCGAAAAGGCATCGTCAAAGCGGTGAATGGCATTAGCTACTCCCTTGAACCTGGACAAACCTTAGGAATCGTCGGTGAAAGCGGTAGTGGAAAATCCGTTTCCCAATTGAGCTATTTGAGACTGTTACCTAGTCCCCCTTTGAGGATCCCACAAGGTCAAGTGTTATATCGCGGCCAAGATTTGCTGACCCTACCCGAGGATAAACTCAGAGCTATCCGAGGACATAAAATTAGCATGATCTTCCAAGAGCCTATGACCTCTCTTAATCCTTACTTAACCATTGGAAGTCAGCTGATTGAGCCCTTAATGATTCACCTAGGACAATCCAAGAAAGTAGCTTGGAAAGAGGCTTGTGATGCCTTAACTCGAGTGGGAATTGGCGAAGCTGATAAAGCGATGAAATCCTATCCCCATGAATTTAGCGGTGGGATGAGACAAAGAGTCATGATTGCAATGGCTCTTACCACTCGGCCTGAAGTTTTAATTGCTGACGAACCCACGACCGCTCTCGATGTGACAGTGCAGGCGCAAATCTTGGAGCTCTTAAAGAAACTACAAAAAGAGACTGGAATGGCGATTCTTCTTATCACTCATGATCTGGGAGTCATTGCAGGAATGGCTGACAAGGTGGTTGTCATGTATGCAGGTCGCGTTTTTGAGGAAGGCCCCGTAGAGACATTATTTGAAAAATCTGCCCACCCTTACACCAAGGCACTTTTGAAATCTACTCCACGGATGGATCAGCTTCAGGAGCAAATTCCCGTCATTGGGGGAACCATTCCAGACCTCAGCCAACTCTCTTCGGGATGTCCTTTTTATGATCGCTGTAGCTACAAAAAAGATATCTGCCAAGAGACCTTCCCACTGGAGAGAAAACTTTCTTCTTCTCATCACACCTTTTGTCATGTGGAGGAGCTTTAGATGGCTCATATGAATTTACTTAAAGTTGAAAATCTTAAAGTGCATTACCCCATTCGCACTGGCTTTATCAACCTTGGGGAAAAAAAGTTTCTTAAAGCAGTGGATGGCGTTTCATTTGAATTAAATTCAGGTGAGGTTTTGGGTTTGGTGGGAGAATCAGGGTGTGGAAAAAGTTCCTTGGGTAAAGCATTGCTTAGACTTCAAGAACCCACTTCGGGGTCTATACACCTGTCAGGTAACGATTTTATGGGAATCAAGGGGGAGGCACTCCGTAAGATACGCCCCCAAATTCAGATGATCTTTCAAGATCCCTATGCTTCACTGAACCCGCGAATGACTATCGAAGCAACCCTAAGAGAACCCCTAGAAGCCCACGGCCTTTGTGATAGTTCCGAGGGAAACAAATTAGTTCAGCAAGTCTTAGATCGAGTAGGGATTTCTCCGAAAGCACTCCAAAAATATCCCCACGAATTCTCGGGTGGGCAAAGACAAAGAATTGCGATAGCTAGGGCTCTCGTCTTAAAACCTAAGATTATTGTAGCTGATGAGCCTGTATCTTCTCTGGACGTTTCAGTTCAAGCTCAGGTGCTTAACCTCCTCAAGGAAATTCAACGCGAGTTTAAACTTTCTATGATTTTTATTTCCCACAATTTATCAGTAGTAAAATATATCGCTGATAGAATTGCCGTCATGTATTTGGGAAAAATTGTCGAAACAGCTGACCGCACTGATATTTTTAAAAACCCTCAGCACCCCTATACACAAGCTCTCATTTCAGCAGTACCTATCCCAGATCCGAAAATTGAAAAAATGAGAAAGCGAATTGAACTTAAAGGAGAGTTACCCTCTGCAGTGACTCCCCCCACGGGCTGCACTTTCCACACTCGTTGCCCTATCGCAAAAGAAAGCTGTAAAAAAGATAGTCCTCAACTCGAAAATTTTGGCACCTCAAACTGGCAAGTAAGTTGTTTCGAGGTAAAATCTCGCCCTAGTCCCTAGGTAATTCTCAAAGAATACGGTTCATAAGACTTCTACTACTAATTTCAATCTCTACTTTTCTGACAAAAAATGTCGCTATTTTGAATTAACGGCGTGAACGAACTAGTCAGAATACAATGAGCATTCCACCTGCATTAGCACAGTTATGCCCATTTTTGTCTGGTATGGATGTTGCTCAAAGTATCTGCAGATTTAGTGACAAAGCGCTGGTTGAAGCGAATTTTAAAGTAGAGGTGTTAAATGGCTCTTAGCAGAATCCTCGTGGTGGATGATGAAGAAAGTATCCGTGAGTTTTTTCAGATCATGCTCAAAAGAGAAGGCTATGAGGTCTTTACGGCTTCAAATGGCAAAGAAGGTTTTGAGTTCTCAAAGAAAAATCCCGTTGATTTGATTATTTCAGATATTCAAATGCCTGAAATGTCAGGATTAGAATTGCTCTCCAAAGTTAAGGAGATGGATCCTGAAATGGTGATGATCATGATTACCGCTTTCGGTTCCACTGAGATTGCAGTGGAAGCCATGAAGCGAGGGGCTTATGATTACGTTCAAAAGCCTTTTAAAATCGATGAAGTTAAAATAGTTATCCGACAAGCTCTAGAAAAACGTTCTCTTAAAATTGAGAACCAACAGTTGAAAAAAGAGCTTGGGACTAAATACGCTTTCGATAATATCATTGGTGGAGCTCCCCCCATGCTCCGTATTTATGAACTGGTAAAACGGGTTGCGAATACAAAGAGCTCGGTTCTTATCAATGGAGAAAGTGGCACTGGTAAAGAATTGATTGCGAGAGCCATTCACTATAATGGTCCTCTGAAAGATAAGCCCTTTGTGACAGTAAACTGCGGAGCTATCCCTGAAAATCTCATGGAAAGTGAGATGTTCGGTCATAAAAAAGGCTCATTCACCGGTGCGATTGCAGATAAAAAAGGTCTTTTCGAAGTGGCTAATACAGGAACCATCTTTTTGGATGAATTAGGTGAACTTCCTCTTACTATGCAAGTCAAGTTACTTAGGGTAATCCAAGAGGGAACTTTTAAGCGAGTGGGTGGCACTGAAGATATTACCGTGGATGTTAGAGTCATTTCCGCTACCAATAAGAACTTAGAGCAAGAAGTCAAAGCTGGCAGATTCCGAGAGGATTTATTTTATCGGATGAATGTGATTCAAATTACCTGTCCTCCCTTGAGAGAACGCAAAGAGGACATTCCAATGCTGGCGGGCCATTTCTTAGATAAGTTTTCTAAGATACTTGGAATGAACGTTAAAAAAATTAGTAATGAAGCTTTAGATGTCTTAAAACGTTACCATTACCCAGGTAACGTGAGAGAACTTGAAAATATTATCGAAAGAACTGTAGCGCTAGAGCCGGGTTCTATTATTCTCCCCGAGAGCTTGCCTAAACATATGTTGGAGGTGAGAGAAGAATCTCCGGGACAAGTGGCTCCACAATCGATACAAATCGACGACACTAAGGGAATTGAACTCGAAAGGCTTACCGCCGATTTTGAAAGAGCACTTCTTGTCAAAGCCCTCGAGCAAACGGGTGGAGTGAAAAAGAAAGCTGCGAAACTTCTTAATATTAGCTTTAGAAGCATGCGCTATCGAGTCGATAAATACGGCCTCGGCAACCTTAGCATCGACGACGACGAAGAAGATTTGGTGTCAGTCTCCTAACAAGCTTAAACGGAAGCGGTCACGGGCAAATAGCTGTGAGCAAGGGCTCTGATGAGCTTTTGATGATTGTTGTCTTTTGAGAACTCAAATTTGGACCGCCTTAACCCCAGCCCAATTTGACCTTCCAAAGCCGGTTGGGCAGGAAGATTTAGCCAATTCAAAATTTCAATGCGTGCCTTGGGAACGGTTGACCACATAGGCCCTATTCCAGAAACTATGGGCATAGTTGAGTTTAGGTTTAGCGATGAAAATGGATAGCTTTCTACCGTTTCTGAAATCCCTGCTCTAACAGGGTTTCTTAAAACATACTTCAATACATAAGCTGTCGAGTAGACCGTATCTAACAAACTCCATTTATAACGTCCCCCAAATACATGATTAATCCTTTGTGCGGGTCTTTGTATCCCTTTAGATACTGCGGTTAATAAATTTCGCATCACATCACCTAAATTGGACTTAGGAGTTTCTAAGATTAAATGAAAATGATTAGACATAAGAACAAAGGCAAATATATGTACCTGATAATCATTAACTACCTTGGATAATGCTTCGGAAAAAATACTCCAAACTTCTTCAGTAGGAATATAAAACCACTCTTTATTGTTAGAGCGCGATGTAACGTGATACGGAAATCGATTAGTAAGTGTCAGAGGTCGTCTAGGCATATGAGGTTCGATTAATTCAAGTTTGCCTGGTTTAAAACCAACTTTGGGTAGCATGAGAGCGGGTGACCGCTACCGTTTAAGCTTGTTAGGAGACTGACACCGCTAGCCAAATAAA
>OMIX01000101.1 GCA_900299195.1 Deltaproteobacteria bacterium
ACCCTACAAAAAATCAATAAACACAGATAGTTAAGTTAATGCCGGCCCTCTCTTCTGGTTAGATAAACGCTCAACGCAACCTTCTTTGTTCGGCTAAACTCCGAGGCTTTTCATATTGACTTCTCGAATCATTTCACTAGGATAACGAGTTTTAAAAGATGTTTTAGGAGGCGCCTGTGGCACGCATTACCGTAGAAGATTGTTTAGAAAAGATTGCTAACCGTTTTGAACTGATTCACGTCGCTGCAAAACGAGTTAAGCAAATGACTAAAGGGTCCAAACCTTTAGTGGCCGGTCCCAGAAACAAGCCTGCCGTTATCGCGCTTCGTGAAATTGCAGCCGGCTATGTCAGCAAGGGTCCTGACTCTGAGCCTGAAACTCTCGAATAGCGAGTTACAGCTGAAACAACGATAGACCCGTCATTTTTTGGGGGAGTGGGGTATGAAGAAAAATTTCACTTCAACACTAGTCATGTTTGGGTTGTTGGTGGGTTTAAGCGCATGGTACTTTCTTTACGAACAAAAGTATCGAGTGACCCAAAAAGAGGCTGAGGACAGTCAAAAAAAACTCATTGCTCTGAACGCTGATGAAGTCAGTGAAATCAAACTCGAAAAATTAAAAAATCCCCCTCCCGAAAACAGCTCTACTCCATTGAGCAACCCTCAATATGAATCGATTGAAATAAAAAAGAACGGAAAAGATTGGTTTATCACCTCACCCGTTCAAACTGCTGCCGATTCTTTGGCTGTGGGTGCCTTAGTTTCTGCCATTTGTGATGCCAAACAAGAGAGAATCGTTGAGGAAAACCCGAAAGACATTTCGGCCTACGGCTTGACCTATCCCTTGATTAAAGTGTCGGTTAGAAAAGATGCTAATACTGCATTTCAAGAAATTGATCTGGGTATCAATACTCCGGTGGCTTACAGTGTTTACACTAAAGTTTCAAATCAACCGTCAGTTTTCAAGTCGGGAAGAACCCTTAAAAGTTCAGTCGACAAAGATCTGTTCGCTCTTCGAGACAAAAATATTCTCACGATCAACCGGCAGGACGTGAAAGAGGTCGAAATTGAATCCACCAAAGAAAGCCTCGTCTTATCAAAAGACTTAGCTTCGAATAAAGATAATTGGAGCTTGAGCCGAGAAAATATTCCTGCTGATTCTCTTGAGTGGAGCAAAACTTTAACATCTCTAATCGAACTAAAGGCTACTAAAGTGGTTTCTGAAACGGCTGATCGTCTAGCTGAATTGGGTCTCTCCAAGCCTCTAGCAAAAATCACTTTCAACCTAACCAACCAAAAGAAACAAATAATACTTTTAGGAAAATCTAAAGATTCTCTTTTTGCCAAACGCGAAGGTTTAGACACCCTATTTGAGGTCGACAAAACCCTTGAGGAAAAAGTCTTAACACCCTCGTCCCAGTACCGAGACAAACATTTGGCCAAGTTTGATCGTTATTCCATTTCCAAAATCAAACTAGAAACCCAAAAAGAAAGCTTAGAGCTAAAGAAAACGAGTGGCGACCAATGGAAGTTAGCAGCCGATGAAAATTCTTTAATAGACTCAAATCAAATTGACAGCCTACTCACTCGGTTGCAAGACATTCAACTCACAAAATATCTGAGTGACAAAGTGAAGAGCTCCTCATCGAAACCAGACATTAAAATTTCTTTATTTGAAAAACTGGACAACACTGAAAAAGAAGTCATCCAATTAGTTTTATCCAAGGGCCCTCAAAACTCTGTGAAGGGGACCCGAAATGGATTACCCCTCTCTTTTGAAATTTCTAAAGATGACTTTGAAAAACTCAATTTCTCGAAACAAACCTTTCTAAAACAAGAAGATAAAAACAAAGAGGCAGAAAAGCCTCAGAAAAAATCGTAATCTAAGAATGGAGGCTGTCGTGGCATCATCAGTAAAAGGAAAATGGGCGTTAGTACTCGGAGCTTCCAGCGGCTTTGGAGAAGCTATTTCTTTAAAATTAGCTGAAACAGGAATGAATATTGCGGGGGTTCACTTAGACCGTAAAAGTACATTGCCTCATGTCGAAGAAGTCATAAAAAAAATTGAAGCTTTTGGAGTTAAAACTCACTTTGTAAATGCTAACGCCGCCGATCGGGAAAAGAGGAAAGAAATCATCGGTGCACTAAAAACGGTGGCTCCAGAAGGAATCCACTGTCTAGTTCATTCTTTAGCTTTTGGAACCTTAAAACCCTTTACCAGCCTTGAGGATAAGGATCGAATTTCCCAAGAACAAATGGAAATGACCTTAGATGTTATGGCTCACAGCTTGGTTTATTGGACTCAAGACCTCTTAAGTGCCCACATGCTCAGAAAAGGTTCTCGGATCTTTGCAATGACCTCTAGTGGTGGAACCCGCGTTTGGCCAACTTATGGAGCGGTTTCAGCGGCTAAAGCGGCTTTGGAATCTCACTGCCGCCAACTGGCCCTAGAGCTTGGAAAACAGGAAATTGCGGTAAACTCAGTCAGAGCTGGAGTGACCGATACCCCTGCACTTCGAAAAATTCCAGGCAATGAGCAAATGATCGAGAGTGCGCTTCAAAGAAACCCAGGGGGAAGATTAACCACTCCTGAGGATATCGGTAACCTGATTTCCCTTTTAGTTCTGCCCGAGGGTCGATGGATGACCGGAAACGTCTTGGGAGTTGACGGGGGAGAAGATATCATAGGTTAAGTAACCGGAGGGACAATCGATGAAAAACTTAGTTCTTTTAGGAATGGCTCTTAGTATTTTCATATCTTCTCAAGTTAAAGGAATGGAGTTTACTTCTAGAAAGCTTCATGTCTGGAAACGTGGGGAAACTATGGCGGGGGATGAGTTCATTGCCGCCAATGAAGAGGTCGTGGATTATCTGGCCACTTTAAAACGTCCGTCCGAAACTTTTAAATCGATCGCATACCAATGCGAGGTTAAAGCCCGAGATATTAGTCCGAGTATTCAGAATAACAATGTGGGAACCAATAACAACCCATCTTATGTTTATCTTAAGAGTGTTTACGCAATCAGAAATTGTGTGCCCATTAATTAAATTCTTTCTCATTTCTGAGTAAAATTAAATTAAGATGTTTTTCTAAAGCTTGAATAATCGGTAGGGTTTTCACTCTGATTGAATTGCTTTTGTAACCATTTCTTCAGCATCAAATACGGTTGTTTTTGGAATAAAAATCCAGAGTGAGAGACTTTTATAAAAGCATGCTCTTCCACTTGAGGCTCCTGCCTATACTTATCGGGAATACGGCTTAGTCGAGGTGGACACAAAACATCATCTTGAGAATAAAAAGATGCCATCGGGAAACTCGAGGGAAAATTGCAGCTATTTAATTCTCGAACAAATTTTGAAACAGGAAGAATATCATAAAGACATTTTGCTTTAATGGCTAAATGGGAAAAAAAACCTAGAGCCGCAAGCCATAATCCCTCATGAGGAGTGGCCATAGTGACAAGTCCGTCACAAAATCGATGACCTTGGAGTTGCTGAATATAATATCGAGCAATCAAGCCACCTGCGGAGTGGGCCAAAATAAAGATTTTTTGATCTTTCAGATCCGTTCTTTTTCTAAGGGTCTCGACTAAACGCTTCAACTCTTGGGCGTGTCCAGTAAAACCGGAATAGCCATTTAGTACATTTTGATAACTTAAGGGTTGAATGAGTACATTGTAATGATCTTTGATTAACCTTTTTCGCATCACCCTAACAGAGCTATGAGAGGAGGAAAAACCAGCAATTAAAATAATAATGGGACGGTCGGATTGAATTTCCTCCATACTTTTCCAGGTTTTGGGAACAGAACCAGGAATAAAATGAAGGAGTTCTTTGATAAGTTTAAATGCCACTCTGATTTTTCGGCAAAGACTTTAAGATTCTTCAGTGTCAAATTTCACAATTCTCCTGACTCAGAAGATGGCTGCTCCTCTTGATTATTCGGTGCATTCTCAGAGTTAGGTTCCTCTGGCATTGACTCAGGTCGATGAGGTTCAGAAGAGGGCTTGGAAATCTCTTCTTCGGGGGAAGATTCCTGGGAAGGAACAGTAGTTGTCGTGGATGAAGACGGCTCAGACGACGGTGGCTGAGTGGAAGAAGGAACTACCGGAACCGTAGTCGAAGGGGGAGGATTTGTTGTTGTTGGTACGATAACTTTAGGAGCTGAGCCCTTTTTAGCGTTTGTCTTTTTGAGCTTACCCTTAACTGAGTTTTTAGACTTGATCGAAGCTTTAGATTTGGGGGAGTTTTTGAGTTTCTTTATTTTTTTGGGGAGCGGCTCTATCGGCTTTTCGTTTGCCGTTTCAGGGGAAATGGGTGAACCGACGGCATCGGATGAAAGTGAAGAATCAGGCTGAGGAGTCACTGTAACGTCTGGAGTTCGTTTGGGCACCTTCTTATCGATAAACCTCAAAATTGAGCCTAAATCCTGAGTGGTATTAATTGTCAGAGATTGGTAGACAGGGTCGTAGGACATCATTAAACCCGTGTAAATAATTTTAATATTGCGATTCTGAGCTACCGGAGAATCAAAAACCTTTCCTAAAAGTAACAAGGTATCATCTTCTTCAAAAGCTAACCCCAGAGCCTCGTAACCTAACGCCGCGAGTTTTTCAGAAAGGTTAGAGACCAAGAGATTACTTGAATTAGGGACCTTTGATGAATCTGAAGTTTCGTTATTCACTTCTTCCAAAACACCAGGAACCTTAGGTTTGACGGGCTGGGCTGCATTTTCAGGTTGGGAGACACATCGAGTCAAACTTAAAATCCACCCAATCACTACTAGATAATGTTTTAAGTTTCTTAATTTGATTCGGCACATTGAAGCCCCCTAAGCTCTAAGAACTTTATTCTAAAGATTTTATCACAAATGGCCGACAAAGAACTTGGACACCCGATTAACGGGTGAAAAAACCTATGCGTAAATTAAAATGGATTCTCATTGTTTGTTTCACTGGAACTTCTCTTTTTGCCTCTTCGGATGAGGTTGAACTTCAAATCAAGAAGTTCCGATTTAACCGTCACATGAAGTTAGGCTTTGAACGACTCGTCATCGAGTTTTCTTCAAAAGCTAACGGAAAATCTACTCCAGTGATCAGAATACTTCCTGATAAATCTGGAAAAGAAACTACTGTTCATGTGAGTCAAGCCAGTTTAGTGGGGGCTATTCCTGAATCCGCTATTAATGATTCCTATGTGAAGAAAAGTCAGTACTTTGGTCCCATCTCAATTAACTCAGATTCTACTTCAGGTTTCGATATTCGAACCTTCATCAAACAATCTCACTCGATTGTCGATGCTTTTTGGCTAGAAAAGCCATCTCGTTTGATTGTTGATGTTTTTACAAAATCGTCGGATCGCGCTCAAGGACCTAATATGGTTCTCAAACGAGCTACGGCTTCAGTCGCTTCGAAAAATCCAACTGCAATAGAATCGGGAAAAGTTGAACCGGAAGGTTCTAAAGCAATGCCTTCTAGCGTTGATTGGACAAAATCGGAAAAACCGGGCGATGAGGCTGTACTTTGTTTCCCAGCCAACACTCAAGTCAAAGCCAATATTGGCTTTGAAAAAAGCGCTGAGGCTCCTGTGGTTCCTGCTAATATTGATAACACTTACGCCAAGACCGCTTCTAACGGCCAAGACATGATTGTCTGTTATCCCAAGGGAGCTCAAGTCACTCCCCACCTCAAGTTTCAACCTTCCGATACTCCTTTTTATGGCCGTGCCGAAACGGATGGAAAGAACAACTCCAATCGAAATCCATCCTCGTCCATTCCGTTTTATTCCGGAGCCCCCGGCAACTTTCAGCAACCCCCTATGATGGGCTATCCCGGCCAAAACTTCTATGTTCCTCCTTTTCGTCAAGCTCCAGGAGCTAATTTCGGTGGCCGTGACCAAAGAATGAACAATGAAGCCGATCTCGCCTTGTCTCTTCCTGATGATTCCGGGAGAATGGGTTACCAAGAAAGCTTTTCACAAAAAGCTCCACCGATGAGTTTAGGCAAAAGACTGCCTCCCCCAGGACAAAGATAATCGGACTTGTTAGTTTCCCTCGCCTTTCTAGGCGGAATTTAATTAACTCATGACATTTTTCTCCTGCAGAGAGATACTTCTCTCTGTGCGACACCGCAAAAAAAGTAGACGTCATCAGAATAAACCTGAAAAGAAAAAACATCGCTCGCGCGGTGGTAAGGCCTTTTTTAAATCTCCGAAACGGAACCTCACGGGAAGAGTCCAAAAAAAACCCCAAGGGTTCGCTTTTATTCTTTCCTCAGATCCGAAGCAAAAGGACGCGTTTGTCAGTCGACATGAAGCCCGAACTTTGATGGACGGTGATTGGGTGGAATACCGAATCTATCGAGATGGAAAGGGCTTCGCAGCTGAAATTCTTAGCATTTTAGAAAGAGCTCAAAAAGAAATTTTGGGTGTCTTTAAAAAATCGGGGGAGCATTCTTACGTTGAGACTAGCGCTGGAGCTCTATTCCTTTCTGCAGGCGACTCAAAAAACCTAGCTTCTCATCAGTGGGTGATTGCCCAAATCACAGCTTACCCTTCTCAACGTAGTCCGGGTGTGGTTTGTATTTCTGAAGTGCTAGGAAAAGACCTATCCCCCAAAATGGACAATAAAATAGCGGTGACCAAATATGGTATTCCCGAAAATTTTTCTGTAAAGGCGCTCAGAGATGCGGAACAGTCAATAAAGCTCGGCCTGGAAGAGCTTAAAACCCCATCGCCTCAAAGAAAAGATTTGAGACATCTACCCTTCGTGACAGTGGATGGCGAAGATGCCAAAGATTTCGATGATGCTATTTTAGTCACCCAAACTTCTAACCGTGGATATATTCTTTACGTCGCCATCGCCGATGTTAGTTTTTTCGTTCGTCCAAAAACTGATTTAGATTATGCAGCCATTGAGCGTTCTACCAGTGTCTATTTACCGGGAACCTGTATTCCCATGCTTCCGGAGATATTATCCAATGACTTGTGCAGTCTGAGACCTCAAACGGATAAACTCACTTTAACCGCTGAAATTCATTACGATCAAAAAGGACATGTCAATGCGGCCCATTTTTACGAGGCCATCATCCGAACCGCGCGACGACTAACCTACAATCAGCTTCACGCTTTTTATGATGGTAACGAAAACTCAAAAGAAGAATTAAAGGCGTTGGCCGAGCCATTAAATCGGGCACTTGAGCTTTTTCATCTGCTGACTGATAAAAGAAAAACTCGAGGAGTCTTAGACTTTGATCTTCCAGAAAGCCAAATGGAGCTTGATGAAAAAGGCGTTCCCAAAACTATTTATCGTCGCCCTAGATTAGAATCTCACAGACTTATTGAAGAGTTCATGATCGCGGCAAATTCTGAAGTCGCCAAAGTACTTCGTGTGGGAAAAGCCAGTTCTCTTTATCGAGTCCATGAAATACCCGATTGGGAAAAAGTCGATGAACTCAATGCTCTAGTGAAGCGTTTGGGCTTTTCTCATCGCCTTACCGAAATTTCCCCCCTCGCCTTTTCTAAGTTACTCTCTGAAACTTTAGGCAAGAAAGGATCTCACACGCTGCATCAAGCCATTTTAAGATCTCAAAAACAAGCGCGTTATGAACCCACCCCCAAAGGTCACTTTGGCCTAGCTTTGATGGATTACACCCATTTCACTTCCCCTATTCGACGATATCCCGATTTAATTGTGCACCGGGCCTTAAAAGAATTTATTCTAAAGCATCATACTTCCGATAAGTTTACTGAGGGTGTCGATTTTATCAAGTTAGGGGAAATCACCAGCGAGCGAGAAAGACGGGCGATGGAAGCCGAACGTTTTGTCACCCGAAGAAAGCAATGCTGGTTTATGAAACCCAAACTAGGAGAGGTTTTTAAAGGCGTCATCTCGGGGCTTATCGAGCGAGGTCTCTTTGTCGAAATTACCGAGTTTTGTCTTGAGGGATTTCTCCCCGCCGACACCCTAGACGGCTTTTATCAATTTGATGAGGAGCACATGTGCTTCAGGAAAAGGCCCGGCCATTTTACATTGACGGTCGGAGATCCTATGGAAGTACAAGTGATCGCGGTAGAAGTCGAAGAGGGGCAAATAACTCTTTCGTTGGCTAAAAAAAATGAAAGTCATCTCAACAGCAACTAACCTCGCCCAAGCATTTAAAAATGCGGGTCGGGTTTCCGAAATTGTACGAGTGTTGGTGAAA
Organism: Deltaproteobacteria bacterium; assembly: GCA_900299195.1. GTDB lineage: Bacteria > Bdellovibrionota > FAC87 > UBA2466 > UBA2466 > UBA2466. Next base: position 8,201 of record OMIX01000101.1, read on the forward strand.
CACGGTTTTATCGACCTCTTACACCGAATGAACCTTTCCCGTTTTTTAGGAGAACGGGAAGTTGCAGATCCCTCTTATGCCGCCCTTCCCGTTCCGGAAAGATTAAGACTCAGCTTTGAAGAATTGGGTCCGACTTTCGTCAAACTAGGACAATTACTCGCGACTCGATCCGATCTCATTCCCGAAGCCTATGTAGATGAGTTTTCTAAGCTTCAAGATAATGTCACCACGGTTCCTTTTGAAGAAATTCGGGTCTTTTTAGAATCCGATTTAAAGGCCCCCATTCAAGATGTCTTTAGCGAATTTGAAAACGCTCCCAAAGCAGCAGCGAGCATTGCTCAAGTTCACTTTGCAATTTTAAAATCCGGTGAAAAAGTTGCCGTTAAGATCCAACGTCCAGGGATTGATAAAATCATTCAAAACGATATTTCGATTCTTCGAGGTTTAGCGGTTTTACTGGAAAAGTATATTCCCGAAGTGGAGCCTTTTAATCCGGTCGGACTTGTTGAGGAGTTTTTTCAATCTATTCTCTATGAACTTGATTTTAGGGTGGAGTCTAACAACATCCGTAAAATCAAATATAATTTGCGAGAGCTTGAGAAAATATCGATTCCTAAAGTGTATGAGGCTTTTAGCTCCTCGAAAGTTCTCATTTTAGAACGATTTGAAGGGATTCGGTTTTCTGATCGTGAAGCGATTTTGAAAGCAGGTATCGATCCCAAAAGTATTGTTGAAATTGGGGCCGATGCTTTCTTTCACATGGTCATGCATGACGGTATTTTTCACGGAGATCTTCACCCGGGAAATCTGTTTGTTCTTCCAGATGGGAAAATAGGAATTATCGATTTTGGTATTGTAGGAAGACTCGGAAAACGGGTCAAAGATAGTATTATCACTATGTTCATAGCCATCATTGATGAAGACTATGAGAGCCTGGCCTCGGAATATTTAGTTCTTTGCTCTCCTACAGGCGAGACCGACATTAATATTCTACAAAAAGATCTCATGGACACTCTTTCTCCTTATGTAGGAATGTCACTAGGCGAAGTGAATGCGGGCAAACTTCTTTTGCGATCGACCCATATTGCAGCTCAACACCATCTCAAAGTTCCAAGAGAACTCATGCTGCTATTTCGAGCTATTATGACCATTGATGGGCTAGGAAAAAAACTCGATCCCAACTTCGATGTTCTTCAACTCGGAAACCGTCTCGCCAAACAGGTGGTCAGTAGCAGGTACAGCCGAGAACGTTTAACTCATGATCTTATTATTTTAGGTCGAGATCTCCAAGATACCTTAGAGACTTTTCCCCGCCTTCTGAAAAGATTTTTAAGAGTTTGGTCTCATAACCATTTTGCTCTGGAACTCAAAAGCAAAGAACTTTCTGCCCTCACCCACGCCGTAGAATCCTTCAGTTATTATTTTTTCACAGCTATCACCAGCTTCACCGTAATTGGGGTGGGAATCGCTTTATTATTCTTGAATAGAGGCCCGGAAATTTCTGGGTTTTCCTTATATGGGTTGGTTTTTTTAGGATTGGGCCTTTGGCTTCTAGGACGAGGATTATGGTCCGTCAAAAAACCCTAGGTTTCCTTCTTGTTTTTTTCATCTTCGGGACTCTTGTTTTTGGACAAGAACCCTCCGACCCAACCCTTATCTTCAACAAAATTAAAAGCTCACTCAATCCCACCACCATGGATCAATTCCAACATTCGGTAAAACGAATGGGGAATAAGAAAATTACTTTAGAGGCTTTTATTTCTCTCGAAGCTGACTGGAATAAGTTAAAAAAAATCGCAACTCAAGTATCTGATTATCCTAAATGGGTATTCCCAAGAATTAACGACCGAGGGGGAGGGGAAAAGTTTTTCATTCAATTTGCCTCTATTTCGGCCCTAGCTAATCATCCTAATACTTTGGATATTGACGTATTTTTGAATTTGCCTGCTTTGAAAATTCCGGTAAGAAGACTTTTCTTATTCGAACCTGTACCTCACCCAGATAGCACTGTTTTCATCATGAGAGTCACCGCTTTAGCAGTGGAGGATTCCCCCGTAAAAGACCTCTCAGGATTTGCTTATTTTTTCAAGAACCCTAAAAATCCTTCTCAAATTTTTTCTTATCTGGATGTCTCGGTGGTTTTGACCCATTGGCTTGTGTATGAGGCCTTACCTGAACGACTTCTCACACGAGACATCGGGGATAGACTTAAAATACTCATGGAAAATTATCAAAACTACGAAAACACTCACCCCTAATTCACTTCCCCTCAATACCGCAAGCTTCCTCAGATAGAATCAAACCCCCATAAAAAAAACGGCAATGTAGGATGGGTATTGCGGTTTTCATCTCCAAAAACCAATTGAATCACGTCAGTATCGGTTTGGATGGAAAACTCTGTTTCAGAGAACAAAATGGAGTCTTTATTTTTTGACCACACATGTTCAATATTTTTAGTTTTCAAATAATTCATGTAAGTGCTCAATAATAAATTTTTCTCTAAAATCTTAATAAGGCCTAAAGCCCCCTCCCATTTTTCTTCAGAGATCTGTTTTAGAATTGAAATATCACTTTGGGCTGGAGCTATCAAAGTAAGTGGACGATCAGAAAAAGGATTCTTTTGACAATAGGAAATGTTTCTTTGAACTTCAGAAAGCTCCCCACCCCATTCATGAATATAATCTGTAAAATCTGCGCCTTTGTTTATGACAATATACGAAGAGAGTCTTCCCTCTTTTTCAGTCACATAAACCTGAGCGTTGGGTACCTTGAGAAGTTTTTTCTGTTCCTCTAACGATCTGTCCAATCGAAAATCCTGCTTTTGATACAGTCGCCAAATCAGATGAGCGTCTTTATCAAAGTTCATAGGACGAACATCGCCCTCTTCCACTCTTAAAAATTTGGGAGAAAATCTTAAGTCCTGCTCTCGACCTGACCGATAAAATCCCAAGGGTAAATAAAAGTCGTTTTGATCCGACCAAAGTAAAGCGATGAGACAGCCCCGTTTCTTTAATTCGAGGCAAGCTTGTTGAATTAATTGACTAGCCAGCCCGCGACCTCGGTAACTTGAATGAGTAGCCACCGACCCTATCAACCCCACTTTCATTCTCACGTTAGGGTGCTGAAATTCGCGATCGATGTAGGCTACATGAGAAATCAGTTGGTCCCCATCCATCGCACACAGGGATTCTCCCCCAGGACTAGCTCGAAACAATGAGGGGTATTCCTCTTTCACTGCCCTCACTCCTCCCGTACCAGATTCGTGATTGAGAAAATGAAAAACCTTTTCTTGAATCTCTTTTGAACTATCTGAAAAAGCTCGATAAGAAACCTTTAAGAATTGAGGACGAGAGACTTCTGAGATCATGAGAATTCTCCTTTAAACTAGATATTCTAGTCTTAAGAGAATCCGTTTTCAAAATATAGCGAAAATGGCCTATCTGTAGGTCTTTGCCAAAGGATTGCCGTTATGTGTTATTTCAGTGAAGGCTAAAATAGCGGAAGGGCAAGAGTTAACACACTTAATAAAAGCGAAGAGACAACAGGAATCGTAAAATTGTCATCTATGGGAGTAGGAAGAAGTTCAGCAAGAACACTCACGGTTCCTCCCAATAATCCTAAAATCAGAGCTTTTTCTGCGGAAAAACCAAAATAACTAAAACCCATCGCCCAACTCGCCAAGGACGAACAAAGGAAATTAGCACCCGCACCTTCCCAACTTTTTTTACCGATGATTTTATGTCGGCCGTAAAAACTTCCCACTACGGCAGCAACAGGATCCCCAATAGCTAAATACAACACACTTAATAAAACCACTGGCTTGGGAAAAAAGGCCACAATCACCAACAAACCCATGACGAAGAATGAATTTCCAGAAACACTTTTCAATTCTTCTCTTCTCATGAATTTTCCAAAGATTCTCAAAGCCACATCATTCATTTCAGGATTTTTTAAACGTAAAATATCCAAAACCACTAAAGGGCCACCTATCAAAGCCAATAGAAGAAGTGCAGTAGTCTTCTCAACTAAAAAGGCATAGAGGGAGAAGCAAATCATCCCCATCATGAAGTGATAAAACTTTCTTTCGAGGTGGGGCAAAGAACGATGGCGATGCAATATCTCCAGTTTTACCGTTTTCACTGAAGAGGCTGGCTTCATTAAAGATGCCGGAGCCGCAAGAACACTCGAAAGCAATAATTTCATAAATTAACCTCAACATTAGAGTGAGCAAATTCGATACCGAGTCCTAACCAAACCCTAACAAATAATATAAACAATTGTATTTATTGATAAATAAATAGTGACACGAGGAATCAAACTAACTCCAAGGGGTGCCGATTAATGCGTAGTGAGTTACGCAGTATGGGAAATAGTCTTTACAGGGGAATCGTTCTCTAACTTTTTAGTGCAAGTGGTTGATGGCTCGAAAAGATACACGCCCAGTGGGGATATCCGTTTATTTATTTAGAGTACTTTCAAAAAGCTGATTAGGAATGGCTGAACTTTCTTCCGCGCCTCAAAAAGCAAAGTCCACTGAGCGGCAATCTGAGTTGATATTTTACCTGCCCATTTTGTGTAACCTTTTCACGTCGCGTAGCACTTATTTGTCAGAGATCCAAGACGT
>OMIX01000102.1 GCA_900299195.1 Deltaproteobacteria bacterium
GCTTATATGGGTGGTATCTGCAAGTGCAATGGACTGAAAAACGGACAAACAGAAAGATAATAGTAGAAATCGAAAAATTCTTTTCGGATTGAATTTCCCCGCTCTGACTAAAGTGACTAATAGATCATGAGCGACTGAAAACAGCCGAAAAGATTTCACGAGTACCCCCTAGTAACTCTAGCTGTGCAACCCTAAAGCCAAGCTATTAGCTTTAAAGAAATGATGAAAATCGACTAATGGATGACCAAAAGCCCTCAATTTGATTGTCACCTAAAATAAGTTGTTCTTGTTTCAATGGTTTTTTAAGTTTTTGTTGGTTAACGGCAAATGGACGGATGTCTATGTTTTAGACATCATAATCGTTTCTTAGGAATGAATAGAAGTCATGGATCCGTAGTATTGAATGAAAATCTCAGATAAAATATGAGAATGGTTCGAATGAAACTGGTGGGTCTTAATAAGTATGTGGGTTGGATTTTAGTATTCTGTTGTTTCAGCTTCGGACACGATCCCATCACAAGCAAGCATCGAAATTCCCTAGCGGGGAGACCCTCTGAGGGCTTGGGACAATTACTGATCGAGCTTCCCGAAGAGCATCCTGTGAAGATGTCGTTCAATCAAATGATTAAAGAAATTGAAAAGTTCGGAGGCCAAACCCAAGCCACCCAGTTTGAATCTCCTTTCACGTTCGCAGTTCATTATCCAGTCAGCCCAGATGTGACGGTGTTTAGATACAACCCCAAACGATTAAGGGCGATTGATGCGCTAGAAGAAATTCTTCATTGGCAGCAAATTAAAAAAGGAGGGGCATACTGGAGAGATTATTCCCAGCATCCGCTCTATCAACGCTTTGGAAGTAAGGCAGTGATTATGGAGGATTTAGCAAAAAAGAATCTTCTTCAAAGAGAAGATCTTTCTCCTCAAATTAGGGAAGAGCTAAGGGAAGATTTAGCCAGAGTAAGAGACAATCGTTACAGCTTCGACGCCACTGCAGGAAAGGGAAAACAGTGTCGAACGCTCATTCAAAAAATAGCTGTGCAGTAGCTTGAGAAAGTCCGTGGGATTTTCAAGGTGCAGTAACAGGCCTTTGAAGGTTTTTATTTTTTTTCGGTTTCTCAGCGTATTGATGGAATTTTCAAAATGGAATTTTGCTCGTAGCTAATTCACCAAAGGACATAAATCCGAGCCATTCATTTCTTTTTGGGTCGTACATAAAACCCACTCCGGCATATCTGTTATTACAATCGATCATTGGGGCATGATGACCTGGGGAATGGATCCATGAAGTCGTAGCTTGATTCGCTAGAGTTCCTGCATTGATCTTTTGAGCATCTCCACCACCCATTCCCCACATGTTTTCTCGTTCAAACTTAATCACTTTGGCTGCTGCCGGAAAAAAATCCTGAAACCATTTTTGGGGTTGGCCAGCGTACCATCCATTATGAGGATTGGGGTGTCTTACTCCCCCTTCTTTAATGACTCGCAAAGAATTAAGACGCGAAACGTACGCTAGTCTTTGATCAAGAATGAGAGGGTTTTTGCAAAAACGTTTTCTATCTTTGTTGGCCAAATCCATCGCTATATTTTCAGCCTCACAAATACGGTCCATCAGTTTTCCGTACTCAGAATCACCTTCTGCTTTTTTCCAATCTTCCTCTCTCCAAAGGCATCCCCCTTTGTCCTTTCTTGCAGATTCATATTCTCTGTTAAAATCTTCCATGAGAGTTTGTCCTTGAGAAAGTGCGGTTGCCCGTGGCTTAGAAGTATCGCTCTGCTTTGAAAGAGTGTGATCGTCCGCAAACAAAATACTGGTTAACATCATAATTCCAACGATACTTCTCATGGGGCCTCCGAAAAATAATAGATTAACTTAGTATAGCAGTGCACTTCCAATACCCTAAGTTTGGCCCCTCCAGGGACGTTGAGTGAAACATATGTTCTAGGACGGTAATCGATTTTAGTGAGTTCGCCCACTGCGATGCTTTCCCTCGTCAGATTTAGGGGTGTGGGGTGTGGCATTGTCATCGCAATCATTGGCTCCTGCCATCGAGGCACAAAGAGCGCAGGGGCCACTTTTGTTCAGTTGCCTTAAATTGGCTCTGTCCTCGCCACCGCCCGTGTCCGAGAATTTACCACCACAGAGGTCGATATATTCTTCCTCATTTGTTTTTTTGTTTCGTAAATCGCAACACCAGCTCACAGCTTCCAAAGTCTTTTCATATTTAGCAAGATATTCTTTAGGGGAACTGGCTTCTTCCCCTGGAGGCATCCAAAAATGGGTGGCCCAATTAGGAAGTCTTTTTGAATAGGCTCTTCCCTTAAACTCCTCCAAAAAAGTACCGCAGGTTAGAGAACCTCCTCCTCCAGCCCCGATATAGTGACACCGAGTGCATGTACTCAATGAGGCCTGATTGGGCCCCGGTGCTCCCCATTTGGCGGTTGCTTTTTGTGCGTTGATCTTGATTTGAAAGGGGGCTTGGTTGCCATTCGGTTGATTCCATTCACTTATCCCCACCGAGCAAGAAAGCCCGCGTTTGCTCATGACCTCATTGCTGTCTGGAATAGGGTTTCCATCTCCAGGTTGGTAATTGCCGCTTCTTCCAGTTCTCTTGTATCCTTTTCCTTTTTCATTGGTAACTCCGCTAGCAAAGGGTGTTCTCAGCCAAACGCCACTTTGGTGACAACTGATGCATTTAGCTTCCGGTTGGTGAGCCCCCCAAAAACCTTCGCCTTTGGCTGAGGGGGAAGGGTAGGCCCGTCTAGCCGGATTGGAACCCGGTACAGAAACGGTAGGTTGCTGGTTGTCTCCGGTTCGACTGAACCAGCAAGTCGCGTTTTTAGTCTCATTAAATTGGATGACACCAATATCGCTGTACACATCCGCACCTTTGGATCCTCTTTTGGCATCATCATTAGTTTTTCGGCACATGATCATGGTGACTACTTTTTCAGTTTTGCCATCTCTCTCAAAGGTATCTTCAAATCGAATGAATTTTGTTCCCGGGTTGCAATTGGAAAGTCCGTGAGAGGGGGTTTCACACTTTTCTTTTTCAATTTTTCCTACTGGAACTTCACTTCCATTGGGATCAGCACAGTCGATGGTTGGAACGGGAACCCCAATCACCCTTTCGCATTTTTGTGCGTAGGGAGAAGCGGAAAGAACTGGAAAGCAAACTCCAAAAACCCAAAAACTCATTTTGAAGATGATATTTTTTTTCATGAATTCTCCGTTAACCCAGTGAAAAAATGAAAGACTTTTAAAAGGACAAGTAGTCTTAATGGATTAATTTGATTATAGCACTGAAAATATGGGTTCTGTAAGTTTCTAACATCCTGCATCGGGCAGTTTGCGGGAGCCTACCACCGATTAACTTACATGACCGCTACTGTTTAAGCTTGTTGGGAGACACCGTCTGACTGCCGCCATCTTGAAATAAGGTCACATCGTTCGCTATCAACTGCTGAGAGGGTAGAGTTTTTAAAAGTCTGATAGCATCTCCATAGCCTTGGCCGATTTGATTGAAATACAAAAATTGTGCTTTTGGATATTTTTCTATAAGTTGTGACAAGGTAGCTTCAGTTTCTGGTGCAAAGGTTACATTTTTTGCACTTCCATACCAAAGAAGGTCCATATAATTGTTGCTTACTAGAAGAAAGCGAGGATCTGTAAAACTAACTATTTGTTGGTTTCTTCGACGGTAATTTGGCTCCGTGAATTTATAATAATGATAAAAACGATATTTGAAATTTATCATGTAGAAGCAAATGAAAAGTGACGCTAGTGCTAGAGCTAATTTTTTGATTCTTTCGGGAAAAAGTATTCTGTTGTGAAGTAATTGTGCAAAATCTAGAGAAATTTGTGATAACAATAAAACAAAACAATAGTCATAGTAGCGATCTGAATCCAGAATTAAACAATTAAGTATTAGTTGAAATCCAAACAAACCGATTAAAGCTAAGTAGCGGTTCCAATTTTGTTTAAGAAATAAAGATAAAAGAAGCCCGAAAGGCAAAAGTAAAAAATCCCTTCGGTTCCATAAGCCGCCTGAAAAAGTTAGGTTTGAGTAAAGGTTGCTAAGGAGTTTTTTCGTTAATCCCCAAAGAAAGGGTTCGGTAAGTAAATGTTTTGTGGGAACAATGTTTGAAAGGCTCATTGTCAGATAGCCTGGCTCAATTACATTGGTAGCAATTAGATAAAACGAATGGTCACTGGAGGTCGTCCCTCCAAGGTAAAATCTCAACCCTTGAAACAGTAAATAAACTGAAGTGACCACGAAAGTGGATTTGCTCAAAAACAAAAGAGACATTTGTTTGTGTCTCCAGAGGAACCAATAGTAAAAAAAAATTAGCCCAAATAGTTCAGGGCGAAAATGGAGACCAAAACCAATAGTAATTAAATGAAAAATAATTCTCTTTTTAGTAAGTTGTTCCTCCCACGAGTTCCAGATCCAAATAAAAATAATGAGCGCTGGAAGTTGTGACGGACTCAAATAGGTTGTTCCCTGTATCGTTTTAAAAAAAAGCATTAAAATAAAAATGATACAGGTTGTTAGCGGGTCTTTTTGTTTTCTGATCAGAATCAAGAACAAAAGTAACCATCCCATTGATTGCATAAAATAAAAAGCAAAGTCGGTAGCCCCTAGAATTTTAAACAATTGAGAAAAAAGTAACACGGGTCCAACGTAATTAAACCAATAGGGTTGTGGGTGAACGGTTGATTTTTCTCGAAGAGTCTGAGCGGAATAACTGATTCCACAGTTCGCTAAGGACCCAGTTTTAAACAATACGTTGGCAGGATGCAACACCATTGTTACATCTGAAATTAGTAAAGAGGGGTGAAATACCGGAAGTTTGCTTACAATTAATAATAAAAGGAAAACAACTAGAACGTTCTTTGAATTAAGCTTTTTCACTTACTTATTATATACTATGGGTTATTCGAAAAAAATTAGATTGAATATCGATAGGAAACCCAAAGGGTCGGAATAAACTTCCTTCGCTATAACTCAGTTACCCACGAGCCGATTTGGAGAATAGATAATAGGTTTCGTTTTTATAGTCTGGATTAAACTTGATAATCACGGAGCTGGTCTACGCTTTTCACATATGACATGAGTTGTTCCTTCTGTTCTAGGGATATTGATGCCTTCTCTGGGGCTTGTAGTTTCAAATAGAGTCCGCTGATTGTTGGAGCTTTTTACAAAGTTGCTCTGCGCCGTAACCCATCGCCCCAGTCTTAAGACGGAAAACTGGTGCCCAAAGAATGCTGCCCAATGAGGGTTCTCGTGATTTCAGTTTAGCCGATCGCTAGCGATTAAACTGGTTTTTGGGTCTATTTGCTTTAAAAGGTTGAAAACCGGGTCTGGCTCTGTAACGGAATGTGAATATTGGAACTAAGGTAGATAAGTAAACAAGACGGTTGAAACTGCACTAAGAAAAAATTTATTCCATGGCGGATGAGTGGAGAACGCACAGGAAATAATGCTAAATGTTACAACTCCAAGTTCACCTATTGGCCAAACCTGACACCGATTAGTCGAGGAGATGGCCGCTTAGAACGCTGATCAAAATACCTGCGCAAAATGCTGCCAATCGTTTGAGTTTTTCTCCGTCGGTGCGATGAATTTCTGGCAACAGATCGCAGGCTCCAATGTAAAGAAAGGTGCCGGCTGAGATTGAAAGCAAAATTCCAGCTACACTCTGGTAGTCCTCAGATTGCAAAATCCAATACGCTAGAAAAATACCTAAGGGTCCCGATAAAGCAACTCCACAAACAAAACCCAAAATTTGATTGTTTTTTTTGCCCGACATTTTAAGAATCGAAGTCAAGGCAATGCCAGCTGGGGCTTTATGGGAAAGAATAGCGATTAAAACCAAAAATCCAAGATTGGTGATCAGTTGACTTGAGGCCAACGCAAAACCTTCAATGATTCCATGAATCGTGAGTCCCAAAAACGCCGCGATTCCCAGAGTGTGGTAATGGCAACCATGCTCTTCGCACGCATGAACCATGATGAAACGTTCTAAAAAAAGGAGTAGGCAAAAACCAGTGAGTAACCAAATCCCAAAAGTTTTGGGAATTAGTTTGAATGCCTCTGGGATCATATGAAGAAAAGCCATCGAAAGTAACAATCCCGCTCCGAAACTGATAAAAAGTTTGAGATGATTTTCACTAGTAGGTTTAACCCAAAGAGGAATAATCCCTCCTAGAAAAGCTGCGCCAAAAATAAGGGCTCCACATAAAGATAGAGATAATGTCATGTTGGGTTCGTTCTTTGAGTTGTAGAAGTTAAAAGGTTTGTTTTGAAACTATCAAAAAAAAGAAGCTTAGACAAAGGATCCATAGAAACTGGAGAAATTAAAAACAGAGGGCTTAAGCTCAAACGAGTATGAAAAACTTTGCGTTGATAATTCGCTTCCAGTTTACGACAACTTTCGGCCAATTCAGCCGAAAGGTGGGTGAGCTTGATAGATTCTCTCGTTAAATCAACATTTCTTCGAACGCTAAGCAGTAAATGTTTAGGAATAAGCGCTAAGGGAAGAACTACCATTTGGCTCAAAACCCATTTCAGCGAGTACTTGCGCTTTAATTGAAAAGACCGATCGATATTTCTTGAGAATGAAAGTATTTCTAAAGCCCCTAAAAAGCGGCTGAACCAAGTAGAAAGGCAAGTGTCTCCATACCAAATGGCCGTGATTTCTCTACCTAAAAGAGCGCTCAATTCGCCTCTTGAAATCGATTCTAACAATCCATCAGAGATCACAATGCAAGCCTTGGACTTTCTTAGGCCATAGGCTCCAATAGTGAGTGCTTTGGTGTTCAGTCGCTTAAGTTGAGGGGCAGGGATTTGAAGTCTTCGACTTAATTCTCTTACAATGTGATAGAGTTCGGGCTGTTCGGCCTCAGTCATAGAGGTCAAGTTTAGCTTGTGCGCAATCGAAGTCTCAGCTTTGAAATACAAAAGCAGTAAGAAGATGAAAGTTACCAGCAAACCGATACCAAGGCCTAATGAACTTCCCAAAATAGTGACCGGAAAAGTAAAAAGAGCCGTTAGATAGAGAGCAAATAAACTCCAAATCAAGTAAATATGGGTTAGAGGTTTCAAAAAATTCCTTTTAATCTAGCTCTCGTTTGAGCTCTAAATGACCACCAGAAACTCTAGGGTATAACACGGTTTATCATTATGAGCTTCACCTGAGCAATAATAATGGTAAACTAGGACTCTGAATTTGAAAAAGGTTAGCTATGTTAATTGATTTAAACGCAGATTTGACTCCCATAAAGTTCTTCGCAGAGCCTCTAACCTCCGAAAAACTTTCCCGGTTCAGTGAAGCCGTAGGGGCAAAGTATTCCGGTACAGTGGCCCCTTCTTTTGGAACCGCTTTCCGCAAGGCCGAATTTCAATTTTTAGACCGTTTGAAAGTCGATTTTAAGAACCTTCTCCATACCGATCAGGAATATGAATTCCTCGGGCAGCTTGGCGTGGGCGATATTCCGGAGGTCGAAACGAAAATGTTATCGGCTCGAGAAAGACGGGGGATGGTCTTTGTAGTGATGGAAACTACAGTTTCAGTCAAAGGACAACCGAAAATAAAATCGGTGGCATCCTTTATTTTACGAGAAAACAACAAGGTTTAAGAGCTATGAAATTTGAAGTGAATCAACCGTTAAAGCCCTTAGAAAAACCCCCATTGAGTCGGGAACAACTAAAGAGTTATGCCGAAGCTTCGGGAGATAACAACCCTATTCATCTCGATGATAATTTTGCAAAAAATGCGGGTTTTCCGTCTGTCATTGCCCATGGAATGTTATCGATGGCCTTTTTAGGAGATTGCATCGATTTTAATTTTCCAAGAACTCAGTTTGCTTTAAAAAAGTTTAGTTGTCGGTTCAAAAAGGTTACTTTCCCAGGCGATGTCATTACGTCCAAGGGCAAAATCAAAAGTGTGAGTCCAAATGGCTCATTAAGTGTTTTATTGTGGGCTGAAAATCAATCGGGTGAACATACCTGTGAAGGCGAAGCCCTGATCGAGCCGCTTAGCTAAACTAAGGGCCTAAAGTTGCACAAATGAACTCATTATGCTACGTCCAAGGTCTAGGTTTGGACTATGCAACACTCACGTTCCCGTTCTCATTTAAGACTTGTGACCGAAGCTGATCGGATTTTTTACGAAGGCCCCATCACCCGATTGGGTTTATGGCACCTCTATCCCTCTTTTGACTATCGCCGAGTATTGGGGGCTTTTGTGGCCCAATGGGTGTTCATTCGAGTTTTGATCTTGATAGGATTTGACCTCTGACTATGAATCGGGAATTTCAGTCGCATTTACCTCGACCCGCCAGGTATTTTCCCCTCGATAAAGGTATTTATGAAGTAGCAGCCAACTTTAGAGCCTTTGGAAAAGATTTTGGTAACGCAGAGCTGGACCAAAAAGTTTTTCAACTGGATCAGGATTTTGCCAAGTATCGGGAAAATAAACTTCAATGTCGACAGGAGAGATTATCGAAATACGTCTGTACTCATGAGTTATCCTCCGAAGTTGAGTTAGGGGTTCACGAGTTCATGGTGACTCGACTTGCCCTCGAATGGCCAAGCCTCTTTCGGTTAGAGCAAAATGAAAGTTTAAAAATTTTACATTGTAGCCTCACGGGGGAGTCTTTAGTTTTTGATTCTCTTTGGCGCTGGATTGAGGCCCGCAATGCTACTCTCCAACCTCCTTATGTATCGGGATTGGATGCTCTTTGTTGTCAGATTCAAGAGGATATCGCTTTAACTTCTCGCACGGAACAGGAGAGAGAAGGCTGGTTGTCCGCTTTGCATTTGTGCAGTCCGAGCCATTGGGCCCCTGAGAACAAAATTGGAAAAAATTATTCTGCTGTTCATGCGCCCATTGCAGGATCAGAAAAAATGAATCGGACCGCAGCTCAATTGGTAGATGGCGCGATTCGAAAGGGTCCCTATGTCAGATTTGTTTGGGGCTTTGGGACAGATGCTCGATTGAATCATCATCCAGAGCCGCCTGCCGGGTTTGATCCGGCGCAGTGGAAAGGTCGCAGTTTTGAGAAAGACAAGTTGGATTCTCCTTTTATATTGCGGCTTGAAAGACAGCTTATTTTTGGGCTTCCTCATTTGAATGCATTCTTTTTTGGAATTCATGTGTACTTTATTGATGGACAAGAAATTCGATCTAATCCCCAAGAAAAAGAGCTATTGTGCTCAGCTCTTTTATCCATGACCCCCGAAAGTTTGGAATATAAAGGGCTTACCGATTCTTTGAAGGATGTTTTAGATTGGTTTAATACTAAAACTTAAGAATGAGAGGCTAAAACCAGTTGAAGCGCTTTTACATAAGTAGAGTGCTCGATGGGCAACAACCGCTCACTCAATGTTTGCTCGGTGTCACCTTGAAGAATAGGAATTTTAGCCTGCAGAATCGTTTCTCCCTCATCCAACCCCTCGGTAACCCAATGAACTGTGCATCCCGTTTCCAACTCGCCACTTTCAAGAGCCTGTCTTTGGGCGTGAAGCCCACGAAATTTAGGGAGAAGGGACGGGTGAATGTTAATAATTTTTCTGGGAAAGGATTGAATCACCTCTTTTCCTAAAATAAGCATGTAGCCAGCAAGAAGAATGAGGTCGGGTTTTAGTTTCTTGAGTTCATTAAGAAGCTCGATTTCAAAAGCATAGCGATCAAATTTACCCGAGCTGCGAAACTTTTGAGACTCAACGATGAAAAAAGGAACCTTTCGTTTTTGAGCTTCCTGAATCGCCGTAGCCTGCGATTTATTTGAAATCAACGCCACAATTTCAGCAC
>OMIX01000103.1 GCA_900299195.1 Deltaproteobacteria bacterium
AACACATTCAAGAAGTACAAAATCTTCAATCATTTCAATCGATGAAAGAGTTAAAAGGACAACTTAAGACCTTAAGCCAAAATACGACTGATAAAAGCTATTGAATTCAAAGGTTTAGCCCTGCGTTTTTTAGAGTCATTCAAACTCTGTCAAATTTTTTCGAAATAAAAAGAGGAGCGTGTGTGGGGAAAGTCATTTCTTTTTTGGGTCTCAAAAGTTTTTTGGCACCCGTCGGCGCCGAAGACGGTGACGTTTATCGATTGAATTGGGAGAGAATGTTTCTAGTACTCCAATCAGCGACTTTTGCGCACTCTTTGGGCCCCCTTAGCCCGAGGTATTTTGTCAGCTCCCAACATGAGACATAGAGCATTCTGTGGCTGTCTCAACTCCCGTTACATCACTAGGCTCCATCAACTCCTTACATAAATTCTGGGGAGAATAGAAATCTGTCTATTCCATGAGCAGTTTTGAATAAATTTCGGACATTAGGGAGAATCTTGATTTTAGCTTGTTTCTTAGGGGTTATGGCTTCTTTGAATGCATTCTGTCTACTCTTTAGCCAAATGAGTTTAAATCGGGTGCTGGATTCGTGCCTGGTGACTAGGCATCGGCTGTGCATATTTTAATGAATGAAGGCCCTACAACTATGAATTTTAAAGCATCCAAGATAAGCCTCTTCTTTTATTCAATCCTCATTTTATCATTGTTAAGTAGCTGCGGTAGGCTAGTCACCGAATGTGGTGGAACGCCGCTTAATGTTTCGCGATTAGTGGGCATTGAGAAATCGGCTTTTCAATCCACCTCGAAAGCCTATCTTCTTACTCCAAATCCTTTGGATGCCACTGGGAATATCTCGGTTCAGTCTTTTGATTCAGTTCTAGGTAATGTTTTAGATACCTACTTTCTTCCTCGATTATCGGTTTCCACACGATTAGAGAATTCCTTTTTGAAGGTTAGGATCAATTCAGTCGGAGACGATGCCAATCTCTTAGCTTATCCCAATTCTAACGGTGAGTTTCGATTTGATGTTCCCGATGTTCATTATGGCGAGACCATGGCCTATCACAGTATCAGTGCTATTCAGGCCTATGTTGAAGAGTTAGGGTTTCAAACCAATAAATCAAAGCCACTTTTTGTGATGGTCAGAGCTCAGGGTTCAACGAGCGATCCTAGCGAAGTGAATGCTTTTTATGATCACAATCGCTTTAACCCTCAAGCTTTGGGCCGAGAGTTAAAACTTTTTGGAGAAACAGCCCATGCTCCAAGACAAGACAGAGACATCTATTGGCATGAATTTGGTCATTATTTTCTTGAGAGTATTACTTTAGAACGAGGTATTGATGATTCTGGAGACCGAGGAGCTATTTTCTCTGAAGGGGCAGCAATCCACGAGTGTTTGGCGGACTACGGAGCTGAAAGTCTTTCGAATCGTGGATACATTGGCCGATGGGTCGCAAGAAATTTTTCTGAATATCCGGCGGGCACTCCCTTAAGGAGTGCTGAAAAGGTCAATGATGATTTAAACAATTACAACCAAGTTAATTATTTTAATCCCTCTGGAACTAATTTGGACCGGTATCGTTTAGGAGAATGGTGCTCTCGAGTTTTATGGGACATTCGAACCCAAATAGTCACTGAAAATTCGGATGAAGGTCGATTTTATGCAGATCGAACCATTTTTAGTGCAGCTTCAATATTGGCAAAGAACTCCTCTGTGACCGATTTAAAAAGTGCACTTTTACAAGCGGATGAAGAGTTAAATTGTGGAATCCATCAAAGGTCGATTTCTCAGGCCTTTCAAAGTCGAGGATTTTCATCAGAAGTTTCAAGCCTCCAAAGTCCCTTAACGATCAAAGGATCGTTGAGTTGGCTTTCTGAGGAAAGAGGAAGCTTTGCATTTAATTTTGTGATTACTAATCCCAATCCGCAGTCAGCAAGAAATGTGAGATTGGTGTTGGAATCTCCCGATGGTTCTTTTAGTCCAGTGATTCCTCAACAAAGTTATGGTGATTTGGGGCCCGGCAGGACAATCACTGTGGGAGTCCAGGGGGCGTTACCTATTAGGTACTCCGTTAAGGGCGCGGTAGATCTGAGTCGAAATTACCGAGGCACAAGATATTTGCTTAAGGTGAAATCCGAGAATGGACAGGAGACGATCATTCCAGGAGCTTTATGAATTTCAAATTGTTCAAAAAAATAAAGTGGATTATCGTCGTTGTTTTTGTTGGAATTGTGGTTTGGGTAAATTCTACCGTGACAAAAAAGTTGTGGCTGAGTTCAGGTTCGGAGCAAGCAGGTTTAGTGAGTAGGGTGCGTAAAACTAGCAGCAGCCAATTTTCAGGGACTGAACCGTATACCGATAAGAGAGCCAATACTGTGGCTTTGGATTCGACTCTTCAGTACATGCAAGAGCATCCCCAAGATTTTCCTATCAAAGAGTATCACCAATTGAAGGGGGAAACCCTAGAGTCACCGATGGGGACATTGGTGAGCTATAAGTTTTATCAAGAGAATATACCCATAGTAGGTTTTCAAATTGATTTTAGAGTGAGCCGGACAGGAAAAGTCGTCTTAATTTCTAAAAGCTATTACCCGCTTCCCAAATTACATTTAGATAATAAAGAGTGGTTGTCTATTGATGAGATTTTGCAGTCTCAAGATAATGTTTATCGCTTAAGTGATGAGAAGGAAAAGTTAACAGTGAGCAATGCAATCATTTGGGTGGATCCCGTTTCTCAGTGGGCTCAGTTGGCCTATGTGGTTCCAGTTTTTTCTTTGCTTTCAAAAAAGAAAGTTCCCGAACAGGCTATTTTTAGCGTGACCACTGGTCAACTACTTGCTCGGGAACATTCCAAGTCTGAATTTGATCGATTCAAGAAACCTTAGTTTCTTAAAGCAATGGCATCTTTAGGAATTTCATTCGGACTTGAATTTTTATCTGTAAAGACTCTAACATGAACCGATTCCCTCACTATTTTTTCTTGAGGAACTCCCTGGTCGGCTTGAATTCCAGCATCCGTGTGACAAATATATCCTCTGTTAAATTGACTCAGTTGTTCTGCATTAAATTCACACGGGGCAATGGTAGCGCCTGATCTTAGAATAGACACGGTAAAACGAGCCGAATCCCCTTGCACAAATCCCCAGGGGATTTCTATCGTGCGATTAATTTCCTGGCTTTGGCCGTTACTGATGGGCCAACGGTGTCCCCCTTCAGGCAAGGTGAACTTGGATCCGTTAGGAAACGTGAGCTCAATTCGAGAGTTAAAAACTTTATCGGCAGCCTTTCCAGAGTTTTCCAAGTTGTATTTTTGAATAGTCAGGAAAGTTCTAAAAGGTTTTACTTCAGTGATGACTTGGGTCACAGGTTCATTCGATGGCTCCTCAGCGCGAGCTGCGGGGCTAAATGATGCTATTGTGATTAGACCTACTATCAGCGTTGCAAATGACATGGTTACTCCTTCTCTAATAAGTTTAGTCATTTTGGATATTGGAAAACGGTTGTGATCTTTTGTGAGACCACGTTAAGCCATTGAGTACCCCAAAAATTATTTTGTAATTGGGGGGCCGTTCCGGAAATGGGGAACGGACTCATCGAGCTAACTCGAAATCTTTGGATTGAGGGATTTCTATTGGTGTAATCCACTCTCAGAAAGTCGGTGGCGAACGGTCGAGATTGCGTAGCTTTGAAAAGAGCGACTTTATCAGTGCTTTTTAAGCTGATTCCAAAAAGGTCAATTTGGTATTGAAATACGAAAGTTCGGGTGTAGTCCGTAGAATTGGGATTGGCCATGAGAGATAGGCTAACGCCTCCCAGGGCCCCATGATTGATAGCGACTGCTGAGTAAGTATTGGGTTCGGGGGTTCGTAGCTTACCTTCCTGTCGAGTTAAAGTGAAACTGCGGTTTTGAGGTGAAGGTGAAACCATATAGTCGAAAGCTCTTTCTTCAACTACGGTGAAGGTGGCTTTGCCTTTTAAGTGGGTGGCCATCATTCGAAAGGCATCTCTGGCCAGGGTACCATTAAGCAAGGAAGTACCGGGAAGTGCCTCTTCCATGAAGGGTGCGCTTGGGATTGAAACTTCTGCGGTAGGTTTGGGTGAGTTGGAGGTTGGATTACCCTGCGGCCCAGTTTTACTGCCACAAGAAGAAATGAGAGCTATCGATAAAAGCCCTATTATGAGAGCTACTATTCCTCGTTTTAATCGAAGACTTTCTGCTCTTTTATGAAAATTCCAATTCAAGAAACTCCCCCGCCTAAAACCACTTAGTAGTTCAGTGGTCACAAATTCGATAAGCAATCGGTATTCCAAGCTGTCTCAGGCTTGAACAGATGCCGAAAAAATGGGCAGAGCGACATTTTGCGGTACGAGCGAAGACAAATCTTGTTAGTTTCAGACCCACGGGACGGATGGGGGTCAGAATCTAGCCACAAAATTATCAGTTTTCATTGGTACGCTTGTTGAAACATCGGTTTGCGGATTTTGAGGGGGAGTTTCTATGAAGCGCAAAATGAAAAAAGATTTAAAGAGAAAAACACAGAGTCAAAAGCTTGTTGTTAGGTTGGGGGAGTTCGTGGGTAAATATGGGGTTCGCTCTTTGAAGTTTCTTATTTTGGGAACTGTGACTTTGTTACTTTCTACGGGAACTGCTTACGGAGCGGAAGCCTTTAAAACTAAATGGCAACGTCAACTCTCTTCTCTTCAATTTCCCTTAGTAGAAACTGAACGTTCTACCGATGATATTTTAGATTCCTATCCAGTGTATTTAAAATTTGTGATTGAAGTGGGTCAAAATGTGGATCGCGCTAAAGCGTCTAGGCTTGTCAAAGTTTTCGAATTGCTTAAGAGAAAAAATCCTAAAGGAGCCGCTTTGTTTCTTAAGGGGCTTCGATTTGAAATGATACAAAAAGTGGACTTGATGGGAAAAGACCCAAGAGACATTACGACTTCAACCCCGGAGTATCGTCGATGGATTGCTAAGTATTTGAATGAGTGGGTACGTGAAGCCGACGAGCATCTATTCAGAGCTTATAGTGCCTCCCACGCTGAATTAGCTTTGTCAGAATAACTTCTATTTTGAAGTTTTAAGCTCAGTATATTTTTTTGCATTACCTTTAGATAGTTTGATGGGGTATCTCTTTGCATTTTCCCGAAGTTTATCGATGACCGCTTTTTCTAGATCGATGTCCAAACGGTCTGCAATTCTCAGGGTATAATAAAGAATATCTGCTAGTTCATGTTGGATTTGTTTAGCCTTTTTAGGGTCTTTTATCACTTGAAAAGATTCCTCTGGGGTGAGCCACTGAAATATTTCTAATAACTCACCGGCCTCGCCAGCCAGAGCCATGGCCAAGTTTTTAGGATTGTGAAACACATCCCAGTCACGGTCCTTAACAAATTTTCTTTGGAGCCTTAAGATTTTATTAATGTTGAAAGTGTATTTTTTAGCCATTCCTATTTTTAAGAACTAATCGCTCTCTTGGCAATGACTGCTTGCGTGTTTTGGTAAAGTTCATTAACTTCAAAGAACTTTGAAAGTTGCACTGATTCATAACGCTAAATTTCCTGTGGCGGGTTACGGGGGGACCGAACGTTTAGTTTGGTGGCTAGCTCGAGGTCTTCATGAGAGAGGGGCTCAGGTTGTTCTAGCCTGTCATCCGGAAAGCAATTGCCCGTATGCCAAGATTGTTCCTTTCAATGAAGCTCAAAATTTAGCCCTTGAGTGTGATGTTTTACATTTTTTTAACACCCCGGAGAGCACACCTTCCCGACCCCACTTGGTCACTATTGGGGGCAATGGTAAGGTAGGTGAAAAATATTCCATCAATACGGTTTTTGTGAGTCAAAATCATGCCTATCGCCACGGGGCCTCAGCCTTCGTGCATAATGGAGTGGACCCTGATGATTATATTTTTGAATCTCAGAAATCGGGATACCTGACCTTTTTGGCCAAGGCTTCTTGGTCTGTTAAGAATGTAAAAGGGGCCATTAAAGTTGCCAGAGCGACTGGAAAAGATCTTCACATCATGGGAGGAAATCGGCCTTTTTTGAGTCGGGCGAAGGGGATTTTTTGGGAAGGCATGGTCGATGGTCGATTGAAAGCCCAATGGTTAGCCAAATCTTCGGGTTTACTTTTTCCAGTTTTGTGGCACGAGCCTTTTGGGATTGCGGTGGTAGAGGCTTTGGTGAGTGGCACTCCGGTATTATGCACTCCCTTTGGATCGCTTCAGGAACTGGTGAATTCTGAAGTAGGAAAGATCTGTTTGTCCTATGCTGAAATGAGAGAGGCTGTTTCTCATTTGGGGTCTTATTCGCCAGAACGCTGCCGAGACTGGGCTTTGTCCAAGTTTCATTATCTTCAAATGACTGACAAATATCTGTCTTACTATGAGAGAGTTCTTCGAGGGGAGACTCTAAATCGAATCTTACCGCAGGTCACAGCTCCTACGGGCCAACTTTTGGATTTTTACTAAAAACTCAGTGCAGTTCTTGAATATCTTCGTTCCAGGTATTTCCCGAAAACGTAAAGTATTCGAGTTCGACCGTTTCAAAGCTTTTCAGGGTTTCATTATAGATTCTACACTTAGGCACTGGCCCCGCATACAAATGGACACTAATGGCCGGTTTTCTTGAGGCGTTGGCAATAGAATGTAGGCCTAAACTATCATCAATATAAACGGATTGGTTTCCCGCTTTGATCGTTTCCGCTTTGCCTAAAGGTTTTAATTGGTACTTTTTGCCATCGATAATGGAACCGACAGGTTCATAGTTCTTGAAGGTTAGACTGCCTAACTCCAACAACATCCAACACCGTTGGTCAGCATGGTCGTGGATGGGAGTACGTTGTTCAGGTAACCAAGTGAGCACTAAAAGTTCAAAAAAATCGTTTTTTGCGACGAGATTTCTACCGTAGGTCTCTTCTCTAAAGAACGTGTACGGAAGAAACTCTTCATGATCGATTTTATGATTTTTTAGGAAATTGTCGACGATATCGGTCTTAAATGACGTCGATGTTTGTTGATTTAAAAAATCAAGAAATTGATTTAATGATATTGATTTCATTGAGTTTAAAAACGATAGCACAGACAACTTCAGAAAAACAATCCTTCGGTAAAGAATATTTAAGAAAAAGATAATGCGACGGGTTGTGGGTCTCGGGGTGGGGGCCGTGAAGTTGCTAAATCTTAGTTTTTATAATAGGTTGTCCCGAGATTAAAACCTATAGCCCGAAGGAGAATCCATGGCTGACTTACGAAAAGAGCGAGGTTATAAAAAGCAACTTTTAGTACTTCCTTTTGATCACAGAGCTTCCTTTCAGGAAAAAATGTTTGGCATAAAAGGAACTCCCACCGCTGAACAAACCAAGGAAATCAGTTCCTACAAAGAGATTATTTATGAAGGATTTGAAAAAGCGGTCAAAAGTGGGTTGCCTCGCGAAATGATGGGTGTCTTGGTAGATGAGCAGTTTGGCGAGAATGTGATTAAACGAGCCAAGGCCTCGGGGTTTACGGTTTGTGTCTGCGTTGAAAAAAGTGGACAAGACGAATTTGATTTCGAGTATTCCAACTATCAAGAACACATCGAAAAGTTTCAGCCAGATATTGTTAAGGTGTTGGTGAGATACAATCCTGAAGGGGATAGACATTTGAATGAGAGACAGGCCACCAAATTGGCCGAGTTATCTCGGTTTTTAGACAAGGCCAACAAAAAATACATGTTTGAGTTATTAGTACCTGCAACTCCCGAACAACTGACTCGATGTGGAGGAGACAAAGCCGCCTATGATTTGAATGTGCGACCCCGTTTAATGGTTAAAGCGATTCAGGAGCTTCAGAACCTTGGGGTTGAAGCCGATATTTGGAAGCTTGAAGGGCTTGATAAGCGTGAGGACTTTGAGAAGGTCTGCGTTGCTGCAAGAGCGGGTGGCCGTTCTCACGTGGGTTGCATTGTTTTGGGTCGAGGTGAAAACGAAGCAAAAGTCCGTGAGTGGTTGAAAGTAGGAGCTAATGTTGAGGGGGTTATCGGATTTGCTGTCGGAAGGACTGTATTTTGGGAGCCTCTCAAACTTTATCGGGAAAAGAAATGCACCCGAGAAGAAGCTTCACAAAGAATGGCCACTACTTACGGAAATCTCTGCAAATTGTGGCTCGAGGAAAGAGCCTAAAGCCCAATACTTTTAAGAAAGGCCTTGTTACTGGGTTCTCGTTTTAGAAACCCGGTAATAAGGTCTAAAGGCTCTCTCTCCCCGCCCGGTTTCAAAATCCAATCGTAGTAATCTTTTCCTGTTTCCGGATTGAGTAGTCCTTCAGCCTCAAATCGAGTGAACATGTCCTGGGCAAAAACTTTCGACCACATATAGCCGTAGTAACCAGAGTCATACCCCCCCATTAAATGGCCAAAGCTTGATTGGGGTTGAGTTCCCTGCTGAATGGGAATCAACATGATTTCATTCATTCGGTTGGAGTAAATTTGCGTGGAATCGACTTTTGAAGAAGTGTGATAATCGAGGTCGATGGTGGAAAAGGCTAGCTGACGAAGAGTTTGTATTCCTACATTCAGAAGTTTAGCCTGAATCATTCTTTCGATCATGGCCTCGGGAAGTTTCTTAGCAGGATCTGAATAGTGACCTGATAGTTTCTGTAAAGTTTCCTTTTTCCAAACCCAATTTTCCAACATTTGGGAAGGAGCTTCGACAAAATCAGTTTTCACATTGGTTCCTGAGAAGGCAGAGTATTTAGCACGGGTTAAGGTTTGGTGCATGATATGGCCAAACTCATGGAACAAAGTCTCCACTTCGTTATGGGGCAGAAGTGAGGGATTCTCAGGCGATGGGGGATTAAAATTAGCCACGATAGACGAGATGGGAAGCTCATAAGTGGAATCATCTCGATCAAAACCACTGATGAGAGTGAAAGCAGCTGCGTGGCCATACTTACCCGTACGCGGGAAAAGGTCCATGAAGAAATAGGCGATAGTCTCTTGGCCTTTTTGAATCTTGTACTTTTTCACACTGGAATGCCAGACTTCTGAAGAGGCCTCTTCAACAAACTTGACCTCGAAAAGAGTCTGATAAACCTCGAACATTCCCTTAAGAACGACCTCTAACGGAAAGTATTCTTTAATGACTTGAGGGTCGATGTTGTATTTAGTTTTTCTTAAAATATTTTCGTAATAGCGCCAATCCCAAGCGTAAATTTGAGTTTCTTGAAGTCCCAACTCTTTTTTCTTTTCTTCAACCATTTCCTGAAGCTCCTGTTTAGCTTTAGGTTGAAGTTGTCTGACCAAGTCCTCCAAGAAGGCTCTTACTTGAGTGGGATTTTTAGCCATTCTTTGTTCGAGAACAAATTCAGAGTGGTTTTTAAAGCCTAACATGTGCGAAAGGTCACTTCTCAGTTGAATGGCCTCTTCGAGAAGGGCACGGTTGGCATCTCCTCCACGATTGTTAAAGAGATATTCATATTTTTTTCGAGCGTCGGAGTTTTGGGCATTTTGCATGAATGGATAATAGTGAGGGTAGGACATGGTTAGCTTATAATTCCCATTCGCGGATTTTTCTAAACTCTCAATGTAACTCTGGGGAAGGCCTTTGAGTTCTTCCAGAGAAAATTCCAAAGTTGTCGTTTCATTGACCAAGCGATTGGCAAACTCAGACTCGATAGCGACCAATCGTTTCTTTTTGGTGATGAAAACTTTTCGTTCCTCCTCATTGAGATCCAAACCGTTTCTTCGGAAAGAGAGGAGCGACTCTTCAAAAAGTTTTTTGTCTTTCTCGGGCAAAGAACTCATTTGCTTTTCAGCGGATTTAAAAGAAGAAAACAGATCGGATCTAGTATAGATTTCAACAAAAAGTTGTTGGACTTCATTTTCACACTTGTCAGCCGCCTCACGAATTTCATGGGAAGGCGAAACATATTTTAAAAAGAGAATGGGATTTAAGTTGTTTCCAAAGTTCCGGGTGACCTTTTCAAGTTCTAGAGAGGTCGAGGAAAAAGTGCAGTCGTTAGGCTTTAGCTGAGCTATTTTTTCAATTTTGCCCTTGAGGATTTCTATTTGTTTTTGGCAAATGGAATTGATTTGGTCGGGGGAATACTCGAATTGTAAATGGGTCGTATGGCCTGATGTGGGAGTGGCGGTGGTTGAAACTGTTCCCATATAAACTCCTATCCACAAAAATAGTTTTGATATTCGTCCAAAATTAATGGGCATTCCATACTCCCAGAGAAACTAATGTAAAGTTTCCAAGTAACGTTCAACATCAATTGCGGCTTGGCAACCTGAAGCTGCTGCCGTGATGGCTTGACGATAAATAGTATCCTGCACGTCCCCGGCTGCAAAAACCCCTGGTCGGCTAGTTAACGTAGTGGGGCGTTTTGGCATGACGATATAACCTTTAGGGTCTAAATCGATTTGGTCTTTAAGAAAACCTGTGTTGGGTTCATGACCGATCGCTACAAAAAATCCTTCACAGGGGATCTCTTCAGTTTTTCCTGTTTTAATATTTTTAACTCGAGCTCCGGTCACAGCATCATTGCCGAGAATTTCAAGGACTTCGGAATCCCAAACAAAATTGATTTTAGGATTTTTAAAGGCCCTGTCTTGCATGATCTTGGAAGCCCGAAGTTGATCTTTGCGATGAACGACAGTGACCTGCGATGCAAATCGAGTTAAGAAGGTAGCCTCTTCCATCGCAGAGTCTCCTCCTCCTACAATGATTAATTTAGCGCCTTTAAAAAAAGCCCCATCGCAAGTTGCGCAGCTCGAAACCCCTTTTCCTAACAGGCGACTCTCCGATTCAAGTCCTAACCATTTGGTGGATGCCCCAGTGGCAATAATGACCGATTTAGTTTGGACCTCTTCATTTTCAATATAGACCTTTAAAGGAAATGAGGAAAAATCCACTCGGGTTGCATTTTTTGAAACAAAACGGGTTCCAAACCTCTCAGCCTGCTTTCTAAAGTTTGCCATAAGCTCAGGTCCCATCATTCCATGTGGAAAACCTGGAAAATTTTCAACATCACTGGTGAGCATTAGAAGCCCTCCGGATTGGTATCCTTCAATACACAGAGGAGAGAGATTAGCTCTAGCAGCATAAATTCCTGCAGTGTATCCAGCAGGACCGGACCCAATGATGACTAAATTTTCTATCGACATATCTGATCTCCTCAAAAATAGTTAGGGCCATCGTAATGAGTCTGTAGGGATATTTCAACCGTGAGTCTTGGCTAAGATATCTTTTAAGCTGGACTCTAAGGATCGAAAGGAAGCTAAGGGAATAAATCTGCTAAGTTTGGTTGTCTCCACTTTGAGACCTTGAAAGGGGTTTTGATGATTGTCTTGGCTCTTAATCTTTAAAGAAAGGCCTTCCAGCTGGATAATGGTTTCTATCAACTCTTTGATAGTGATTTGCTTATTGTTGGCAATATTAAAGATCTCAAAACGCGAAGAGAGTTGAGATTCCAGTAAGGCTGGAAAAGTTCGGACCACGTCCCTTACATCGGTGAACTGTCGAGTGGTTGTTACCGGGCCCACTTCCAAATGTGTGGCCGAGCTTATTTTGGCTTTTTTCACTTTAAGACAAATGTCCGAGGTGGCAAAACCTAGGGGTTGATTTGGGCCGATACAACTATAAAGTCTGCCCACCACTCCACGAATGTGGGGGTGTTTGAGAACGAAATTTTTAAGGGTTTCCTCAGCAAGATATTTGGTAAACCCATAGGCTCCTTCGGGCTTGATCTCCGATCGTTCACTGACAACCCCGGTCTGGTTTCCGTAAACGTGCACAGAACTTGTCAGAAAAAAATCACAAGGAGAATTGAGATCGGCGATAGCCTCTAATAAGTTTTGAGTCGATAGAGTGTTTTGAAAGAAGTAGTCTTGAAATGGAATGTCTTGAGATACCTGAGCTATTCCTGCCAAATGATAAATTCGCTGAGGTTTAATGCGATGAATCATAGCTCGAACTTTCGCCCTTTGAGTCAAATCGATCGATTCATGGTTTTTCGAGAGGGCAGAGCCATTCAAAGCACAGGTGAATAAAGACTCATCGCTCAGGGATGAACTTAAAAAGGAAACTAGTTCCTTTCCCAAGAAGCCGGTGGCTCCAGTGACTAGGTTAACCATCATGAGACGAAATATAGCTTAATAAATTCGGACTGACAAAACTTCGGTCAAAAGCTAAAAACACTTATGATTTGATGAGTCATTTTGGTGACTTTAGTTTCGAATTGAGTATAGTCTGAGGTTCACAAGAGGAAAGAAACGCAAATGAAGATACTAGTTACTGGCGGGTGCGGTTTTATCGGCTCCCATTTTATTGAATATTTTTTGAAAACTTATCCGGGTGCTCAAGTGGCCAATGTGGATCTTCTGACCTATGCGGCCCATCCTGATATGCCAAACTATTTGGAGAGTTTAGCTCCTGAACGGTACTCTTTTTTGAAAAGGGATATTAGTGATCCTGAATTAAAATCTTGGGTTAAAAGTGGCAAATTCGATGCGATCGTGAACTTTGCAGCTGAAACTCATGTGGATAGAAGTATTTTAGATCCCGACTCCTTTGTTCGGACCAACGTCATGGGGGTTCAAAATCTTTTGGCGGTGGCCAGAGAAGCTGGAAATATTCGATTAGTTCATGTGTCTACCGATGAGGTTTATGGGTCTTTAAAACCTGAAGATCCGCCTTGTTTAGAAACAAATTCGCTCGACCCCAATTCTCCTTATGCGGCCTCAAAGGCCTCGGCCGATCTTTTGGCCTTAGCAAGCGGCAGAACTTATCAGCAACCGGTGCTCATCACTCGATGTACCAATAATTATGGTCCCTATCAATTCCCTGAGAAACTACTTCCCTTGTTGATAGCCAATGCTTTGGAAAATAAACCCATCCCTGTTTATGGTGACGGAAAACAGGTTCGGGATTGGATCTATGTCGTCGATCATTGTCGAGGAATCGATGCGGTTTTGCAAAAAGGACATCCTGGAGAAATTTATAATATCAGCGCCTCTGGAGAAGCTCGAAATATCGATGTGATTAAAAAAGTCCTGGATATTTTAGGAAAGCCCCGTTCTTTAATCACTTATGTTGGGGATAGACCAGCTCACGATCGTCGTTATGGATTAAACTCGAATAAGATCCAATCTGAATTGGGATGGAAGCCTCAATTCTCATTTGAAGAAGGCTTAAGAAGCACTGTCGAATGGTACATTAAAAACCAAGAGTGGTGGAAAAAAGTCAGGGGTAGTGATTATCAAAAGTATTATCAGGCTAATTACGAAAATAAATTCGGTTCAAAAAATTCCAAGAATCGAGAGGTGAATTCATGAAAGGTGTTATTCTAGCAGGAGGAACCGGTTCTAGGCTTTTTCCTCTCACCAAAGTGACCAACAAACATTTACTTCCAGTAGGAAGAAAACCAATGATCCTTCATCCAGTGGAAAAGTTGATTCAAGCGGGAATGAAGGAAATTATAGTCGTGACAGGTGTGGAGCACATGGGAGATGTCGTGACTCTTCTAGGCTCTGGTAAAGATTACGGATGTGAATTTAGTTACAAAGTTCAAGATCAGGCGGGTGGAATTGCTCAGGCATTGGGCCTTACCGAAAGCTTTTGTCGAGGTTCAAAAATATGCGTGATATTAGGAGATAATATTTTTGAGGATAGCTTAGCCCCATTTGCTAAGAATTTTTATGAGCAAAATAAAGGAGCCAAAGTTTTGCTTAAACAGGTTTCGGATCCTCATCGGTTTGGAGTTCCAGAAGTCGTAGGAAACCAAATTGTGAGCATTGAAGAAAAACCTAAAAATCCAAAAAGCTCATTCGCAGTTACTGGTATTTATTTTTACGATGATCAAGTGTTTGAGATTATTAAAACTTTAAAACCCAGTGGCAGGGGAGAGCTCGAGATTACTGATGTGAATAATTTTTATGTTCGACAGGGAACCATGACCCACGACACTTTTCAGGGGCATTGGACAGACGCTGGGACTTTTGAGTCTTTAAATGTTGCCAATCAGTTGATGTCTTCAAAGTGAGCCAATGATTCAAGAAGCTTTTTTAAGACATCCCATTCTCATCACCGGGGTCCGTGGGATGTTGGGGAGCGATTTATTAGAGATCCTGACGGATCGATGGGGATCGAAAGGGGTAATAGGTACCACATCTTCGGATCTGGATATTACCAATCTGGAGCAGATAAAAAATTTTTTAAAAAATCATTCGGTTTCCTACATAGTCAATGCGGCTGCTTATACCGATGTGGACAAGGCGGAGCAGGAGCGGGAGAAGGCTTTCTTAGTCAATGTGATGGGGCCCAAATATTTGTGTGAAGCTGCGAATGAACTGGGGATCCCTGTGATCCATTTCTCAACCGATTATGTTTTTAATGGAGCCCCAAAAGCCCCGCTTTCTGAAGAGGATACTCCGTCTCCTTTGACGCCTAATTATTATGCGGAGACTAAATTACAAGGGGAAAAAGCGGTCCTTCGAAATACCATCAATTTAGTTTTGAGGGTTCAATGGCTTTACGGGAAAAAGAAAGAAAGATTTACCCAATTAAAAAATAAGTCCGAATACTTTGCTTTTGAAGATCAATGGGGAGCACCCACTTGGACTCGGGATGTGAGTCAAACCGTTTGTGAGTTGATTCTTCAGAAAGCTCATGGGCTATTTCATTTTGCCTACGATGATCATGCTTCTTGGGCTCAAGTGTTTAGCTTTGTTTGTGAGCAAAAGGGCTATTCCACTAAAATCATTCCTAAGCGAATGTC
>OMIX01000104.1 GCA_900299195.1 Deltaproteobacteria bacterium
ATGCCAACCCTCAGTTCCTTTGGATTTTTCCAGTCGCCTAATGGGCTTTGGCCAAACTCAACAAACTTTTCCTACCAATAACAACAACAATTTTTCTGATATTATTAATCAAAATCCTCCTTCTAACCCTAACCCCCCACCTACTTCTCAAGGGACATCACCCACCACCTGTTCACGGTACAGCAATCCGGCTCAGAACGTGGTGAATGCGTGTGGCCAAGTGATCAACTTCTATGAACAGGATGTCGAGGAAGTGGCTCCTGGATGTGTTTCCGCTTTCAGAAATATCGCTCCTCAAAGCGATTGCAACACTCTGATCCCCCAACTTAACCGGGCGTTTTCAGCTTGCTCCGTGATTTTTACCACTTATTCAAATTATTTACCGTATCAATGCAATGTCGCTCTTCAAACTTTAAAATCCTCTTAGGCTTTTTCAATTTTAAGGAAAACTCAAACTCCAAACTACGACTAAAATAGATAGAGCCAATCTGTACCAAGTAAAAATAGCCAAATCGGCATGTTTTAAATAACTCAACATGAAATGAATGCTCAATAGTCCAAAGAAAAACGAGGAACCAAAACCAGCCAATACATAATTCCAGGAAATAGCGCCGCCGACTTCATTGATCAAATCGGGAATTTTCATCACAACGGCTCCCAGGATAATGGGGATGCAAAGCAAAAATGAAAACTTGGCCACAGCCTCACGACTAAAACCTAGTCTCCTACCCATGGCCATAGTCGCTCCCGAGCGAGACACCCCTGGAATGATCGCAAAGGCTTGAGCCACACCAATCACAAAAGCCGAACCAAAGGTTAATTCCTCAAACCGCTTGAAACAGGAGTAATGTCCATCCACCCAAAGGACAATAAAACCCACCAAAGCTAACATGGCGGCAATCAAAAGAGGTGCTCGGAAAGTTTCCTCTGCTAAATGATTAAATAACACTCCGGCGACGGCTGCAGGAATAGATCCCACACCTAACATCCAAAAAAGCTGCCGTTCGGGCTCAAAACCAATGCGCCTTTCTAAAATGCTTGAAATCCCCCCACCCGCGATAGCCCAAAGATCTCTGAAGAAATAAACCAACAAAGCACAGAGAGTTCCAAAGTGCAAAAAAACATCAAACGCTAAACCTGGATCTTGCCACTTAAAAAACCAGGGAAATAAAACCAAATGGGCTGAAGAACTAACGGGAATAAACTCCGTTAATCCCTGTATCATTCCCAAGACAATCGGTTGAATGAGTTCCATAACGAGTTTCCTGTTCAAATAGAAACGGAATTATATCGGTCATAAAGCTGTTTTAAAAGGTCTAGATCGATCGCAGGAATACGATTGTTGTTAACCCCTTCCATAGTCACCGCTCGAGTTAAAGAATTGAGTATCGCTTCTTCGGTAGATTCGATTACGGCTTTATAAACAGGATCTAATCCCGTGTCCCGAATCGCTCTAATTTCCATTTGAGGATGAGTCGCAACCCGTGAAACTTCATTGGCCGTGGAAAACCCAATAATAATTTCTCCACTACTGTGGGCTCCATAACTTCCTACTCGACCAAGCCCTAAAGCGGCTCTCCGGCAGACTCGATTCCCCTGCATATGAGTGAGCGGAATATCGGTTCCCACCCCTACGATGATCGAGCCATAATTATTCACTCGACGAGAGTACTTTCCCTGGACGGCCACTAACCCTTTACCCACCGGGAAACCGTCCACTCTGAGATGTTCCATGAAACCGAAATTACTCACCACAAGAACCCCGAGCGTATAACTGTGCTGCCCTAAAGAAATCACCCGGCTCGAGGTTCCCACCCCAGCCTTAAAATCACAACAGATCATTCCAGTTCCAGCCCCTACTGCTCCTTCCAATGGAAGATCACTTTTGGCTTGGTCCAAAGCAGAAAACACATGCTGCGGTTTGATATGCAATCCCACCGCATCATTAAGAAAACTGTCGTCACATTCTCCGACGACAGGAATAATCACTTCTTGCTGCTCTCGAATTTCAGGATATTTTTGGGCCATCCATTTGACAATGCAATCACTGACCCGTCCCACCGATAGAGTATTCGTCAACGCGATAGGAGTTTCAATTACTCCCCACTCCATCACTTGCGTTAAACCCGAAACTTCTCCTGCCCCGCTCAAAGTGAAACTTCCACTCACCAATTTTCGGTTGTAAACATCCTCATTGGGATGAATGACCGTAACCCCAGTGCGCACCGGACCATTCCCAGGTTTTCGCCGCCCGGATCCCTCAATGAGTGTTGCATGGCCCACTCGAACCCCGGGAACATCTGTAATGGAATTGAGGGGACCTGTAGGAAACTCGCCTATAGAGACTCCTAAATCGCGGATCCTTCGCCTTTGGATCCCTTCCTCCTGATATTTTTCAAAAAGATTACTCATCTCATTACCAGGCTTTCATTCGCCCCACGTTTCTCCAGCGCTGAATCGCTGGAGTTAAAATCCTTCTAATCAAACCGTCGTAGGTCATTCCCGATTTTTCTGCCAAAATGACCAAATCGCTAAACCCAGGTGCCAATCCTGGCAACGGGTTAATCTCAATAAAAAAGATATTACCCCTCGGATCGATCCGAAAATCGATTCGAGCCACATCTCGGCACCCTAGAGAAGAAAAACATTTCTTAGCAAAGGTAACCACTTTACGATCCATCTCTCGTCCTAAACTCACCGGACAAACCAAAGAAAAAATGGGGTTATTCGAAGGCTCCACGTGCTTAGCCTCAAATGAATAGACTGGGTATTTCCCTCCCCCCTGATTAAACGAAATTTCCATCGGGCCCAAAACTTTTAAAGTGCTATTCCCTAGAACCCCAATCGTGAACTCACGCCCTTCGATGTACTCCTCACACAAAATGGGTTCGCGAAATTTTTTCCACTGCCTTAATGCCTCTTGGTCCAATTCTTCTTGTGAACTCACCACACAGGTATCACCAATTCCCTTGGAAGTTCCTTCGTGGTTAGGCTTGCAAATCACCGGAAAACGCAATCCGGGCTCAACCCCTTTGGCACTCCCCTGATACAACCGATATTGTGGGGTTAAAATGCCGTCCTGACTTAACAGTTTCTTAGTAATCGCTTTATCCAATGTGATGGCTAAACAGGTCGCATCACTCCCAGTGTGTTCAATACCTAACAGATCACAAATAGCGGGCACTTGAGCCTCTCTGGCCCTTTTATTCGAACCTTCAGCGATATTAAAAACCACATCGGCACGAGACTCTTTCAGGCTTTCCATCAGTTGTTTGTTAGCCTCAATCGGCAAAACGGTCAGAGAGAATCCCTCAAGAGTTCTTCTTAGAGCATCTACCGTTCTTTGAGAGTCAAACTCGGCTTCGTGCTCATATTCGGGATCCGAAATTTCCTTTCGGCGTAAATTGTAGACCAAAGCCACTCGAGGATTTTTAATCGTTCTCAACCGTTTCGGGGTTCGACTTCCACGGCCCGTCAGCTTCAATCGAGTTCTTGCAGCCTCTAAAATTTTTAAAATGGTTTGATCATAATTCAATCCTAAGCAAGCTGAAGCTTCGAAAACTCCGGCCCCGGGTTGCAAACTAGGCAAAGCATTCAGTTCAAGGAAAAAAATTTCCCCTTCAGGAGTGACTCTAAAATCAGCCCGTGCGAAATCCACCACCCCAAGGGCAGGGACAATTCGGATCATCATTTCGACTAAGGCTGCTCGAGTTTGCGGCTCAATGGCAGCAGGACACTTGACCGAAACTGCATCATCATAAAAATTTTTAAGATCGTAATCGTAAATAAATTCGGTGCCCTCTTTGAGACTTTTGACAGCATACTCAAGGGGCTCTAGAACTCCCGACTCGCCTAACCCCGAGATAAAGGGGACAGAAACATCTTTGCCTGGGATATATCGCTCAATTAAAATGCCCTGGGGAAAAAGTTTTAAGCACTCAGAGCCATAAGAAAGTAACTCCTCAGAGTCTTTACAGACCGATTTGCTCGTGATCCCTTTGCTAGAGCCTTCATAATTGGGCTTCACAAAAGCAGGATAAACAACTTCCTTGAGAATGCTTTTTAACTCATCAACCGAATTGACAAAATATCCCTCCACCACGGGAATTTTTCGACTTGCCACCATCTGTTTGGTTAAAAACTTATCCAAAGTAAGAAAACATCCATAGGGTCCCGATCCTACATAAGGAATTTGTAATTGTTCAAATAGCGTAGGACCTAAACTCTCTCTCCCGACACCATAGTACCCTTCTGCAGTGTTGAAAATAATATCAGGTTTGGTCGTAACCAGTTTCTGAATGGGGGAAGCCAAATCATCGCCAGACATGTCCACATCAACCACTTCATGACCTCCAGAGGCTAATGCGTTATGGATGGCATCGATAGTTTCGGGAGTATCAAACTCCGCCTGTTCTAAAGAAGCATTGGTCTTTTTATTAAAAACAAAGGCTATTTTCACTTAAGTTTTTTTTCCCCCAGTTTTGAAGGCTTCATTATAGGGCCAAATTTAAAAAAGAGCATGCAAATAGTCCGCAGCTACCCCACAAGTTTTTTCCTGTGAAAAATCTCGGCTCCCTGAAAGCGGAGGAGCCACTTCCACCACATCCCCTCCAATCACTTGAAACTTTTGTTTCATGGCAGAAATAAGTCCTAGAACAAATTGGGGAGAAAGCCCATTGGGCTCAGGAGTTCCGGTCGCCGGAGCAAAACTAGGATCGGTACCGTCAATGTCATTGGTGATATAAAGACGTTTCACTCCGCTTTTTAAAAAATATTGAAGAACCTGAGAAATCACTTCAACTTCTTTCCCTGGAACTTCATGAGCCCAAATTTGAAGTAAGGGAAATTTCTCCATCCAATACTGTTTAGTTTTACTGGAAGTTCTAACTCCCATCTGAACCATGTGATGAGGTTTCATGAGTCGAGAAGCATGACAAGCCCAAGTCGCAAAACAATATTTAACCCCCAACCGACTTTCCATCAAATCACTGTGAGCATCAAAATGTAAAACACCAAAGTCTTTTCCAAACCTTTGATGACAACTTACCATCGCGGGCCAAGCTACACTGTGATCTCCCCCAATCATGTAAATTTTGAGATCCGGATTGAGCTCTACCAAAGTTGAATAAAGCAGTTCAGCGATAGAGAGGGGACTCACCGGCAAAGGCTCGGAAATTCCTGGGTAAAGTTCGGCACGACTAGCTTTCAATTGGGCCTCATTGAGCATTTCGTCGTGCAACAATTGAGGGATCACAATGATGTCTCCAATATCCATGACCCCTTTGGGGAAATTTTGGTACTTAGTCAAATAGGCATCTCGAACTCCGATGGGGCCCAAATTAGCGCCTCGCAAAATACCCGCCCCGACGTCAGAAGGAATTCCAAAAACGACCCCTTCCACTCTTCTTATCTTTTGAAGACTCTCTTCCCATTTTTCCGAAATTTCTTTGGGAGAATCGGTTCCATAAAGTTTTTTAAGCACTGAAGCGGCATACCAGCCTCCAGTCGAGTTAGTGTGAAGGCCCCGTCCAGGGGGTCTTAGAAAAAGTCGTAATCTGTCAAGTGCTGAAATAGTCATAAAGGTTAGTGTAACCTACTTCAAATTCTGATGAAAACCGGTTTTTTCCCTTGTAGAGCAAGGCAGTTTCTTTTATTAAATCGTCATGCCTTTAGAGTTGAGTGGACTTACAAAAACCTATGGCAAAGACGGCTCTGGCTTCAAATTATGGCCAGTCGACTTTACCATCGAAACTGGAGAGTTTTTTTGTCTTTTGGGCCCCAGTGGTTGTGGAAAAACCACTGTTCTAAGACTCATTGGAGGCTTTGAAACTCCCACCGGTGGGAAAATTACCCTCAATCAGAAAGATATTACTCGTCTTCCTCCCCATAAAAGAAATCTGCACACCGTTTTTCAACGCTACGCCCTATTTCCTCATCTTTCTATTTTTGAGAACGTTGCATTTAGTTTGCGCTTAAAAAAGGTGGGACGAACCGAAATCAATGTTCGGGTGCTAGAAGCTCTTCGCCTCGTGCAAATTGAAGATTTAAAAGACCGACAAACCCATCAGATTAGCGGCGGGCAAGCTCAGCGAGTTGCCCTTGCCAGAGCGTTGGTCGATCGGCCTGAGGTTCTGCTGCTAGATGAGCCTTTATCGGCTTTAGACCCTGAACTCAGAGTGAAAATGAGAGAAGAATTAAAGGCTCTCTGCAAAAAAGTGGGACTCACGTTTATCATGGTGACTCACGATCAAGAAGAAGCCCTTCAACTTTCCGACCGGATGGCAGTGATGAGAGAAGGTCAGTGTTTACAAGTGGGAACGCCGAAAACTATCTACGAAGACCCCGTGGATCCTTTCGTGGCCCGCTTTATAGGCCAGGTCAACGAAATCAATGGCGAACTCTTTGGAGATTCTCCGGAAACTTACAGTTTACAATCTCCGCTTGGAATTTTTAGAGTAAAGAAGAATGGGCACGCATTAACTAAACGGCTTAATCTTATTTTACGACCCGAGAAAATGAGACTTCTTCGACAACGTTCTCAGGTACAGGAGAACCTCATTGAGGGAAGTATTTGTGATCTCACCTATTTGGGGTCTCGAACGGAATATACCGTTAAAGTCAAAGACACTACTTTTAAAGTTTTTGAACAAGAATTAGAGCGTCTTAAGAAAAGAAAACTCAATGTGGGGGATAATGTTTACCTCACATGGCGAACCGAAGATGCTATTTTATTGAACACTCCCCATGACTAAGGATTGAAATCGACTTTGGAACCCCAATCGAAATCTTCTAAACCTATCCCAGCTACCGCCCTGGTATTTATTGGTTGGTTATTCTTAATGACCTTCTTACCTTTCTTAATTATTTTGGGAATGAGTTTTTTAGAACGAACACCGCTTGGCACCATCTCTTTTCATTTTAGTTTCGACAACTATTTAAGAAGTTTTCAGTATATCTACATTAAAGTTCTTTTTAAAACTGTTTGGCTAGCTTTCATGGCAACCGTGAGTTGTTTGCTCATCGGCTTTCCGGTAGCCTACCATCTGGCCCGAAGTCGAGGGTGGATGAAGCAACTGGGTCTGATACTTCTTTTCATTCCTTTTTGGACCAATTTTATCCTTAGAATTTACGGTTTGGTTGCGCTTTTAGGAAATCACGGACTCATCAATCAACTTCTCATGCAATTAAGGCTCATCCATAGCCCACTTGAAATTTTATACACCCGAACGGGTGTTTATGTAGGCCTTCTCTACAATTACCTCCCTTTTCTGGTTGTTCCTATCTTTTCCTCCTTAGAAAAGCTCGACCCCTCGTTAAGAGAAGCTGCTTTTGATTTGGGGGCCAATCGTTTTCAAGTCTTTTGGAAAGTGGTTGTACCTAATATTAAAGAAGGGGTTTTCATTGGGAGTTTGTTTGTCTTTATTCCCATGCTGGGAGAATACGTGATTCCCGACCTACTCGGAGGCGCCAAGGAGGCTTTTCTAGGAAATGTCATGGTCAGCCAATTCTTTGTGATGCAAGATTGGCCTTTTGGATCAGCCATTGCCGGAATACTTTCGTTATTACTACTTTTTACTCTCTGGCTACAAACTCGATGGTCTAGGTTCGGAAACTTAAAAGATGGGGGAAATCATGCGTAGATCAAACCCCTGGGTAGCCACCGTGTTTTTTATTGCAATCTTTTTGCTCTACACCCCTCTCTTTTACCTTGTTCTTCAAACCTTTCTCAATAACCCACAAGACCTCAATAGCGGTTTTACTTTACGGTGGTTGTTAAAACTTTTTCACAGTCCTGCGCTATGGGAACCTTTAATGACCAGTTTGGAAATCGGCGTGCTTTCGGCCTCTTTAGCTGTCACGGTGGGAACCTTAGGAGCTTTGGGCCTTTTTGAATTTACCACTTTACTGCCGACTGCTTTACAATCGCTCATTATGCTTCCGATTCTTTTACCCGAGGTCATTACTGGGTTGTCATTACTGTTATTCTTTCTATTGCTCAGAGTGGAGTTGGGGTTTGCGACAGTAGTAGTGGCTCATGCGAGCTTCAGCGCCAGTTTTGTCTATTTTATCATGTTAGAGCAGCTTAAAAAATTGGATCCCCAAATGGCTGAGGCGGCTCAGGACTTGGGAGCCAAACCCCATCAAATCTTTTGGAAGGTGACTCTTCCAAATATTGTTCCGGGAATCATGGGAGGTTGGTTACTGGCATTCACTTTGTCCTTTGATGATTTTTTAATTTCGTTCTTTACAAGTGGGGCCGGTCTCACCACTCTACCCTTAAAGATTTACTCACTCATGAGAATTGGAATTACCCCCGAACTTAATGGACTTTCTTTTCTCATGATTTGTATTTCGACTTTTCTTGTACTTCTTTTAGTCTCTAAGGAGCAAAGCCGAAAATGGGTCTTAAAAGGATAGTAGGTCTTTTAATATTATTAGGATTAGCGACAGCTTCTTTGATCTATTTGCGTTCTAAGAACACCATTCCCCCCAAATTAAGAGTCTCTACCTGGAGTAACTACTTTCCCGATTCGATTATTCAGAAGTTTACGGAACAAACAGGGATTAAAGTCGAGCTATCCTACATTTCTAGCAATGAAGAACTGTTTGCAAAACTCAAAGCTGGGGCTACCGGTTTTGATATCGTTCAACCCTCGGACTACATGGTTCGGCAAATGAAATCACTTTCGATGTTATCCAAACTCGATACCACTCTACTGCCTAATTTGAATCATCTAGAGGACTACTATCGCAAGCTTCCATACGATCCCGGAAATGAATACTCCGTGCCTTTCACTTGGGGAACCACCGGAATTGCGGTCAACACATCCAAGGTTCCTTTGAATGAATCTGAAATCAGTTGGAATCTTCTACTCAACTCTCCGAAGCCAAGGCACACCTCTCTATTGGACGACATGCGAGAGGTCTTTTCTGGAGTTTTGTTTCTAAATGGATTTTCACCCAACACCCAAGAAGTCAAAACGCTAGCAGATACCAAGCACCAAATCGCTCAAATCAAAAACAGAGTCCTCATGTTCTCTTCCGAACCTAAACCCCTCCTACTCAGAGAAGAAATTTACATTGCTCACATTTTCTCAAGTGATGCCGTTCAGGCTCAGGCTGAAAATCCGGCTATCAAATATTTTATTCCTAAAGAAGGTGGCATTATTTGGACCGATAATTTTGCCATTCCCACTTCTAGTCAGCACAAACTTCAGGCTCATGCTTTTATCAATTACTTTCTTAACCCAGAAAATGCATTGGCCACGGTTCGCCAAAGCCATTTAGCAACCCCTAATCGTTCAGTAAAAGCCTTGTTAAGTGCTGAGGAAAAAAGCGACCCCAATATTTATCCTGACAAAGAAACTTTCAAAAAGTTATTCTTTTTAGAAGACATGGGAGATACTCTTCAAATCATGAATCGAATGTGGACCGAGCTTAAAAGTTAATGGGTTTCTACTTTTTCAAAATTCTCTTAGAACTCTCTCGTCCTTGGAGCTTGATTCTAATTTCGTACGCACTCTCTGTTTGGGCGCTCCACAAAGGCAAGAACCGTCTAGCTAAAATGATTTTGGTCGCCGTTTTTATTTTTAGTTTAGTCCTAAGCTTCCCTTTTTCGGCCTCCACACTCATTTCATTTCTGGAGTCTCAACACCCAGCTCAAAGGGTTTCTCAGGTTACCCCTGCACAAGCGATCGTGGTTTTGGGGGGGACCGTCAGTAACTCGCTTCCCCCTAGAATTGAACCCGAGGAAACCAGGGAAAGTAGACTCAGTATTGCCGCAAAACTTTTTCTCAACAAGAAATCCCCCATCATTTTTGTTTCAGGAGGAGTTCCTTACTCAGGCCCTCGGGGCGAATTACGTACCGAATCTACCGATATGAAGGAGTATCTCTTAGGTTTTGGAATTCCTAGTGAAGTCATCATCGAAGAAAAACAATCCCGAAACACAAAAGAAAATGTGGAGTATTTGACAAACCTATTGGAAGCCCAAGGCATCCAACAATTTATTCTGCTGACCAGCGCCTATCACATGCCCCGAGCTCTTTCGCTTTTTAAAAAACAAAAGTTCGACATTATCCCCTTTCCCGTTAGTTTCAGACACGATGCAGATATCAAATGGCAAAATCTAATTCCGAATTTAGTGACTTTGGACAATTCTACTTTGGCACTTAAGGAAATCTTAGGAATGGCAGCCTACCGACTATTTCCATAATTCATAGGGGGCGATATCATCATTTCTTTAAGCCAAACTTTCCGAGGATCTAAATTCAAGGAGCCCTAACGTGATTTTGAATGCTTTTTTAAACACCGAAGCATGGATAAGCTTAGCCACTTTAACGACTTTAGAAATTGTTCTTGGAATTGATAACATCATTTTCATCTCAATCATTGCAGGTAAGCTTCCTGAAGAGCAACGAAATTTAGCGAGAAAAGCCGGTCTTATGGGTGCTTTAATAAGTCGCCTCATATTGCTCTCCCTCATGTCATGGCTTGCGACTCTTACCACTCCATTGACTCAAATCGGTCCTTTCATGATCACGGGCAAATCCCTCATTTTACTTTTGGGAGGCCTCTTCTTGCTATGGAAAGCCACAAAAGAAATTCACAGTAAACTTGAAGGGGAGAAACATGAAGCTACGACTTCAAGTGCTTTCCAAGTCACTTTGACCTCAGTCATCACTCAGATCATGCTGATCGATGTCGTTTTCTCTATTGATAGTGTGATTACAGCTGTTGGAATGAGTCAGAATCTTGTCATCATGGTTGCGGCTAATCTGCTTGCTCTTATTGTGATGTTAATAGCGAGCGGGGGAATTTCTAATTTCGTCGACCGCCACCCTACCATCAAAATTCTTGCTTTGAGTTTTTTGCTCATGATTGGAATGGTGTTACTCGGCGAAGGGGTCGGATTTCACATTCCCAAAGGGTATGTTTATTTTGCGATGGGCTTTAGTATTTTTGTAGAGACTATCAATATCAAAATTTCAAAAAAGGGTTCCCCAGTCGAACTTAGAGACAAACCGTAATAACCTTTAACGCAAACAAATAGGCATATCTTGACCGGCTTGTGTTCGCGTTAAGGACAATTGGTAAAGAGCCATCGTTTCAGCGATGAACGCTTTCGATTGGTCCAACGCCGACAAAGCCACATGATAACTCGCTTGTTTCTCCATTAACTCTTCCAAACTCACTGCCCCCACCGTCTTGAGCCTTCGAGCCATGGCAAGCTTAGCCTCAGCCAGTTCTAATTCGGCCAAAGCTCTTTTCTCGGTGGCTTGGGCTTCGTATACTCGTTGAAGATAGAGATCCACATAAGGGTTAGGATCCCGCTCTGGTAAATCAGCAGCCGCAACGAACTGACCGCACAACAAAACGACTAAAAATATTATATTTGTCCTTTTCATTCTTCCCTCTCATCAGACAAAGTTATCCATACTTTTTTTGCGACTTTGAAGCATGAAGGTCAAATGATGAAATAGGCAGAATTGATCCTGTCTCTTATACACATCTCCGAGCCCACGAGACGTAGAGGAAT